>VFZU01000107.1 GCA_016870995.1 Acidobacteriota bacterium
AACGCACACATCGAGAGCCTCAACGGCAAATTGAGGGAAGAATGCCTGAATGTGAACTGGTTCCGGAACTTACTGGATGCGCGCCGTCGCTTGGCGGCCTGGAGGGCGCACTACAACGAAAGGAGGCCGCACTCGGCACTGGGAAACCGAACCCCAAACGAATATGCGCTTGCGATTGCAAGTGCAGCACTCTGCATTGCTGAAATGGGAAGAGGTGGCTCAATCGCCACCCCCTGTTCCCAAACCCATCTCCCCGCTTCAAACCAGCGAGGGGAAGTTATATGATCGAGCGTGCGGAAATAGGGGTAAGGTCAGGATCTCGCGACGTCTCCGCACAATGGCGCTTGCTCGAGCGACAGTCCGGTGGTGAGTTTTCTTAGTCCCGGGCCGGACTTCATGGTCAAAATTGAGCAGCGCGTGTACTTACGGATTGCAGTTCTGAATGGTTGTGCACAGCATGCGGGTTGAGCTGCCTTGGTGGTCAAAATCCCCGGTGAAGTACCAGTTGCGCTATATCCCGGCCCAGATGGTGTTTCTGAAAGGCTACGGTCCCAGGGTTTGCCGGCGGAAAGTCTGTAACTGGAAGCGACCTGGATCGATCCACTTCGACGCCGGTCTGTGATGCTGAACTTAAGCGGAACCGTGCAACCCTGACTGCTCTAATCAGGCGGACTTGTCCAGTTGGAGTGTCACTGTGCCAATGTAAAACCGCATCATGATGCGTATCTGCACGGGCACTTTCGCAGCGTCGTCCGTAAACCATACGTGCAGTCTCGCTTTGCGCGCATAGAGTGCGCCATCGAAAAGGAACGCTTCGCAGCGAACCGCGTTGAATTCCCCTGCGGGTGTCTTGATTCGCCCCTTGGCCTGCACCTCGACGCGTGCGTTGATGAATTTCTTGCCGTCGCTGACCGGGACACTGAGTGCTGCCCCTGGCTCCAACTTCAGCCGCCTCAACTCGACCAGTGCTCCGATGACATCGAACGTGCAGCCCGGGATTTCAAGATCCTTGTGGAGCGTCTTGTTTGTGACCAGATCTTTTTCCTGATATTCCACACGCTTCCGGATTCGGTCGTAGGTAACGAGAGTGTCCCGCTTTCGCGAACCCTCCTCGGCATGCATGATGGTGGAAAGCGTGCACCCACGTTCGTCGAGGTTGGTCGAGTAGTCATCCTTGACGGGGAACAGTTTGTTGACAAGTCCCTGCGTTTCGATGTGGACATTGGCTTGCCCACCACGTCCGGCACCGGGATTCCATTTCAGATACGCCTTGCCGGCGTCGATCATTCTCCACTCCACGCGATAGGAGAGATTTAGAGGCAAGTCCTGGCCGTTCATCGGCACCTGAAGTTGCATCAGGACGAGCAGCAGCGGTAAGCTTCTGGTTCTCAGCGGCGATTCCTCAAGCTCTGATCTTACAACCAAACAAACGAATCGCCCGGAGTCCCTGTTGCGATCCGGGCGATGGAGTAAATGAATTCAAACGCGAAACTGGTGCTTGGCTTCAATTAGTGCTTTGCGGCACCGTGTTCGCCAGCAGCCGGGGCAGCAGCAGGCGCTGCAGCTGCGGGTGCCACAGGGGCATCCACATTCTTCAGCGGCTCGGCAACCTGATCCACAGGGCCCTTATAGGTCCCCGGTCGTGTATCAAACCGCGACTCGGCATCCACCAGACAGAAGCCCAAAAAGACCGCAAGGAAAAGCAGCGTGCTGACAAAAATCAACCCGTTGATCGGCTTGTCGTCTTTCAAGTGCATGAAAAACAGCGCCACAAGCGATGCTTTGATCGTGGCGATGGTCATGGCAATCACCACGTTTGCAGTGGAGCTGCCAAAGTCGACACGCGACGCAGACACTGTGATGATGGTCAAGACCAGCAAAATCAGGAGAATGTAAAGGTAACCCTTCCAACCATGCTCGTGTGTATGTTCTTGGTGGCCATGGGCCATTGTTTCGCTATGGGTGCTCATTCTCGGGTCAATGCTCCGTTTAGCTAATCAGGTACAACAGCGGGAATAGGTAGATCCAGATTAGATCGACCAAGTGCCAGTAAAGGCCAATCAAGTCGACCGGAGTGAAGTAGTCGCTTGTATAATCACCCTTGAGTGAACGGATGATCAAGTAGGTGATCGCGCCCATGCCCCCCAGAACGTGGAAGCCATGCAAGCCGGTCATCATGAAGTAGAAGCTGAAGAACACGAACATGTTCGGGACAAGATCGGGACCCGTGTAATGGAAGAACTTGCCCGGCAGCAGCCCGTCATGGATCTTGTGAGAGTATTCGAAATACTTCACCACCATGAAGCCGCCAGCGAAGCCGAGCGTCAACAAGAGGTTCGTCACAAGAATCCCCTGCTTGTTGCCGTTCCGGTTGTTGCTGGCTGCCCACACTGCCATCACCATCGTGAAGGAACTGATCAGCAGGAAGCAGGTATTGAGTGCTCCCATCTGCCAATCCAGGTGGTGGTGGCCGGCGATGAACGCCGCCGAGTGCTTGGATTGCATGATGCCAAAACCGACAAACAATCCACCGAACAACAGAATTTCTGTTGCTAGAAACAGCCACATGCCGATTTTGGAGGCATCGAACTGCTGCTCCATCGTCGCAAAGTGGTGCTGGTGAAATGGATGGTGGTCGTGGGCATGGTCATCGCCATGCCCGCCGTGTTCTGTCAGACTCGCTTCGTGCGCTTGACTCATTGGGTGATCTCTCGCTTTTAGTTAGACCGCATCCGACGGAACTTTGAAGTTGCGGTAGTCGTAAGGATTGTGTTCAATCGAAGGCTGGCCGACGAAATTGTGCGTAATCGGCGGCGACTGGGTTTGCCACTCGAGAGTGGTTCCACCCCAGGGATTGGCCGGTGCGTTCTTGGGTCCGCGGAGCGCTCCCATCAGGTTCACGGCGGCAATCATCAAGCCAGCGCCCAGTACCCAGCTTCCGAAGGTCGAGAATTGGTGCAACGGCTGAAATTGATCCAGATAGGTGTAGTAACGGCGAGGCATGCCCTGGCTGCCCATGAAGAACTGCGTCAGGAAGGTCATGTTGAAGCCGATGAACACCAGGCCGCAGGCGATCTTGCCGACAGACTCGTTGTACATGCGACCAAACATTTTCGGCCACCAATAATGTAAGCCGCCGAGGAATGCGATCACCGTGCCACCCATCATCACGTAGTGGAAGTGAGCGACGACAAAGTAGGTGTCGTGCAGGTGGATGTCGACGCTGAGTGCGCCGAGGAAGATGCCGGTCAAGCCGCCGATGCCGAACAACAGCAGGAAGCTGGTGGCATAAAGCATCGGGGTGTCGAGCGAAATCGAAGCTTTGTACATCGTCGCGATCCAGTTGAAGACCTTGATCCCCGACGGAATCGCCACGAGGAAGGTCAGGAAGCTGAAGATCGAAGCAGCCAGAGCGCTTTCCCCGGAGGTGAACATGTGGTGGCCCCACACAAGGAAGCCGATCAACGCGATCGCCACCGAGCTAAGCGCAATCAAGCGATAGCCGAAAATCGTGCGACGGCTGAAGGTCGGAATGATTTCCGAGATAATCGCCATGCCGGGCAAAATCATAATGTAAACGGCCGGGTGCGAGTAGAACCAGAAGAAGTGCTGGAACAACACCGGGTCGCCGCCAATCTGGGCATCGAAGATGCCGATGTTGAAGGCGCGCTCCATCACAAGCAGAACCATCGTGATGCCGAGCACGGGGGTAGCCAGCACCTGGATGATCGCCGTGGCATAGATGCCCCAAACGAACAAAGGCAATTGAAACCAGCCCATGCCAGGGGCACGCAGCTTGTGAACCGTAGCCACGAAGTTGATGCCGGTGAAGATCGAACTGAAGCCAAGCACAAATACCGACATGGTCATCATCGTTACCGCACCACCCGTTGAGGTCGAGTAGGGGGTATAAAAGGTCCAACCGGTATCAACGCCGCCGACCACAATCGAGGTCACAGCCATAATCGCGCCAGTAACGTAAACCCAGAAGCTTGCCAGGTTCAATCGAGGAAACGCCACGTCCTTTGCTCCGAGCATCAGCGGCAAGATGAAATTGCCGAGAGCCGCCGGAATCGAAGGAATGATAAACAAGAACACCATGATCGCGCCGTGCAAAGTAAACGCTTGGTTGTACTGCTCGGCGTTCATGAAATCTTCACCCGGATGCATTAGTTCCAACCGGACCAAAAGGGCGAACAGGCCGCCCACAAAGAACGCGGCCAGTACGCACCAGAGGTACATGACCCCTAAGCGTTTGTGGTCAACCGTGTTCATCCATGACCAAATCCCTTTATGCTCCGGATCCGACAGATAATCTGCGTGGTGTCCGTGATCGGCCGTGTGTACGGCGGGGGAAGCAATTACGTCTGCCATAATTCGTTACCTCTGAATTCTCCCTGCTCTCTCGTTCTTTCTACTTCAACGACTTGATGTACGCGATCAGCGCCACCAATTGTCGTTCGCGAATCTGACCCTGGTAGCTCGGCATAATGCCTTGATACCCTTCCACAATCATCGACTGCGGTTGCAGAATGGATGTGCGGATGTAGTTTTCGTCCACTTCGAAGGACTTGCCATCAATCATTTTATGCTGTTGGGCGTAGATGCCTTTCCAGCTCGGGCCCTGTCCCTTGCTGCCATCAATGGAATGGCAGGTTGAGCAACCCAAATTCACATAAAGCGAAGCGCCCAATTTCTCCGGAGGCAGACCCTTTTCGTCCGGGTCTCCTTCTTCGAGAAACTTCTCATAATCCTGCTGGGAAACGACTTTCACAACAGCTTTCATTTCCGAGTGACCTTTGCCGCAATACTCGGTACAAGGGATCACATAATCTCCGACTTCCGTGGCATGGAACCAAGTTTCAGTGTATCGGTTCGGCAAGACGTCCTGTTTGATACGGAACCCCGGAACATAAAAGGCGTGAAGCACGTCTTCGGAATGCATGATAAGGCGAACCGGTTTGTTGGCAGGCACCCAAAGTTTGCCAATGGCCACAGAACCGTCCGGGTATCCGAACGACCAGATCCACTTTTTCGCGGTGACTTGAATTTCCATCGCACCATCAGGAGCGACCGATGCCTGCATGTAGGTGTTGAAGCCCCAGAAGAAAACAACGAGGCAGAGCACCAACGGAAGAATCGTCCAGGTGAGTTCAAGCGCCGTGTTGTGCTCGATGTGCGCTGTTTTCTGCGTCGCCGACTTGCGTTTGTATTGGATGCAGAACAAAACAACCAGTCCTGCAATCAACAAGAAAAACAGGATGTTCAGCCAGAGGATGAACATGAACAAATCGTCCACTCCCTCAGCTTTAATGCTCGCCGGGTTCGGCAAAAATAAGTTTCTCAACCAGGTATTCATGAAGTGTGACTCTCACTCGTCGATATTCCCGAAGCGAACGTCGTGCTGCTGCCGCCTCGAGTGTCTCGCGCCAAAAATTCCTGTCTCCATAAACGGAACAGGTAGGTTCCCAAAACCAACACCACCAATAAACCGCCCAGACGCATGACGTTGGTGGCCATCAACACGTACGACTTTGCACTTGGGTCGTAGTGATAGCACATGAGCATCAGTTTCTCGAAGCTCATGCCAAACTTGTTTTCCGAAGCTTCTGTCAATGCCAGCCTCAGATCGCGCTCTTTAAACTTGATCCCGTACAGATACCGCGAAACCATGCCAGTTGGGGTCAACACGATGATGGCCGCGCTATGAGCATATTGCTGCTGAGCCGGATCGTAATTGTAGCGGAAGCCAACCTGTTCGGCCAGCTTCTTCACGTTGCCAGAATGATCCGCCAGGAAGTGCCAGCCACGACCTACCGGGCGGTCGAAGTTGCTGATGTAGGCGGCTTTCTTGTTTTCCGCCATTTCGATGGTTTCAGTCGGGTCGATCGAAATGGTTACTACGTCGAATTCCTTGCCAGGCGTCCAGGCGAGTTCCTTGAGAACGCTCACTTGGGCATTCAAGGTCAGGTTGCACAGCATTGGACACTTGTAATACACAAGATTCAATACGATGGGCCGACCTGAAGCGAAGAAATCGCCCAATTTCTTCAGTCGTCCGCCCTCTGAGACGAACTCAAGGTTCAGATCGACGCTCCGACCGAGATTCTCTTCGATTCCAACGCCGTTCATTTCGCGCGGCATCTTCGTCTTCTTGTCTTCGAGAGCCCGCGCCCGCTCCTCAGCGTTTTTCGGAATTCCGATCACTTCATTCTGAGCAAATAGCACGACTCCGCTTACCGTGAAGGTAAGCAGGAAGGCGATCTGTCTCAGTTGGAAGAACATCGGTACTCTACTTCTTTGCCGGTGCCGGAGCCGCATCCGCCGGGGGTGCCGGAGGCGCAGACGGAACTTTGCCCAGTGCTTTATCGATGACGGCTTGAAGGCCCGGATCTACTTCCGTCGGCTTCACAGCCAAATTCGTGCCGTTATAGAAGCTCTTTCCGGCATTTGCTTCCTGCAAAAGCAAGTCCATCGACTTTTCGATCGGCAACGAAACGGTGCCCTTCGACTTGTCGAGGTACTTGTATTGTGTGAGCCGCTCAGTTTCATACGCGCGGACGTCTTTCGTTTCCTGCCAGAGGGGCACTTCCACTTCGTTGCGGCGGGTATACTCGAGCTGCCCGACGTACCAGTAGTACACGGCATAGCAGGTGACGATGATACCCACGACGATGACGACCGTCAGAAAGCCGATCTTAAGCGCATTGGGTTCGCTTCGCTCATAGCCAACTTCAATGGCTTGTTCAGGGGTGAGAGCTTCAAATTTCGTTTCAGACATGTTCCGTTTGCGCTCCTAGATATTGTGATGAGCCAGCGCCTGATAGAGCCGCACGTCGCCAACGGGCACGATGGCATGCTGCTGGAGCCGGTTCCAGAAGAAGAATGCGTAGAAGCTCACCATCGCCACCGGCGCGGTGAAGTCCATCCAGTGCGGGGCAAACCCGGTCGGGTGCAACGTCGGCATCACGTTCCAGTGAATGTCGAGGTAGTCCATGGCGAGCAACCACACCGCCATGAAGGCGAGAGTTGTCAGGTTACGCTTGGTCTTGCGGGTGATCAGGAAGAAGAGCGGGAAAACGAAGTGGCCGAAAACCATGAACTTCGAAACGCTCAGCCAACTACCCACAAAGCGGTGCTTGAACCAGATCGTTTCTTCTGGGATGTTGGCGTACCAGTAAAGCATGTACTGGCTGAAGCTCACATAGGTCCAGAAGACCGTGATGGCAAACATCCACTTGCCGAGATCGTGGTAGTGCTCTTCGGTGATCGAATTCTTGAGAACGCCAACCCTGCGGAAGCCGAGTGAGATCAGCGCGAGAGTGCACATCGAGGCCAGTCCGCCGCCGGCATAAATGTAAATGCCGTACATGGTCGAGAACCAGTGCGGATCGAGGCTCATCAGCCAGTCAAAGGCCGCGAAACTCGTGGCAAGAAAGACCAGCAGCATGCCAGGCGCAGCGAAGCGCGAGTTCGAATGCATGTGCTGAATGTTCTTGTCCTTGTCCATTGCGGTCGAATTGCGATAAATGCCAAGACCAAAGAAGGTCCAGATCGCAAAGTAAATTACGGCGCGGATCATGAAGAATTGCGGGTTCAGCCAGGCAGCCTTGCCCTGAAGGATCGCATCATGAGCGACTGCATCTGCATGAGACCAGTGATAGAGATCGTGAATGCCCAATGCCACGGGGATGAAGAGAATCAATCCGTAGGGAAGGGTAGCCGCCATCGTCTCCGAGAATCGGCGGAACGTTACGTTCCAAGCCGCGCCAGCCAGATAGCCGGCCATCAGGAAGAAGAGCGCTCCCAGCAGGATGCGCGTTGCCCACATGAATCCAGCGAGATAGCTGTGGAAAAACTGCTTTTGGTCGATGAAGAATCCGGCGCCGGTTGCGGCGGCGCTCACCAGAAATAGAAACAGAATGATGTTACGGACCTTCGCCCAAAGACCTGGATCCAGGTTGAAGTTGTCCATTTCGGCGTGATGGGAATGTGCTGCCATGTGCTTTCTCTTTCCTCTCCCGCTTTAGCGGAGATCCGCCCGCAATTCTTCCGGCACGTTTTCAATCGTTCCGCGATCGCTGCGCTGCAGCGCTCGCACGTAGGCGACGATCGCCCAACGGTCCGCTTCGAGAATCTGATAGCGGTAACCATGCATGGTGCGGCGTCCGTTGGAGATTACGTCATAAATCTCGCCGTCCGGCATCGCGACCACGCGGTCTTCGTGGAGGTTGGTCGGTAGCCACAAAGTGCGTTTCGGAACAACGCCCTGGCCAGAACCAGTGCGATCGTGGCAGGGCGAGCAATAGGTGTTGAACTTCGCTTGGCCGTTCTTGAGAAGTGCCGCGTCCAGCTTCACCGGCATCTTGCCAATGTATTGACCACCAGTGATCCCACGGTAAGCAACGTCGTCGTCCTTCAGGTGGCCCACTGCCACAGTGCCCGCGACGGGCATGCGGTTGGCACGGTCATCACCAAAAAGGCCTTTGCCGCGATACAGCGTTTGCGCCTTGTACTTTTGCTGACGATCCATGTCGTCCATGATTTCAATCGGGCGTGTGCGGCTCGGGAAGTTGGCGCATCCGCTCAACCCCAAAACCACCAACGCGAGTCCCAACAGGCTCAGGATTCTCATAGTCCGTTAGTCCTCCACAATCTCAGCGCTCGATGCGCCCAGGTTCATCAATAGCTGCTGCGTGTCGACGGCCGAAAACTTCGGGTCGTTCTTTTCAACCACCAGCAGGAAGCCGTCATCGGTAGCCCGACCAAACTTGGAGAAATGCATGGTCGGGTGATAGAGATTCGGGAGTCCGTTGAGCGCCAGCATGCCAAACACGCAGGCGAAGGCTGAGAACAGCACGCTCAATTCGAACATGATCGGCATGGCAAATTCGAAAGCAAACAGCGGCTTACCGGCGATCACAAGCGGGTAATCTACGGCGCCAGTCCACCACTGCAGCAGGATGGCCGTGATCGTTCCGGTTAGGCCGATACAGATCACGATGTAGCCCAGAATGGAGCGGGGAATTCCCAGCGCGGCTTCAATGCCGTGAACGGGGAAGGGCGTCATCGCGTCGAGCTTGGTGTAACCGTGCTCGTGATGCATCGCCCGGCCTGCCTTCAGCAGCGCCTCTTCGTTTTCAAATTCCGCGACCACACCCCAAAGTTGCTTCGGGGCGTTCGGGTCGAGAACGGTTTTCAATCCCTGAACGTCAAGCAGTGCCATTTCTCTACACCACCACCTTCATAATTTCATTGTGCTTGACGGCCATTTCGGCTTCCACGTGTTGCGGCAGATTGCGATGCTTGTCGGCCGCGATCACACCCTTGACTTCAGAGATCGCAATCATCGGCACGAACCGCACAAAGAGCAGGAACAGCGTCATAAACAGTCCGAACGTTCCAACGAAGGTCAGAATATCCACATACGTCGGTCGGAAGTAACCCCAGCTCGAAGGCAGGAAGTCACGGTGCAAGCTGGTTACGATGATGACGAACCGCTCAAACCACATACCGATGTTGATGAAAATCGAGATCACGAACATGAACGGAATGTTGGTCCGCAGAGACTTCGACCAAAAGAACTGCGGCGAAAGTACGTTACAGGAGATCATCGACCAGTAAGCCCACCAGTATGGTCCAAATGCCCGGTTCTGGAAGGTAAACAATTCGTAGGGGTTGCCGGAATACCAGGCAATGAAGAACTCTGTGCCATACGCGTAACCGACAACAGTTCCGGTCACAAGCATGATCTTGTTCATGTTTTCAAGGTGTTTGATCGTCACCAGATGTTCTAGGTGGAACCACTTGCGGAAGATCACCAGCAGCGTCATTACCATGGCGAAGCCGCTGAACACGGCGCCGGCGACGAAGTACGGCGGGAAGATCGTCGTGTGCCAGCCCGGCAGAACGGAAACTGCGAAGTCGAAGCTAACGATGGTGTGCACGCTCAATACGAGCGGTGTGGACAAACCAGCCAGCAACATGTAGGCCATTTCGTAGTTGTTCCAGTGAACCGCGGAACCGCGCCAGCCAAGGCTGAGGAAACCATAAATCTTTGCGCGCAGTCCAGTTGCACGATCGCGCACCGTAGCAAGGTCAGGAATCAAACCGACATACCAGAACAAGGCGGAAACCGTTCCATAAGTCGAGATTGCGAACACGTCCCACAGCAGCGGTGAGCGGAAGTTCTGCCACATCTGCAAATCGGTATTCGGAATCGGGAACAACCAGTAGGCGCGCCAGATGCGGCCGACGTGGAAGACAGGATAGATACCAGCGCAAGCCACCGCAAACAACGTCATCGCTTCTGCCGCGCGGTTGATCGAGGTGCGCCACTTCTGACGGAACAGGAACAGAATGGCCGAGATCAGCGTTCCGGCGTGGCCGATGCCGATCCAGAACACGAAGTTCGTAATGTCCCAGGCCCAGCCAACCGGGGAGTTGTTACCCCAGACGCCGACGCCCGTGGCCACCTGATAGGCGAGCATACCGAACAGCATGCACATCACCAGAAAGCTGACTACGAAGGCCACCCACCAGGCCGCCGGAGTTTTTACTTCGACGATCGAGACAACGTCTTCGGTGACTTCCCTATACCCGGTAGGCCGCGTGCCTTTGTCCAGCACCATCCGAGGCGAAATCGCATCGAGGTCGGACTTTGTCAGTGTCAAATTTTCCATAGTTCCTGACTCCTTCATGAGCTACGCCTAGTGGGCTGCCGCCGCTTTCTTTTCGGTCGCGAGATCCGGATTCGGATTCCGCAGCTTGGCCAGATAGGTTGTGCGCGGCCGGACGTTCAATTCCGCAAGCAGCGCGTAGTTGCGAGGCGAAGCCTTCAGTTTGGCCACCTCAGAGTTCGGGTCGAGAATGTTACCGAACGAGATTGCATCGGCCGGGCAGGTCTGCTGGCAAGCCGTGAGGATGTCGCCATCCCGCACCGCACGCCGACCAGCCGGATCCGTCTTGGCTGCAATCTTTCCTTCAGAGATACGTTGCGTACAGTAGGTGCACTTTTCCATCACACCGCGCATACGCGTGCTGACATCCGGATTCGAAGCCAGATTCTCCAGTTCCGTCTTGGACTTGGTCCAGTTCAGGTAGTTGAACTTACGAACCTTGTACGGGCAGTTGTTCATGCAGTAGCGGGTACCGATACAGCGGTTGTAGGCCATATCGTTCAACCCTTCGGGCGAGTGAACGGTTGCCGCCACCGGGCAAACGCTTTCGCAAGGTGCGTTTTCGCACTGCTGACAGTTCATGGGTTGCAAGGCCACCGTCGCTTCGTCGGCATCGCCAGCGTAATAACGGTCCAGGCGAATCCAGTGCATTTCGCGACCCATCGCGACCATCTTCTTGCCCACCATCGGGATGTTGTTTTCGCTGAAGCAGGCCACCAAACAGGCGTTACAGCCAGTGCACTGATTCAGGTCAATCGTCATGCCCCACTGGTTGCCCTTGTCGTATTCCCAATCCGGGAACAAGCTCTCGAGAGGAGGACCGGTTACTTCCTGAGCAAACTTCGGTTCCTTGCTGAAATCTTCGAGCGTCGCCTCGCGTACAATCGGGCGATTGTTCTGCGAGTCACCAGCCGGATCGTCCTGCGTCCGCACCAACTGGTACGACTTGGAAGCCTTGGCTGCCTTCACCGGGGCATAGCCCATACCGGCCGAAGTCCGCAGCGTGTAAGCATTGAAGCCTGCGCCTTTGCCAACGCGGCCAACCTTTTCGCGGCCATAACCGAGGGTCACACCAAACACGCCATCAGCATGTCCGGGCACGACCACCACGGGAAGATACACTGAGGCCCCGCCCACGGTGAGCGTTACCATGTCGCCTTCTTCCGCAATGAAGCCCATGTTGACCTTCAGGCTTTCGGCGGTCTTCTTCGACATTGTTACGCAGTTGTCCCAAACCACTTTCGTGATCGGGTCGGGCAACTCAACCAACCAGGCATTGTTGGCAAACCGGCCATCGTAAACGCCATTGGCGGCCAGGAACAGAATTTCAGCGTCGCTGGTCGGTGAAGGCACCGGCTCAGCCGAAATCTTCTTCACGTCAACAGTCAACTTCAGCGGGGCAAAGGCAGTTCCTTCGATCACGCCATCGTGCAGCGCCTTGCGCCACGCCTTCTCCTTGTCACCCGCAAAACCAGCTGTCCAGTGGTTCTTCACCAGATCGTAGCCCTTGGTTTCCGGCATTCCTGCCAGCATCGCCAGAACTTCCGTCGAGGTCTTGCCACCAAACAACGGAGCAATTACCGGCTGCTGGATCGAAGCCGTTCCGTCAGCAGCGCGTCCATCACCCCAGGCTTCAAGATAATGCGCCTGCGGCAGGCACCAACCCGCGATCATCCCCGTCTCGTCATGTTCGAGACCGAGGTGGACCATCGTCTTTACCTTCTTGGCCCGAGCGGCAAAATTCACGTCCGAGGGCATCGTGTAAGCCGGGTTTCCACCCAGCACCACCAGCGTCGAAACCTTGCCGCCGCCCAACGCTGCCGAAAACGCCTTCAGCGCTTCGGTTTGCGGGGGAGTCAACGGCTGCAGCAGATTCACGGTTGCACCCATGTTGCCAAGCGACTGATTGATCGCCAGCGCCAGCGCATGCACTTCCGGCGACTGACGCGGACCCGCGCAGACAATGCTCTTGCCCGCATTCTTCTTCAAGTCCTTGGCCAGTGCACTGGCGAACTTCTTGCGACCTTCGCCTTCAACCTTGATCTCTTCAGTACCGCTCACCAGCTTCAGCACTTCAGCGGCAAATCCGGCAACTTCGCTCGGCTTCAACCGCAGCCGATGGTCTGCCATGGATCCCGTCAAAGAGAAATGGCCTTCCACGACATACAACCGGTTCATCGTATCGCCGGCCTTGGAGACCTTGCGCTTCTTCGAGAACAGCTTGGTCGGCTCGATCGAGCTGACATCGACACCGAGGAAATCGTTGTCGAGCGCCACAACCACATCGGCCTTGTCGAAGGCATACACCGGCTCCGCCGCCGTTCCTGTCGCCTTCTGTGCGCCGAGCACTGCATTGTCGTTGTTCAACGCTTCCCAGTGCAGCCACAACGCCTTTGGCCACTTCTTGGTCGCCGCAGCCATCACGGCGCGCCAGCTATCGCCAGCATTCCGTTCGCAAACAAACGCGAGTCCTTCGCCTTCGCCCAGCTTCGAGAAGTGATCCTTCGCAAAGGTTTCGAAAGCTTCCCAACTGGAAGCTGCCTGATCCTTCATCACAAAACTGCAACGGTCGGGATCATACAGGTTCAACAAGCTTCCCTGCGAATACGTGCTCGATCCGCCCTTTGAACCCGGATGCACCGGATTACCTTCGACCTTGGTCGGGCGTCCATCATTGGCTTCAATGCGAAGACCCTGGGCCACGCCGCCCAGGTTGTATACCGTGTTGTAGAACCGTGGCTTGCCTGGGATCAGGTCATCCACACCCTTCGAGAAACTGACGATGTATTGTTGGGGACGGCGGCAGCTCACCAGCCCGGCCAGGCCCGCACCAGCGGCCATCAGCTTGAGGATGTCGCGGCGGCTATTGCTGTCCATCTCCGGAGCTTCCACTCCGTTGGCCCAATTCTGAAACTCAGGCGTCTGCCCCAGTTGATCCAGTGGCAACCGTTTCGGTTTTATATTGCTGATTTGAACAAGACTCATCGTTCCCAATCCTTTTCCCGATCCGCTTTAGCGGTGACACCCGCCGCAATTCACGGGCGGATTGATGCCTTTGGCTTTTACAATTTCCATGCCGATTTCAGTGGCCGTCTTGCCCGCTGGGGGTTCCCAGTCCAGCTTGGTCACCAATTCTGCAGGACGAAGATTCGGTGCAGGGTTGCGATGGCACTCCAGGCACCAACCCATGTTCAGCGGCTTCACCTGAGTAATTTCCACCATCTGGTCCACACGCCCGTGGCAGCTGACGCAGCTCACGCCCGCCGTTACGTGAGCGGAGTGATTGAAGTACGCGTAGTCCGGCAGAATGTGCACCTTGACCCACTTCACAGGCTCACCCGTTGCGTAGCTCTTACGAACCGGCGCAAGCAACGCAGAATCCGTCTTCACGCGGGTATGACAGTTCATACAAGTTTCCGTCGAGGGCACCGCCGCAAACCCGGCCTTGGTCACCGTGTTGTGGCAGTAGTAACAGTCCATTCCCAGGTTTCCGGCGTGTAGCTTGTGACTATACGGAACCGGCTGTTCCGGGCGATACCCGGTGTCTTGGACAACAGGCAAGGTGAAGTAGGTATAAGCTACAACACTCGTCAAAATCGTGAATCCCAGACCCGCGCCTGCGGCACGAATCAGAAAATCTAGCGACTTGGGGAAGATCGGCTTCATTAGGCTTCCTCGGTACTTTTTCGGCCTCCACCTTTTCAGGCACACAAAGGCCGCATACTTTTAAACTACAATTATACGCTCTTCTTTTCTTGTGGGGCAATACGATTTCTTCTCTGAGCGGAATTTTTGCTGTGAAACAAGAATTTCCAGCAGCCCCAGGTCCATGACTTCTTATCGGCACAAGAAGGGCGAAGAGAAGGAAAATCTCAATTGATTCACAAATTAACTAGACATCAGAAGCGTCGGGTTTCACTCGCGGTGCCTCCGCCGCCTCCAGCTGCGGCAGCATCGCCTTCAATTCGGCCTGCTTCTTGGCGAACTCGGGTTTTCCCGCCAGGTTCGTCCATTCATTCGGATCCTTCGCTCGATCGTAAAGTTCTTCTCCACCATCGTTATAGCGAATATATCTCCAACCTTCATTAACCCCGCCTGTTCGGATCGCATGATTTCGAAAACCGTATGTGGTCAGTACCGGTCGGTTCCAGCGAGCCTTCGGGTTCTTCAGCAGCGGCACCATGGAAACCCCATCCTGCTTGGTCGGATTTGTCATGCCTTCCAGGTCCACAAGTGTGGGGTAAAGGTTCATCATGCTCACGGCAGAATCGCAGATTCCACCAGCTTGCGTTGCGCCAGGTGCTTTTACCATCAACACATTCCGCGTAGATCTCTCCCACAACGTGAACTTCCGCCAGTGGTTCTTCTCGCCCAGATGCCAACCATGGTCGCTCCAGAGCATGACGGTAGTATTGTTTCCATGCGGGCCAGTCTCAAGGGCGCGCAACACCTTACCCACCATGGCATCCGCAAAGGTGATCGATGCCAGGTAGGCCTGCACTGCTTTCTTCCATCCCTCCGCCCCCGTGATCCGCGCATGATCCCGGTTCTGCAATGCCATCTTCTTGCCCACAGCTGGAACATCCGAGAGGTCATCCTCTTTCACAATTGGTAGAGTTATGGCATCTAACGGATACATATCAAAATACTTCTTTGGCGCGTACCAGGGCAGATGAGGCCTCGTTACGCCAAACCCCAAAAACATCGGGGACGGCTGCTTCCGGCTCAGGTGTCCGCCTACCCAATCCGCCGTCGCAAAGTCCATCATCTGTTCATCACCCGTGGCGGTCGGTCCAAAGTCGAAGTTGCCTTGCGCTGCCGCTCCCCCTTGCAATCCCGGGCTCGGTAGCTTCCAAGAATCCGATGTCAGCCGGAAGTCGTCCCAGCCCTTCTTATCTGCAAACTTGCCATAGGTTCCATGATAGAGTTTGCCAGATCCTAGAGTGATATAGCCGGAATTCTTAAAGTGTTGATTGAGGCTTACGATCTCGGCAGCACCTTCTGCCCCGAGATACGGCTGATCATTGTGATAGACCCCACTTGTCGCAGGCTGCCGCCCGGTGAAGATTGCTGACCGTGCTGGATTGCACAAAGGCGCCGCACAATGCGCGCTCCGGAACAGCACCCCTTGCCGTGCCAATTGGTCCAGATTTGGGGTTTGCACTCCTGGGTATCCGTTCAGGCAACCAATCCAGTCATTCATGTCATCGATGGCAATGAACAGTACGTTTCGTTTTGGCGTTGCCGCCCCTTTCACGAAGGCGTAGGGTGCAGCGGCCAGCAGGGAGCGGCGGGTCATCATGCGCTCAATTCTACATCGAACATTCAGGCATTCGCCGCACAACCAGCACCCGGACTCAGAAATCGTTCCACCCGGTCCAACTGTTGCTGAATCGAAGGGTTCTTCACCGCCTCGCGGATTTCATCCTTCTGCGCCTGGGTCAAATGCCAGGTCAGCGGCTCATAAGGATATGGGTAGGGAAAATCCGCCGTTTCTAAACAGCTCATCACCTGATCGAGCAGATTCAATTCCATATCATTCCGTACTGATTGGGAGGCCGACCGCATATTCACCAGCGCCTTCAACGGTGCTCTCATTTGAAAGTAGAAAGAATTGCTGCTTGCGTCTTTGGCCTCACTCACTGCGCCAGAGATTCGGATTACCATCACTTCTGGCATCGCTTCCTGCAACTCCTTCCGACCCTTCTCAAGGAACTCGATCGCACTTACCACCCCGTAGTTGTCATAAAAGCCGCCATCGGTGATGTGATACCGTTTGCCGGGATCAGGTATGGCTGCTTCCTTCGGATGCACCCAGATCTGCGATGAAGGCGATACAACCGGGAATGCAGCGCTCAATCCAGCTGCCGTCGTCGCGCGAATCTCAAGCCCTGGGTATAGGTGCTGGAACTCCCGGCGCAATTCCCGGTCATTGGTTCGATCCACCAGGTCCACCGTCGAGATTGCAAACCGGTCTCCGGTTTCGACCAGCGTTGCGTTGAACACCGATGCCGGTAGCTTACCTGCCGCCACATCCCGCTCCCAGTCGCTCAAACTGGTATGCACCGGGAAATCCTGAAAGCGGCGCCAGGCTTTCTCCAGAGCCCAGGCGCGATTGCCCCACCCAAACACGGCTCCAATCGGGAAGAAGAATCGCAACAGATCCCGGAACGCCAACCCCCAGGCAATGTGGCTCAAAGACGATTCCGAAGCTACCTCCAGCAGCCTGCCGGGAGCGGGCTTCTCCGCCGCTCGCAAGCCAGCCAGATAAAACAAACACCCTACACTCCCGCCCGACACACTGCTCGTCAACGCCAGATGCTGCGAGAACTCTCCCGCTCCGCGATTTTGATGGACAGCTCCCTGGGACATTTCATAGAGAAAATGTTCGAAAGGAGATGTTCGATGTCGAGAGAAAACAAACACGATTCCGGGGCTGCGGAAGGAGCCCGGAGG
>VFZU01000108.1 GCA_016870995.1 Acidobacteriota bacterium
TTTTACGTTTTTTCAGAAGTCCGGAGCTTCGCCACACCTTCGCTGTTCCGGGCCAAAGTGGGGAGTGCGGAGAGCTGGTGAGAAATCCGGGCTAGCGCGAATGGCAGCGTGAGGAGCGCCTTGATCGAGGCGGAGGAAATGAAAGTGATTGGGCTCAAGATCGAAGGGATCGCTGAAGAGTTTGTTGGGGGACGGGCCGATCGATTCGTCGCGGCGAAGGTATTCGTAGCGCAGATTGAAGATGCAGCTTCGCTGAACGGGTGATTCGACAAGTACGGTTTGGGACATTTTGTTCACGCTCACAACAGAGAGAGCGCCGTTTTGTTGGAAAGTCCGCCAAAACAATTACAGATTGGCGAAAAAGTGCTTCAGGAAGCGGTGTGTGAGCTCAAGGGCTTGTTTGCGTGAGGTGATCGCGGGCGAATTGCGGAAGGCGAGGTCGGCGGTGCCGTGGACGTGAGTGAGGAGAATCTGGGCGAGAGAAGCGGGATCGGAATGAGTGGGGTCGCAGGCGTCGACCAAGGGGAGTAGTGCTTCAAATGGGAGGTTCGCGCCGGAGAATTGTGACAAGTCCAAGGCGAGGATGAGGCGAAATTCATCAGGGCGATCAAGATAGTACTTGAGGTTGGCGATGACGGCGAGTTCAAGGGACTCCGTTGGAGTGAAGCCCTTGAGAGCGTAGTAGGTGATGCGGTCTGCGATGCGCTTGAAGATGGGTTGAGCGAGAGCGGCAAGGAGCTGATGTTTGTCGCGAAAATGGCGGTATGCGGCGGTATGCGAAACGCCCGTGCGGGTGGCGAGTTGGCGGAGAGTGAGAGAGGCGATGCCGTTTTCGCGGATCAGGGCGAAGGAGCCATCGAGGAGCGACTGCCGGAGGTTGCCGTGGTGGTAAGGCTTTGCTGCGGGCATGGGAATGTCAACATCTTAGTTGAGAATGAATTGCCGTGGATGGGGCAATCAGGGAAATCCAGGAGACGGAGTTGCGGAGGATTCTCAAATACACTGGAGAGAATGTCGACAACCACAGAAATTCAAGGAATTGATTTGAGAGGACGGAATGCCGTTGTAATCGGCGGGACGTCCGGAATCGGGAAATCGCTGACGCTGGGCATGGCGCGAGCCGGGGCAAATGTTGTGCCCACGGGAAGGCGTGAGGCGAACATCGCTGAAGTGTGCGCCGAGATTGAGGCGATGGGGCGCAAGACGGTGCGCAAGACTTGCGATGCGGGGTCGAAGGAAAGTCTGGATGCGTTGCGCGATGCGGTTGTGGCGGAACTGGGTGGAGTGGATATCCTGCTGAACGCGGCAGGACAGACGTTTCGTAAGCCGACGCTCGATGTGCAGGAAGAAGAGTGGAACCGGATTATGGATGTCAACGTGACCGGTATTCTGCGGGCTTGCCAGAGTTTCTATGGGCCGCTGAAGGCGAGCGGCAGAGGGCGCATTATCAACATTGCGAGCTTGAGCTCGTTTGTGGGGCTGGTGCAGGTCACGGCGTATTGCGCCTCGAAGGCGGCGGTATTGAGCCTGACGCGTTCGCTCGCGATTGAATGGGCGCCAGACGGCATCAATGTGAATTGCATTGCACCAGGAGTGTTTCCGACAGAGTTGAATGCGCCACTGCTGAACGGAACGGAGCGAGGACGTGAATTTATCCTGAGGACACCGATGAAGCGGTTTGGAAAAACAGAGGAACTGGTAGGGGCGTGCGTGCTGCTAGCCAGCGACTCGGCAAGCTTCATCACTGGGCAAAGCATTGCAGTCGATGGAGGCTTTCTTGCTTCGGGCGTCAATTCAATTTAGGCCCGTATCATAGTGCTTATGGAGCTTGATCTGTTTTGAGGCTGGGCGTCGATTTTGGAACGACCCGGATTGTTATGTCTTGGGTGGACCGGGGGAATTATCCCCTGGTGTCGTTCGATTGCCCGGATGGGGCAAGCCGGGACTGGTATCCAACTCTGGCGGCATTTCACGTTGAGCACACGATCGAGCGAGCCTATGGCTGGGATGCCTGGTCGAAGCAGGCTGAGCCGGGATGGGCTTCTGTACGAAGTCTGAAGAGGTTATTGGGCGAGGTGGGGCCGGAGACGCCGATCAGCGTTGGGCCCCACCGGTTCCCTGCCCTTGAGCTTTATCGTGAATTGGCAGCTTCGCTGAAGAAGGCAATGCTCGAGGCGTCGAATCTGACGATTGCCCCCGATGAGCCTTTAGAGGTGATTCTTGGGGTGCCTGCGCACGCGAACTCGAATCAGAGATTCTTAACAGCGGAAGCGTTTCGACTGGCTGGATTTCAAGTGTTGGCGATGTTGAATGAGCCGTCTGCGGCCGCGATCGAATTTGGTCACCGCAACAAAATGAGCATGGACAAGATTCTGGTTTACGATCTGGGCGGCGGGACGTTTGACGCATCGGTAGTGGCATTGACGGAGAGTGAGAGATCGGTGCTTGCAAGCGAGGGGATTGCGACTCTGGGCGGAGATGAGTTTGATTTGGTGTTGGCGGAGATGGCGCTTGAAGCCATGTCGATGGATGCGAGCGAGCTGAACCAGCAACAGTGGTTTCTGCTGGTGGAGGCATGCCGGGAAAAGAAAGAAGCCCTGCATCCGAATACAAAGAAGATCGAGATTGATCTGGATGGAATTACGGAGACGGGCGGCAAGGTCAGCCTGACGGTGGCCGAGTATTATGAGCAAAGCTGGCCGCTGGTGGCCGAGACGCTGCATGCGACGAGTGATCTGATTGCGCAGTGGGGCGGAGTGGATGCAATCGAGGCTATCTATGTGACTGGAGGCGGGAGTGAACTGCCTCTCGTAGCCCGGCAGTTGAAGGAACAGTATGGGCGGAAGGTGAAGCGCAGCGCCTACATGAGGGCAGCAACTGCGATTGGACTGGCGATTCACGCCGATCAGCAGAGCGGTTACACCTTGCGGGAGAGGTTTCATCAGTATTTTGGAGTGTGGCGGGAGGCGGATCAGGGACGGCGCATTGTGTTCGACCCGATCTTTGAAAAGGGGCGAGAACTGCCCGGTGCCAAGCAGCCAGCATTGCTGGTGGAGCGGCATTACCGGCCCGTGCACAACTTGGGGCACTTCCGGTTTTTAGAGGCGACGCGGATTGCGTCGGATCATCAGCCGGCAGGTGAGATCACTTATTGGGACGAAATTCTGTTTCCCTTCGATCCCGCGCTTGAGAATCAGGCGGAGCTGCAAGCGGTGATGGTGGGTTATAGCGACCGCGCACATCACTGCGGGATTGTGGAGCGCTACCGGTGCGATTCCAATGGGCGCGTGAGTGTAGAGATCTTGAACCAGGCGACCGGCCACTCGCGGATTTATCCGCTGGCGCGCTGGGGGCATAAAGCAGAAGTTGTGGCGGCCGAATCTACGACGAAAAAACGTAAGGCACGAAAGGTAGCGAAAGCTTGAATTGGTTATTGTGGTTAACCCCGGTGGTGTTGTATTTGCACTTCACCCATTTCGAGAATCAAACCGTGATCTTTGTTGTTGCCTGTGCCGCAATCCTGCCTCTGGCGGGGTGGCTGGGCCATGCCACCGAACATTTGGCCGCAAAGACGAATGAAAGTGTTGGTGGCCTTTTGAATGCCACGTTTGGCAATGCGGCAGAGTTGATCATCGCGATTAGTGCCATGCGGGCGGGATTGTTCGATGTAGTGAAGGCGTCGCTGACAGGGTCGATTATTGGCAACCTGTTGCTGGTGTTGGGTGCGTCGATTCTGGCCGGAGGCTTGAAATACAAAGAGCAGCGATTTAGCGCCCAAGCGGCGCGGGCGCAAACGACCCTGTTGACGATCGCCTCAATTTCACTGGTGTTACCAGCAGCGTTTCATTATCTGGCCGGAGGCATGAAAGCTAGCGAGCAAATGGAAAGGGATCTGAGCCTTGAATTCTCGATCGTGCTGCTCGTGATCTATGGCTTGAGCCTGTTGTTTTCGCTGAAAACACACAAGCATTACTTTGCGACTGAATTGCCTGAAGAAGAAGCTCATGGAGAAAGCTGGAGCCTGACCAAGAGCCTTGGAATTTTGGCAGCAGCGACAGCGGCGATTGCGGTGGTGAGCGAAATTCTCGTGCATAACGTGGAGAGCGCGGCATCGAGTTTTGGGATGTCGAGCGTGTTTGTCGGTGTGATTGTGGTGGCGATTGTGGGTAACGCCGCCGAGCACTCGACAGCGATCCTTGTGGCACGGAAAAACCGAATGGATCTGAGTTTGTCGATCGCAATTGGATCGAGCTTGCAGATTGCAATTTTTGTGGGGCCACTGCTAGTGGTGCTAAGCCACTTTATTGGGCCGAAGCCGATGGACCTCGTGTTTACGATGGCGGAAGTGCTGGCCGTGGTGGTGAGCGTGTTTATTACTGGACAGGTGGCCGACGACGGCGTGAGCCACTGGATGGAGGGCGTGCAATTGCTGGGGGTTTACATCATGCTCGGGATCATCTTCTTCTTTCTACCTTCGGCATTGCCACAGCATTAACCAACCGGATTTCAGTAAAACTTAGAGTGGTTGACCCGATAAGACTTGTAAGTTTTATGCGGATCGCTCTCGATGGTTTTGATCTCAGGGACATGACCCTTTTGGGCGGGGCCATCAGAGCATGTACTGAGACTGCTGTAGGACTCGAAGCAGCGGCACAGCGGGTGGTGGAGAAGCTCGATGAATTGATCGGGCAATCTGGTAGCGAAGAATCTGGGTTGGTGTTGTCTCGGCTTTATGTGACCCGCCGCGTTGGGAAGCTAGACGGAGAAAGGGCCGCATTTGTGAGGGGCCTGGCGAGTGAGGAACTGGATCAGCGAACCCCTTGTCTTGCCTTGATGGGAAGCTACGGACGGGAGCCGGATTGGTGTGGCGTGCATCAAAGCCGTGGGCCTGTCGCAATTCCGTTATTGGGCATCGAGAGCCTGGAGAGACAGCCCCTAGTGTGGCGGTTGTTTCAGCAGGCGGGATTGGATATGGGAGCGCTGCAATGAAATGAGTTGCAGAGTAAGGCGATAGATGTATTTCACGTAGAGAAAGCTGAAGAATCGAGATGGATTCCAGCGCAGGATTTTGTCAAGGCGGATGGAGTAGCGTCTGCATTAGCGATGGGGATGGTTTTGCCGGATGGGGAAGTGATGGTGCTCGAGCTTTACACGCGAGTTGGTGTGAATCGTATGCTGGCACGAATCCTGGGAGCGCTCTCACTGAGCGTAGAGTTAGCAATGCTTCCGTTTGTGGAGGTGGAAGAGTTGCAGCGGCAAGAGGCAAGAATCGCAGCGTATCAAAAGCTGCTGGCCCTCAAAGACGTGTTTGTCGAAGATCGAGTGGCAGCTTTACGGACAGCGATGACAGAGCTTGAGCGAGCAAAGGGCAGGGCGGAAGAACAAGCTCAATTGCGGGATGAGCTGCTGAAGAATTTGAGGCATGAATTGCGAACTCCGATGAATGGGGTGATCGGGATGCTCGAAATGCTGAAGTTCTCGACGTCGATGAGTGCCGAGGACCGGCGGTTTGTCGATGTAGCCTGGGGAGCCGCAAGAGGATTGCTGCATGTCTTGGAGAATCTGGTTGAGTATTCGGATCTCGTTACGAAGGAGCGGGAATCGAGACAAACAAAGTTGGATCTAAGGCGGCTGCTTGAGAGCGTTATGTCTCCGATTCGGGAGCAAGGGAAGGCGCTGCGGTGGCGGCTGGATGTGAGCGAGGATTGTCCCGCAAGAATCATAGCCGACGAAGACGGACTCATCGGTGTGATGCGGCAGTTGCTGGACAATGCATTGAAGTTTACCCATGAGGGGGAAGTTTCGGTTGAAGCGGATGTGCAAAGGAATCGGTTGGTGCTGGTGGCGAGTGACACGGGTATTGGAGTTGAGGAAAAAGAGCTACCACGGTTGCTTGAACCATTCGTTCAGGTGGATGGGTCGAACCGGCGCCGGTACGGCGGAACAGGCATGGGGCTGGCGATTGTTGCCAGGCTGGTGGACCGCATGCGGGGGAGCGTCTGTATCGAAAGTGAACCGGGAAAAGGTTCGAGTATCAAAGTGTCAGTTCCCTTAAAGGGCTGAGTGGATTGAGGATGTGTTGGGCGTAAGCGTCTGCTCGCTCTCCTTGACGGCTTAGGAGAGTAGCGCTATTCTTTTCCTAAGAGTATTAGGAGTACAGCCATATGAAGTTCGTCATTTTATTTGGGTTTTCGGTTTGGGCGATGAGTGGGCAAGTGCAGACGACGGTGCCGGGCAATCGGGTGATCACCCTTGCGGGACAACCAAACGGCACTCGTTCGGTCAACAACTCAAGGAGTGCGCCAGCGGACTCACCGATACCGGTGAACCTGACGATTGCAGCTGGGCAAACCCTGTATTTCGAAGCCACCGGCGCAGTGGATGGAGCCGGGCCAGACGGGAGGACAAACTGCAATGAAGCGGTTGTGGCAGAGCTCGGAGTGGCGCGGGTTGAAGGCGCTTGCCGGTCGCTTGTGGGGATGTTCTTAGGGGATACAACGAGAGTTCAACCTGCAGGGTTAAACTTCATTGGGGACGCAAAGAATCTGCCATTGTTGCGCCCTCTGATTCAGCAGCCATTTCTGATTGGCAGCGGATTCACCGCCGAGGGCGAACGAAAGGGAATCCTGGTTCCAGCTGGAGCGACGCGCCTGTTTCTGGCCGCGACGGGACCAGGGACTTCGACGGGATCGATTACGGTGAGAGTGAGTGTCGGTAGAGGGGTTGAGATTCCAGGTAACCCGGTGCGAGTTTCAGGGTAAAGCGTGATCACGCTCGTACAGCAAACCGACGGAGTGACTTCGCGAAATCGAGGTAGCGCACCCATTTCATCGCCATCGATCGCACAGGTACCGCTTGTGGCTGGACAGGCATTGAGGATTGTCGCAACCGGATCTGTGGATGGATCGGGACCGGAAGGCCGAGTGGGTTGCAACGATGAAACTTCTGCCGAGTACTCCATTGCGAGGGTCGATACGAGATGCAGGGCTTTGGTGGGCGTCTTTGTAGCAGACACGACCCGGGCTCAACCGCCCGGGCTGAATTTCACTGGGGCGACGCGAAATACGATTCGAGTCGAGCCTTTGCTGCAACAGCCGTTTCTGATCGGAAGCGGCTAAACAGATGCAGGGGAATTGAAACAGTTCGTCGTGCCGCAGGGAGCAACCCGACTTGCGTTGGGTGTGGTGGGCTTGAATACTTCTGCAGGATTCTTTCTGGCAACGGTAAGCCCTGATGCTCCTGCAACCCCAGTGTTGCAGCGGAGTGGTGTAACGAGAACCGCAGGATTTGGAGCGGGCGGATTGGCATCGGGGTCCATTGCATCGTTGTTCGGAATGAATTTCGCTGCAAGTACAGAAAGTGCGACCTCAGTCCCGCTGCCCACGCAGATCGGACAAACCAGGGTGTATTTCAACTTGCGGCCAGCCCCCCTGTACTTTACGAGCGCAGGACAATTAAATGCTCAGGTGCCGTGGGAGTTGAGTAACGAAACATCTGCGCAAGTGGTGGTCGTTCGCAATGGTGCTGCGAGTCTGCCGGTACCTGTGCAACTAACGCCAGCGAGCCCGGGAATTTTTCTGGTGCGAGAGAACGCGGGAGTTGTGGTGAACACGGCGACGGGCCAACTTGTCGATTCACAAAACGGAATCCAGAGAGGGCAGGCGATGGTGATCTATGCGTCGGGACTTGGTGCCGTAAACGCGACGGTGTCGAGCGACGTGCCGGCTTCTGCCACGGAACTCGAGCCGACGCGCGAGAGGGTAGAGGCAATGCTGAGCGTTGCCGGACAGGAGATCGCGCTCAGCGTTTTGTTCGCAGGATCAGCCCCCGGGTTTATCGGAGTGAATCAGGTGAATGTGCTGATTCCAACCGAGACTCCGCAAGGGGTTGCCAGCTTCCGACTACGGACGTCGGGTCAAGAATCGAATACGGTCCAATTCGCGGTGCAGTGAGGTCGTGCTTGACAGCGACAGGGAAGCTCTGGGATGCTTCTCTAAGGTTATTAGGAATGTCGCAAGCCATCATGCCCGGGACGCTCGATCTGCTAATATTGAAATCCGTGTCGCTGGGAAAAGAACACGGATACGGAGTGCTGCTTCGGATCGAGCAGATTTCAGGAGGAGCGCTCATGATCGAGCAAGGAGCCTTGTATCCAGCTCTCTATCGGCTTGAAAGCAGAGGATGGTTGAAGTCGGAATGGGGCATCTCGGACAACAACCGAAGGGCGAAGTTTTACGAATTGACGGCGGTGGGTCGCAGGCAACTCAAGCAGGAAGCAGAGAGCTGGCGGAAGATGGCCGAAATCATGGCGCTCGCGCTTGGGACGGAGTCTGCCAGGTAACAAACCAGGACATGCAGGAGGAAATGCAGTTCCATTTGGAATCAAGACAGGCGGACTTGATTCGACGTGGAATCGATCCGGCAGAGGCGGCGAGACAAGCGCGGATCGAGTTTGGGAGCATGGGGCGCCATGAGGAATAAGGAAGAGAAGCGAAGGGCTGGCGGCCATTTGATCTGCTTGAAATGGACTTGCGAGCCAGCGCGAGAGCTTTACGGCGAAATCCAGGCATGACATTGGCGGCGACTCTGGCGTTGACGACCGCCAATGGGGCTTTGGTTTTGGTGGCGGCGCTGATGCAAGGATTGCTATGGAGCGGGGGCGGATATCAGGATGGAGACCGGTTGTTCAATGTTCGAACGGTAGTTCCTGCATGGGCGAGTCAATATCCAGACTTGCTGGTAAACGCCGCACACTTTGCCAGGATGCGAAACGCTTGTGCGAGTTGCGAGGCGATGGGGTTGATTGGACTGAAGGCGCAAACCATGGTTGGGATGCGTCAGGTGGAACGGCTGGAAGGAGTTGAAATCAGTCCGGATCTAATGCGAGTGCTTGGAGTGCGGTCGGCCTTGGGGCGCAGCCTGCGGGATAACGAATCACGGACCGTCGCTTTGATTTCCGATGAATTGTGGAGGAGGAATTTTGGCGGGGATGCGGGAGTATTGGGCCAACGCGTAATGCGCAACGATGCCATGACAGAAATTGTGGGTGTGCTGCCGGCGGGATTTGCCTTCCCACGCGGAAATGAACTTGGAGTCTTGTTTCGTGGGCCTAAACGCTTGGACATCATAACGCCTCTCTGCGAGGAAACTTATCGGGGAACGGAAATCGGAGCTTTGGATTGGGCGATGTTGGTGAAGTTGAGAAGTTCTGAGTTGGCACCCAGAGCGACATCTGAGTTGAATGCAGTGCTGTCCGGGGGTATGAAATTGAAGCTCCAGAACTTACCGAGTTTGATCACTGAATCAGTGAGGTATCCGCTGTGGATCCTGCTCGGAAGCGCAGTGGGCCTACTTGTGATTGCGCTGGTGAATCTGGGAAGCCTGGTTCTTGCGAAGGCAGCCGGAGACAAGCGGGAACAGTGGATTCGAAGCGCAGTGGGCGCAACGAGTTGGGATCTGGCGAGACAGACCATGGTGGAGGGCGTTGCGATCGGTTTGATTGGAGGGGCCTTCGGAGTTTTGCTTGCCTGGATGAGCCTGCAATGGGCGCGGGGGAGCTGGATCAACGAAATTGTCCGATTGGAATTGGCGAAATTGAACTGGGAGCTGATTGCCGTTGGGTTAGGCATTGGAGTGTTTGTAGGTTTCGCTGGCTCGGCGTTGCCGTCTCTGCTTAAGCTTGCAGCCTTTCGAATTGGCGGAAGACGGATAGAGATTTTTGCGGGCAAAGGGATTGTGTCGATCGAGGCTGGGTTGAGCGCAGCAATGGCGGTAATGGCAAGTTTGATGGCGTTGAGTTATTTGAATGCCAGCGGGACGCAACCTGGATTTGATACTTCAAGAGCATGGAGCCTTGAGATGGCAACTCCGCAAGGACACGACAAGGTGCTGGCTCGGGTTAGACAACTCGGCGGGGCGGAGCATGCAGGATTGACCTGCCGTCTGCCGTTGCAGGAGGAATTCGAAGTTAGAACCTTACGACGCGTTGGAGACAAAAGGGGCATTTATGAATTGCCGCTGGCCAATTGGAGCGCGGCCAGTCCTGGTTACTTTGAAGCGATCGGGGTTCAGTTGCTTGATGGACGCGGATTTATCCCTGGCGAGCAGGGTACAGCAGTGATTTCAGCATTGGCTGCAAGGGCAACCTTTGGAACGACGCTGGCAACGGGTCAAGTACTGCAGTACCGGGAAAATGGTCGAGGCAGGAGGACATTGAAGATTGTCGGAGTTGTGGAAGATGTAAAGAGTGGAGGTATGGAAGAGGTAACCCGAGGGATGGTTTACTTGCCTCATAGGAAGGGACATGGCGAGGAGGCAGTCCTGGTGGTGCGAGGAGAGGTAGATGAAGAGGCACTACTGAGTGTGGTCCGAGAGGAAATCGGCTGGGGCGGCTCTATCGGGAAAGTGGAGATGCTGGCGACACTCGCAGATAGAGCGGTTGCAGTGAGGTTGGCAATGGCAGCAGTATCCACGAGCTTCGCCTTGGCTGGAGTGTTGATGGCGTGCCTGGGGATGGTGGCGATGGTGCGCCAGGCAGTCGCGAAACGAAGGCACGAGATCGGCTTAAAGCTGGCGCTGGGAGCAGGAAGGTTGGAGATCGTGAAAATGCTGATGCAGGATGTGGCTTGGCCCACGGCATTGGGAACGCTTGGAGGTTTGAGCACGGTGATGATGTGGGGCCAATGTATCGAAACGGCACTTTATAGGGTTGGAGCGAGGGAAGGACAAGTTGCTATCTGGATCTGTGTTGGGATGATCGTTCTGGCGTGTATTGCCGCTTTGTTCCCCGCCCGGGGGGCAACACAGATTGATGCAGTGAGGGTATTGCGAAGAAGTTGATTACTGAAGCTGTGTGAGGATGCGGCGGGCGGCGGGTTGATCGGGATCATAGGAGAGGGCGGTTTTGATCTCTTCGATGGCGGCAGCACGGTTGCCTTGACGGAGCAAGGCTTGGGCGAGATTCATACGGACGCCAGTTTGGGCGGGGTTCGATTTGAGGGCAGTACGCCATAGAGAGATGGCGTCGCTGAGGCGGCCGGCTTTGGCGCGGATGACGGCGAGGTTGGTGGAAGCCGTGGGATGAGCGGGGTCTAGCTTGAGGATGGCTTCATAGAGAGGGAGGGCGTTGGCTTCCCTGCCCTGGCGATCGTGAATCTGCGCGAGTTGTGAAAGCACGGTGAGGTCCTTCGGATTGGCCTTGGCCGCAGCCTCAAGAAGTGGCTGTGCCTGGTCTATGCGATTGAGGATGGCTTGGGCGAGGCCGAGGTCGCGATCGTTGGTGGAGTCGGCCCAAAAGGGGGTGAGGGCTTTGCTCGCGGGCTGCCGGGGTGATTTGTCGCGCGGAATCGAGTGGTTGGTGTAGCTGGAGTGATCAACGCCGCGACCGGAGGCTTTCGGCATGTGGCAAGAAATGCAGTTGGTGTCATTGGTTTGCTTGCAGGGCTTGGTGTCGTGACAGGACTGGCAACGATTGTTGAAGTACGTTGTGGCGTCGGGAGGCTCGGAATGGGGATCGTGGCAAGTGGTGCAGGACAGGGGCTGGTTATCGGGAAGGCGGCACTGGCTGAGTGAGAGGCTCTCATAGTGGCTGGTGACGCCGATCGAGTTGTCATCGCCCGATTGGGGTTCGGTGAAGATGGCAGAGAAATTCGAGAGATTAAGGCCAGGTTTGTAGGTATCCCCGCTGGGGCGGTAGCGGGCGACGCGGGCGGCTCCAGTGAGGTGGCACTGGGCACAGATACTATCGCGCTCATGGGTGTTGAGTTTTTTGGGATTGACGATGGGGCCTTTGCCTGCGGTGGCGAGGTGGCGGGCGGTGTTGCCGTGGCAGCGCTCACAGCCGATGCCGGGGGTGATGTCGAGGGTGACAGGATTGAAGGCAGTGGTGTGGCAGTTGAGGCAGCTTGGTTCGACGACGCGGGTGAGATCCAGTTGAGGACGGCGCTGGAAGCCGGGCGAGAGTTGGTATTGCCTGGTCTCAGAGTAGTAAGAGACAGGGGCCTGAAAGAGGCGGTTTCCCTGTTTGAAAAGAAAGCTGTGGCCGACGCGGCCGGAGCCGATGGCGAAGGAAAGTTGGCGGAAGCCTTCGAATTGGTTTGGCTTGGAAAACTTGAGAAGAAAGCCTGGGGTGATGGAGAAGGTGGTTTGTGTGATTGGGTCGAGGAAGGGCTCTGAGGACTTGAGGTTGGTGACGTGTTTTGAGCTGGAGCGGGCCATGGCGGTCTTCTCGTAGCTTTGGACGATTTGGGGATGGCAGGGCTGGCAGGGATTGGCGAAGGCGAGCAAGATCGGAAGCAGCATTAGCGCACCCTGAGAATTTTGAACCCGGCGTCGAGGAGGATCTGAACGCCAAGGCAGAGGAGGATAAATGCCGAAAGGCGCAGCATGACGATGCTGCCGGTGCTGCCGATGAGGCCGCCGAGTCTGGGGGCAGAGCGGTAGCAGAGATAGACGAGGCTTGAGACAACGAGGAGGCCAGCAAGCGTAGCGAGAGAGCGGATGTCGAGCTGGATGCCGTCGCTGAAGAGACCGGCACCGAGGGTGAGAGCGACGGAGATTGAACCGGGGCCGCAGGTAAGCGGGAAGGTGAGGGGATAGAAGGCACGGCTCGAGATGAGCTCATCGGTGGGCTCGGCATGGGGTTCGTTTGCCGATTCCGGGTCGCTATTGAGGAGCCGCCATCCGGAGGCAGCAACAAGCAGGCCGCCACCAATACGGACGGCATCGAGAGAGAGGCCGAAGAAGGCCAGGATGAGCGAGCCGAGAAAGGTTGCGGCGAGCAGGAGAAAGAAAGTGTAGATGCCGATGCGGCGGGCGACGCTTGAACGCGCTTCCTGAGGCCAACCGGCGGTCATGCCGAGGTAGATCGGCGTGAGGCCGAGCGGATTGATGATGGGGAGCAGCGTAAAGATAACGAGGAAGAGCTGCTTGCCGAGCGAGCCGATTTCAGGCGGCATTGGGCTCAGTATAGCGGGCGGTCCTTGGGGTTGATCCCGGATTTGCCAAGCGCGTCGAGAAGGGGCTTGGCCCCGCCGCCGAGCATGACCAGATCCGAGGGGCCCTGGATGAACTGGTAGCCTTCGGCGAGGTAGCGTTTGATGAGTTCCGGGGAGCCAGCTGGGCGGCCGACGGGGAGGCCGTGTTTCTTGCCGGCAGCGAGGATCTTGTCGAGGGCGGCTTTCATTTTGGGGTGGTCCATTTGACCACCGACACCGAGAGATTGGGCAAGGTCATTGGTGCCGATGAAGAGGACGTCGATGCCGGGTGTGGAGGCGATGGCGTCGAGGTTTGCGAGTGCGCGTTCTTCTTCGACGATGACTATCGTCATGACGTTGCGATTGGCGAAGGCGGGGTAGCCTTCTGGAGAAGGCCAGCGGAAGCTAGGGAGGCCAGCGGCAAACCCGCGGCGGCCTTCGGGCGGATACTTGGTAGCCGCAGCAGCTTGCTTGGCGAGTTCGGGGGTAGAGGTGAAGGGGAAGATGACGCCGATGGCGCCCATGTCGAGGGCACGTTTGGCGGTCCACAATTCGTTGACGGGGACGCGGATGAAGGGCATCGCTTTGAGGCCGCGGGTGGCGAGGATCATGTTGCGCGCGGTTTCAAGAGTGATGGGGGAATGTTCCATCTCGATCCAGATGAGGTCGAAGCCCATGTTGGCCATCTGGGCGGCAACGTCGACGCTGGGGATGGTGACGGTTCCGGCGATGACTGGCTTGCCTTCTTTGAGTAGCTTGCGGACGGGGTTCTCCCAGAGGTCCTGGGCGCTCAGGGAGAACGTGAAGAGGAAGAAAGGTAAGAAGCGCATTCGATTGAGAGCATATAACAGAAGTGTGGCTACGAAGACGAACGCGATGCGGTTGCTCGATCAGATGGGGATTGTGTATGAGGTCCGCGAGTATGAAGTGGATGAGAACGATCTAAGCGCTGAGACAGTGGCTGCGAAGATTGGGATGCCGGAGGAACAGGTGTTTAAGACGCTGGTGGCGCGGGGGGATGTGAATGGTGTGGCAATGGCGGTGATCCCGGCGAATACGGAGTTGGATTTGAAGGCGTTGGCGAAGGTGAGAAGGGAGAGGAAGATTGATACGGTTTCCTTGAAGGAGGTGCAGCCGTTGACGGGGTACATTCGCGGCGGGGTGACGGCGCTGGCGGCGAAGAAGGATTATCCGGTGGTGGTGGATGAGCTAGCGCAGTTGTTTGATGTGATTTCGGTGTCGCCGGGACAACGCGGGATGCAGATTTTGTTGAATCCACTTGAATATGCAAGGGCGGTGAATGGAGTATTTGCGGGGATCTCGCGGTTCAAATAGCTGGCGTAGAAATAAATGGAATAGAATGCCAGCATGAGAATGCTTGGATTGCTGGTGGCGCTCTGCGCGATGGGTGAGGGGATTCCAAAGGGCTTCAAGCCCATGTTCGACGGCAAGACGCTGAAGGGGTGGCATATCAGCGAGGTGAATCATCACGGGAATACCAAGGCCTGGAAGATGGAGAAGGGGCTGATCACCGTGACGCAGGACAAGCCCGGCAATGGGGGGATTCTGTTGACGGATAAGGAGTACGGCAACTTTGAGCTGAGCCTTGAGTTGAAGCCGGATTGGGGTTGCGATGGCGGGGTATTTGTCAGGTCGACGGAAAAGGGTGAGGCGTATCAGGTGATGGTGGATTACCTGGAGGGTGGCGTTGTTGGCGGGATCTATGGCGAGAGGTTGCCCGAGGCGCAGGCCGAAGGGAACGGGACGGGGAAGAAGCTCGACCGGGAGTGGATGAAGTATTGGAAGAAGGACGACTGGAATCATCTGCGGATCCGGGTGGAGGGAGAGGTACCGCACATCCAGGTGTGGATCAACGGTACACAAACCGCAGACTGGACGGATAGCAAGAATCACGCAAAGACGGGGACGGGAAAAGGGATGATTGCCTTACAAACCCACCGAACGGTGCCAGGGGCGAAGAATGGGCGATGGGTGGAAGGTGGGATCCACCGGTACAGGAATATAACGATTCGCGAATTGCCGTAACGAAAGGGACTTACCGCCGTCTGTTAACATAAGGTTGCGGAGAGAACCACGCACATGAATCGCCGATTTCAATTCCTATTTGTATCCTCGTCGCTGGCGGCAGTGTTGCTGCTGCTGGTTGGCGTCAAGCTCGGGCGCAGCGCGAGCAATAGCGATGATCCCTACAAACACTTCGGCGTTTTTAGCGAGGTGATCACGAGAATCAAGAGCGACTACGTGGAAGAGCCTGACATGAAGAATGTCACGCTAGGTGCGTTGAACGGCTTGCTTGAATCGATCGATCCGTTTGCGAGTTATCTGAACGCCGATCAGTACAAGCAGTATCAGGCGACCAAGGGCGCTTCAAAGGCGAATGTGGGACTGGTGCTGAGCCGGCGGTTTGGCTATGTGAGTGTTGTGGATTCAGTGCCGGGATCCCCGGCAGCAAAGGCTCGCTTCCATACGGGCGATATGCTCGAAACCATCAAAGGCATTTCGACGCGAGATATGCCACTGGCCTTCGCAGAAATGCTGTTGATGGGCGATGAAAACTCAACGGTGGATATTCAGGTGTTGCGGTCGCGTAAGCCTGAGCCGGAGAAGTTGACGCTGACTCGGACCAAGATTGTGTATCCGGAGCCGGTGCTGACGCTGGGCGCAGATGGGCTGGCGACGTTTGTGGTGCCTTCGCTCGAGAGCAATCTGAAGGATGCAGTGAAAAAGGGTATCGAAAGTGCGATCGCGAAGGGATCGAAGAAGATGGTGATTGACCTGCGGCATTGCGCTACTGGCGCCGCGGCCGAAGGTGTCACGCTGGCGCAGTGGTTCCTCAACGAGGGTGCGATCGGATCTTCGAAGGGACAACGGATGGAAGAGCAGAAGTTTGCCGCCGATGCTTCAAAGCAGATCTGGAAGAACCCGGTCGTGCTGATCGTGAATCGCGGAACAGCTAGCGCGGCGGAAGTATTTGCTGCGGCGATGCTCGAGAACAAGCGAGCCGACGTGGTAGGTGAGCGCAGCTACGGCAGCGCGTCGATTCAAAAGGCTCTGTCGCTTGACGATGGCAGCGCAGTGATCCTGAGTGTGGCGAAGTATTATGCGCCCAGCGGTAAGGCCATTCAGGATACTGGGGTTGTGGCTAACTATCCGATGAATGATACGTTGCTGATCTCCGATGAGGATCCGGATGGTAACGGAATTCCGAACGAGCCTTCTGACAAGCCGAAGGAAGACACGTTGATGAAGAAGGCAGTGGAATTGGCGAACGGGACGAAGACGGTTGCGGGCCTCAATCCGGAAGCCGCTTTGAAGCGCTAAGCGAGACCTGCGAAAATAGAAACATGCCGATTTATGAGTACCGCTGCGCGGATTGCGGTAAAACCTTTGACTCGATCCAGAAGTTTAGCGATGCACCGTTTGAGACTTGCGGGCAGTCGACTGTAAAGTGCCCCAAGGACGGAAAAGGAAAGGTGGAGCGGCTGCTGAGCTCTCCGTCGTTCCATTTCAAGGGGAGCGGCTTCTACATCACCGATTACAACAAGGGTAGCGGCGGCGCGAAAGATACGAAGTCATCAACCAGTTCAAGTTCAGAAACGAAGACGGAATCGAAGCCGGCGGCGTCGACTGAGTCTTCTACGACCACAACCAAAAAAGACAGCTAATTCCAGTCCACTTGCCAAGCCTAGGAGATGAAGGCGCTTGGTGTTATTGGTGCAGCGATTGTCGGTAACCACGAAGACTCTGGTCCGAATGGGCTCGAAGGTCAAGGTGTTTACGGCGATAGCGGCTTTTGTTTTTTTTGAGTAGATTGGGTGAATGGCAAAAGTTCGGTTTGCGTACCTGGCGGCGTGTCTGATTTGGACTGCCTGGTTTGGCTGGAATGCATCGAAGACGCTCGATTGGGGTACGGGTCTTGCGGTGTTTTTGGGTTTAGTGAGCCAATACCTTCTGGTTAAGTATTAAGAGTTCTGCAAAAAGGAAATGGGTCATGCTAAACCTTTCACAAATCCGTTAGCGGCGGAGAAAGAGGAAAGGCAGATGACCCGAAAGCAGAATAGCGCAAAAGCGGACTGGAAGGCAGTGATGGGCCAGGACG
>VFZU01000109.1 GCA_016870995.1 Acidobacteriota bacterium
AGCCAATCCTCGATGAACTCTTCTCTTTGCTCGATCACACAAGTCTCTTTCCAGGCCATCGGGTGCTTCCCCCTCCAGCCAAAAGTGTTACCTATGTGCCCGGTTTATTCCGTTACCCATGTGCCCGTTTCGGACCCAGCGATTCTAAATGTATTTTCAACTCTAACTCATTGATTCCAAGTTAAATCATCCCCTTCCGAACATTAAGCTCAAAACTCACCTGTTAGCTTCTCCTCAGGAGTAATCCCATGAACGAACAGCAAAACTTGCCCAACGATCCCTCGGCCACCTCCCCCAGGCAGCCGAAAACCATGTCCGAAGCAGCCCTCGCCGCCAACCGTGCCAATGCCCTCAAGTCCACCGGGCCCCGCACCGAAAAAGGCAAACTCAAGGCCGCCTCCAACTCCCTCAAACACGGCCTCTACTCCTTGAAAAAAATTCGATAGCTTCGTTGCCGATCATGACGACGCCCTCGCCGTCACCACTAACTTCATCGAACAATTCAACCCAGTCACACCTACAGAGGTCGCGCTCGTCCATCAGCTCATCCACATGCAGCTCCGCTTCCTCCAGATGGAATTCCTCTACGGCGAAGCCATGCGCTTCCGCGTCGAAGACATCATCACCAAACCTGTCGCCTTTCTCCCGGCCATCCTCCGCGAGCTCGACCGGCTCCCCACCAAAATCCAGCGCACCATCAAACTCCTCCGTCAGGAAATCGCCCAGCGCGAAGCCTTCCTCGACCACTACGAATCCCGCGGCGAAAATGTCGAAATCGAACCCATCGCAGACGCACCCAAACTCCCGCCCCGGCCTCCCGAGGAACTCTACGAGGTCGTCGCCACAAACAACGGAGACATCGCCCTTGACAAACTTCCACCATCCCAGCAGATCGCAAAAACGGACCCAAATGCCGACATCGCCCTAGCCAAACAAATCATCGCCGAGTTCGTTGACACGATGAACGCCAAGTACGATCCACAACCAAAACCAACCGAAAAAAGCTAGCAAACGAACCCATAACCCGAGGCTACCCGCAACCTCACAGCTCTCGACATCCGAATCCGCATTCACAACACCCTCGCCACACGTGTCCCCCGAGGCGAAACGCCGCCTCGGGGCTGGACCTCGCGCCAAATCCTCCCGCATTCGTTATGCTGGTGACGGATGGAAATCTCAGCTACCCAACTCGCGCAAATGCTCAAGTCAAATGAGCCCCTCGTTCTCATCGATTGCCGTGAAGACTACGAACACGCGACAGCCCGCATTGAGCCCTCTGTGCTCATCCCCATGAACACCATCCCCGCCAACATCAATCGCATCGAGGGCCTCGCTGAAGGCAAGCAACTCGTTGTTTATTGCCACCACGGTGTCCGCAGCCTCAACACCGTCGCCTGGCTCCGGCGTCAGGGCATAGAAAACGCCGTCAGCCTCGCTGGCGGCATCGATCGATGGTCGATGGAAATTGACCCAACCATGCCGAGATATTGACCATGGCACGCGGCTGGGAATCAAAAGACGTTGAAAGCCAACAGGACGAACGCGCCGAGCGCAACACTCCTCAAGCCGTCAAAACTGATCTCGAACAGCAACTCGAAGATCTCAACCTCCAGCGCACCCGCGTTCTCCACGATCTCCAAGCCGCTTGCAATCCCCGCTACCGCGCCATGCTTGAAGAAAGCCTCCGCTTTCTCGAGAACCGCATCATCGCTCTTGAGGGTTCAGCAGGATCACCCCCAACAAAATCGACGCCAGAATAAACACAACCGCAAATAGCGCCAATACAAATCGGCCGATCTTGTTCTTGTCATCCTCGATCTGGTTGATCGATTCAATGAGTTTTTCTTTCGCGACCTGTTCGTCTCTCAAGTTCTTTTGCAACAACTCAAACCACCTGCTTATCTGCTCAAAATCTTACTCGGCTCCTGCTGCGTCATGCAGTGCAGAGTACCAAGTCCCAAAACCAGGTCCCGGCAGTAAATCGGCACCACTCGCCGCGCCGGAAACAACTTTTGTAAGGTCACCAGTGCCTCGCGATCCCGCGCGTCATTGAATAACGGAACCAGTACGATCTCATTGGCGATGTAGAAATTCGCATAACTTGCTGGCAGTCTCTGCCCGTCAAACCAGACCGGCTCCGGCATCGGCAACGTCACCACTTTGAGACCCTTGGCAATTTGCTTCAGCAGCGCCACGTTCTCCTTCAGTTGCTCATGGTTCACATCGCTATGGTCTGGCTCGTTTACGATCACAATCGTCTGCTCATCCGTAAACCGCGCCAGATCATCCACGTGCCCGTGTGTATCGTCGCCGGCAATTCCGTGCTTTAACCACAACGTCTTTTCGATGCCCAGATACTTCGCAAAGATCGATTCAATCGCCTCACGCCCCAGCCCCGGGTTCCGCGCCTGCACATCGCTTAGCAGACACTCTTCGGTGGTCATCATCAGCCCGGCCCCATTCACTTCAATCGATCCGCCTTCCAGTACAACCCGCCGCCCTTTCCACACTGGCTCATGCCGCTTCACACCCAGCGCCGCCGCTGCCGCCGTTGGCACCGCGTCGTCTTTCTGGTAGTTGTCATACTTTGCCCAAGCGTTAAACTTCCAGTCCAGCGACTCGACCTGCCCACGGCCATTATGCGCAAAGATCGCCATCGTATCCCGCACCCAACTCCGGTCCGTCGGGCACACATAAAAATCCACCGCCGCCAGATTCGCGTGGCTCTTCTTCAGGATCTTCTTGACGCTCTCCCGCGCATCCTCGCTCTCGACGAGAATCCGCACCCGCTCCACCTGCGATAGGTGCCGCACAATGTCGCCATACAACCACGGGATCGGTGCAAACTTCCCCGGCCAATCCGACTTTTCATGCGGCCAACCCAACCAGGTCGCCTCATGCGGAGCCCACTCCGCCGGCATCCGCAAGGCCATTACTTCGCCCACCGCTGCAGGATCCCGCCATAGTGGTCAATCCGCCGGTCTCTAAAGAACGGCCAGTTCCGCCGGACTTCTTCCATCCGCGCCGGGTCGCATTCCACCACCAGATTCTCTTCCTGATCGGCCGACGCTTCCGACAACACAACCCCAAACGGATCTGCCACGAACGAGTTGCCCCAGAACTCCAGGCCCGCATCCGGCGTTCCTTCAAATCCAATCCGGTTCACCGCGCACACATAGATCCCATTTGCAATCGCATGGCTGCGTTGAATGGTCCGCCACGCATCCAGTTGCGACGCTCCGTACTGTGCCTTTTCATGCGGGTGCCAGCCAATCGCCGTCGGGTAAAACAATACATTCGCCCCTTGCATCGCCGTTAGCCGCGCGCCTTCCGGGTACCATTGGTCCCAGCACACCAACACACCAATCCGGCCAAACGCCGTATCGAAGTTCAGGAACCCCAAGTCGCCCGGCGTGAAGTAAAACTTCTCATAGAACAATGGGTCATCCGGAATGTGCATCTTCCGGAAAATGCCTTGCAGTTCTCCATCGGCTCCAAGGATGGCTGCTGAATTGTGATACAAACCCGTCGCCCGCTTCTCGAACAGGCTCGCGACCACCACCACGCCCAGTTCCTTGGCAATCTTTCCGATCGCCTTCGTCGAGGGGCCAGGGATCTCCTCGGCCAGATCAAATAGATCCGCCCGCTCTTCCCGGCAGAAATACTGGCTGCGAAACAACTCTTGCAGACAGATAATCTGACCGCCCGCGGCGGCCGTCTCGCGAATCTTCACGATTGCTTTATCAAGGTTTTCTTCGGGATCGGTCGAGCAGGACATTTGAACCAGTCCCACCCGGAAGGGCTTCAAGGTTGCCATCGCTGATATCATTATCGCTTCTATGCTTCGTTCCCTGCTTTTCTTTGTTGTTTCAATCGTGCTCGCGGCTGCCCCGCCCAAGCCCGAAGAAATCCTCGGCTACAAACCCGGCACCGACTACAAACTCATGGATTACGAAGAGCTCTCGAAGTACTTCGAGGCCCTTGCGAAATCCTCCAACCGCATCAAGTTGATCGAAGTCGGCAAAACCAGTGAAGGCCGCCCCCACTTGCTCGCCTTGCTCTCCAGCGAAGAGAATCTCCGCAACATCGACAAGTACAAGGAGATGAATCGCAAGCTTGCCCTGGGCCTTGCCACCCCTGCCGAAGCCGACACCTTTGCCAAAGAAGGCAAGGTCTTCGTCTGGATCGATTCCTCAATGCACGCCACCGAGGTCGCTCCCGCCCAGCATGCACCCGATCTTGCCTACAAGTTCATTACGGACGAATCTGACGAAACGCGCCGGATCCGCGACAAAGTCATTCTCGTTCAAGTCCCGTGCACTAACCCCGACGGCATGACCATGGTCAGCCACTGGTACCGCAAAAACGTCGGCACTCCTTATGAGATGGCGCCAGTGCCATTCCTCTACCAAAAGCACGCGGGCCACGACAATAACCGCGATTGGTTCATGCTCAACCTGCCGGAAACTCGCAACCTAACCCGCCAGCTCTTCCACGAATACTTCCCGCAGATCGTCTACAACCAGCACCAGATCGCACCCTTCCCAGCGCGCATCTTCCTGCCTCCCTATGCTGAGCCGCTCAATCCTAACATCCCCAGCTCCGTCATGGAAGGCATCAACCTGATCGGTACCGCCATGCGCGAGCGCTTCCATCGCGAAAACAAACCCGGTGCTGTCTCCTATATGGGCTTCGACGCCTGGTGGAATGGTGGCCTCCGTACCGTCCCTGCCTTCCACAACATGCACGGCATTCTTACCGAAGTTGCTGGCTACGGCTACGCCACTCCAAAGGACTACAAGCCCTCTGAACTCGGTGAGCGCTTCTCCAACGGCATCCCCACCAAATTCCCTACCGTCTTCTACCCACTCCCTTGGCAAGGCGGCCGCTGGGCCCTTCGTGATGCCATGGATTACATGCTGACCGCCGATTGGGGCATCTTCGATATTGCTTCACTTCGTAGCGAACAGTTCCTAAAAAAGGCATGGGAACTCGCGACACAAAATATCAAGAACGAAGCCATTTTCGGCTACATGGTTTCTGCCACCCAGCGCGATCCCCACGCCGCTGCGGGCCTCCTCGATCGTTTGCAGCAGGCCGGCATTGAAGTCCACCGCCTCAATAAGACCGTTACTCACAACTTCCAAACGTACCCCGAAGGCAGCTACCTTCTCAAAGCTCAGCAAGCCTTCCGCGGCTACCTCGTTGATTTGCTCGAGCCTCAGAAATATCCTGAGCTCCGGTCTGGCCAAACCGGCCCCACCAAGCGCCCCTACGACCTCGCCGGCTGGACTCTCAGCATGCAGATGGGTGTCGATGTGGAGCGCCTCGATGCTCCCCTCCCAGCTGAAGTCACTTACTCCAAAGTCGACAAAGTTCAATTCCCCGAGCCTACTTCCAATCCAAGCGATTCCGCGAGCTTCCTCAAGATTGCTGACACTCTCAAGAAAGGCGGCAGCGTCAATTGGGGCAACCTCAAGCTTAAGACCCCCCGAGTGGCCGTATACGAGCCTCACACAGCCAACATGGACGCCGGCTGGACCATGTGGCTCCTTGAGAACTTCAAGATCCCTTACACCGCCATCAAGAACGATGACATTCAGCGAGGCAATCTCAAAGGCCGCTTCGATGCCATCATCCTCGCTCAGCAAAGCGCTGAGAGCATCGTCCATGGCAACCGCCATGGCGTCGCCAACCAGCGCCCGGAATTCACGGGCGGCATCGGCACCAAAGGCCTCGCCGCCCTGGAGGACTTCGTCAAAGACGGCGGCAGCCTCCTCGCCTTTGACACTGCAACCCAACTTCCCATTCAGAACTTCAGCATCGGCGTCCGTGGCCTGCTCACCCCATCCGCCGAGCGTAACGAAGACGTCAACCCAAACGCCTTCTACGCCCCCGGTTCCCTGATCCGCATCAATGTCGACACCAATCACCCCGTCGCTCAGGGCATGGCTCAAGATGCCATCGCCATGACCACCGGTGGCCAGGCCTTTGAGTCCATCGGCAGCGCCGATGTCAAAGTGCTCGCCCGTTATGCCAGCAAAGACCTCCTCGCCTCCGGTTGGCTGTCCGGCGAGCGGCTCGTGCTTGGCAAACCCATTGCCGTCGAGGCCCGCCTCGGCAAAGGCAACGTCCTGCTGTATGGCTTCCGTCCTCAGTTCCGCGGCCAGCCCTATGGCACATTCAAACTCGTGCTCAACGCACTCTACCTCGCCAGCGCAGAGAGAATCCAATGACCCGCAGACAAAGCATCGCCTTCATGGCTTCGGCCGCCGCCGCAGCCGGTTCTATCGAAAAGTACATCCGGTTTGACAATGGTTCCCGCGTTTCCTGGGGCCGCGTCGAAGGGGAACAAGTCATCCCCCTCAGCAACGCGCCCTACCTCGGTGGCCGTCCGCTTGGCGGCAAGAAGGCACTCAAGAGCCTCAAGCTTCTTGTGCCCGCCGATCCGCCCAAAGTCCTCGCCGTTGGCCTCAACTACAAGAGCCATCTCGGCACCCGAGTCGCTCCGAAAGAGCCAGAGATCTTCTACAAACCCACTACCTGCTTGATCCCTGCGGGCGACCCCATCATCATTCCCCCCGGCGCTAAAAACGTCCACTATGAAGGGGAACTCGTGATCGTCTTGGCCACCGGTGGCAAGAACCTCACTCCCGCCCAGGCCAAGGCCGCCATCTTTGGTGCCACCTGCGGCAATGACGTCTCCGAGCGCGACTGGCAGAATGGTCCCCAGAAGGATCTCCAATGGTGGCGCGCGAAAGGCTCCGATACCTTTGGACCCCTCGGACCCATGCTCATCCGCGACGCAGATTACGACAAAGCTCTCCTTCAGACACGGCTCAACAACGAAGTCGTCCAGAAGCAGTTCACCAGCGACCTTCTCTTTGATTGCCCCACGATCGTGAGCTACATCTCGAAGTACGTCACACTCGAAGCGGGCGATGTCATCTACACCGGCACTCCAGGATCTACCAAGAAGATGTCCGCTGGCGATACCGTCGAGATCGAAATCGACGGCCTCGGCATCCTTCGAAATCCGATCAAAGCAGGCTAAGCAACGCGGCCCGAAACTCTTTGGCTTTCGGGTTCAACCAAAAGTGATCTCCCTCAAGAGTTTCCTCGCGGAACTCTCGAGTCGTTTCGCGTCTCCATTCGGTCATGCTCAGGCCTTCTTCACCCTGCATGACTGTAATTGCCACCGGCAAAGGCACCTCTTCGGAATAACGATGTCGACTGAACATCCCCCGGTCAACATCAACCAGCTCTGCCGATACAGGATGAGGCGTAGCATTCCTGGAAGCAGGAGCCGTGCAACTACTGAGGAGCAGGCCCTTTGGCATCAAGCCACCCCTCCTTCGAATTTCTCGCGTTACCTCAAAAGCCAGGCCTCCGCCCATTGAATGTCCGGCAATCAGATATTCCTCATTGGGGTGCAATTGCTCCAGTAATTCCTTAGCCAGAGGCCCGATCAACTCCTCGAAACGAGTTGCCGGTGGTTCCTCGATGCGGTCTTCACGCCCCGGCAAGAGCGCTGGTATCAAACACAGCCCGGCATCGGAGCGCAAAAAGCTCCAAGCCTGAGCGCCAGCGCCTGCCCACGGCAAGAGAAACACTTTCGTGCCCGTTCCCCAACGCACCGGAAAGAACCGTCGCCGCTGTTGCTCGACATAATGCGCCAGCCGCAGGGCCAGCAACTTCCTCTTTACAGGACTCAGCGACTCACCCCTACTCTGCTTCCTTGGCTTGCGCGAGGCGATCGCTCTCCTAACGATCCGTTCCAGGGGCTTCACCGAAAGACTTTCAAGATAGGCGATCGCCGCTGCTCTGCCGCGTGCGCTGAGGTCTCGCCAGTTTGCTTCACTCTCAACCAATCCTCGTAATGCCGCCACCCACGGCTCCAAATTCTGCGGGGGGACGATCGCCTCAGGAACCATCTGGTCACTGACTTTGCTCTCGTAATTTAAGATTGGGTTTACTGGCAGGACGTGCTCTACTCCGCACATCGCCTCGCTTAAGCCTCCCACGTCCGAAGCCAATACCGGCACTCCGCGAGAAAGGCTTTCCACTACCATACGGCTTCGTGCTTCCGCCCATAAACTCGGCACCACAGTGACCCGCGTCCGCTTCAAGATCTCCGTGATGTCATCCACCGCATCGAGCAGAACAATGTTCTTTCGCGCAGTCATCGCGTCTATATCTGCGGCTGTTGTGCCCCAACTCGGCACTGCTGCAAACTGAGTTTCTGGCATTGCGTCAGCAAGGCCCAAGAGAATAGGCAGTCCCTTTACAGCACTCGGATTGACTAATGTCACAAATTCGTTGTCATGCGCTCCGACATAAGGGGGATGCGTTTGATCAGCAAGCGAAATCGGTACATGCACCGCATCGAGGCCACCATGCTCTCGGCAATACCGTGCCACATACTCACTCACGCAGACAATCCCATCGGCAAGCGCAAGTCTCTGTCTCCGCTCATCGCTTGTCGACGAAGCATCTGGCCCGAATGGCAGCGCAATTGTGGCGCGCACGAGGTAAATTACTCGCGCTGCCTCGTATTGCAGTGCGGTCTCGTAGAGCAGATGCGCCGGATCGTCTGTCGAGCAAAATATGACATCCGGCTCAAACGTCTCCAGTTCATCGTTCAAGGCACGCCGCAGATTCGTATCCTGCGTTACGACTTGTACTCTTGAGCGGCCCAGTTTGAAGTGAACTCCGAAGCTCTTCCACTCGCTGGCCTCAATGCCTCGGCTGCTTAACTCCCCAAGAAACTTCTCATGTGCTTCACCACCGAATTGATCGAGCCGCGTGAACACCTGCAATTCGTGGCCGGCTTCCGCCAAGGCCTCCACCAACAGACGGTTGGATTTGTCCCCGCCTCCGCTGCCAGGGTAATAAGTCGAGTTGTGGATCAGCAAGATTCGCAACCCCTTCGGCTTCAAACCAGACAGCACAGTCTCGAGGTCAGTTGCCTTCAGGCCGCTGGCAAACGCCCGCGCCGCCTCCATCGTGGCTTTGCGTTCAACTTCGTAAATCTTTGGGTTGGACAACAGCTCCTGGAGCGCCGTTTCCCAAGCAGCAATTGGTTGCGGTTCCACTTCCGCAATCGGCATTCCGGTAGCGTCATACTCCGTATGCCATTTCCGGATCGGAGTCACGGGCAAACGGTATCTCGAACTCGCTGCTGCTTCGTTGAGCCCTCCGTGCGCACCGGCCAGCACAGGAACTCCCCGCAACAAGGCTTCGGTGACGACCAAGCCAAAACCTTCGTACCAGAGTGATGGCGCTACCAGAACTGAGGTGCGTGCAAACACCTCATCAATACTGGGTACGGTATTCAGCACCTCAACATTTGGTAAGTTTCTCAGTGCTACTTCATCGGAGGCCGTTGTGCCCCACCCCTTTAAGGCGAGAAACTTTCTCTGCGGGAACCGCTTGGCCAATGCGAGAAAAATTGGCAATCCTTTAGCGGTACACGGGTTGATGATCAAAACTGATTGCTGACTGTAGTTCTGGTATTCAGGCCAGGGCGGATCGCCATAAAGTGCGGGAGGAACCACAATCGCGGTGCGGCCGAGATGCTCTTCGATGTAGCCCGCCATATGCTGACCAATGGCGATGATTGCGAGGGCATCGTCGAGCATTCTCGTTGCAACTGGATCCCGGTGCCAAGCCTCGGGGCCAAAAGGAAACCACTGTGGCGTATGTGCCAGGTAGATCAAACGATCTTTAGCTGCAAGGTGCGCTTCGCGCAGTATCGAGTGCGATAAGTCTTCACTTGAGACCAATACAAAGTCCGGTTCCAACTCAGCAATGGCTTTACCCATGCCATTAGTGGTGTGCGTCCGGATGCGAATTCCGTCTACAACAGTCTCCTGGCCTTTAACGCCTCCGCACAGCACAAGGCATTCGTGCCCAGCCTTCGCCATGGACCTGAGCCACACCAGATTGCTGCGCGTCGACCCGCCCTTCGGCGGCGCATACGAGGCGCTAGCGGCTAACAGAATGCGCATTCGCGCCCGATTCTTCGTTCCACGCCATCAGTGCTTCTTCTTCTGACATCGCTTCAATTGCTTTCAATATTCGAGTGTACTCGGTATGCCCGACGCCGCCGAAGGCAATCAACTCATCGATCCTTCTCGCCATGCGCTCCAGCGTGACATCCGCGGCGTAGACATCTTCGATGCCAAGAGAGACTTGAAAGTCCTCTTGAATCCGCATCAGCAACAAAACCACTTTAAGTGAATGCCCACCCAAGTCAAAGAAATTGCTCGAGCCCGCGATAGCCTCGCATTCGAGCAGGTCCTGCCAGATAGCAGCCAGCCGCGTCTCGGTTGCCGTCTCCAGTTCAACATGCTCATGCTGCCTCATCCGTCGCCGGATGTTGGCGACGCTATTGAGGTTCATCGCAATATAGCTATAGTCGACGGCATGTTGGGCTGGTACAAGATTGCTGGCCCGCGTCTCCATCTCTGGTTCGCGCGCGGGTTCAAATAGGATCGATGCAAGCTGTTCAGTAGTCGGGCGGGCAGGCAAGCTCTTCCAGAATTCCTCGGCCGGTGCGTTGCGAGGACTCTGCTGAAACGGGACCTCGACTCGGGCTGCACCTGACTGCGCGGCATGGTGGCCCACCCAGGCTAAAACCTTGTGCTCTACGCCTCGACCGAGAACCCGGCAACTCAAAAGCACAGTATCGATCAAGTAATCCTCATTGAACCTGCGGCCGATCACCAGGCCCGTGAATCCATAGTCTCCAAACCTGTCGCGTACATGCACTCCAAAGACTTCAACGCCGGTATTGAGAAGACTTTGAATTTCCGCTTCATTGCGCCGGATCGTCGTAAAGTTGAATTGGTTTGTGCGCTGCGTCAACTGTGATGCTCGTGAGACTTCGTCGCTGTTGATCGGCCGAATGGCCACTTCCAGTTCCAGAGCAGCGTAAAATGCCTCGAGCGAGTTGGCGTTGTGCAGCGCCTTGCCGAACTCTTGTACCCCTTGGTAGCTTGCTGCTCTCGAAGCATCGGCGCTGGTTACCTTCAGACGATCGAAGGCCCAAACATGATCGAGGAAAAGGCCGATCCCTTCTTCTGAAGGAAGGGTGAGGCCCAGCACTTGCGGTAGATGTTCATCCACTTCGGAGACCTCTCTCGAGTTGTCATCGAGAAAGATGAAGCTGTCGAGGCCCAGCGAAAGCTCCGAAGCGAGTGAGGAGAGTCCAAGGGTCTTGGGGTTCCAGTCGATACGAGCCGAGGTGATGTCCCGCCACTGTAGCGGGAACTCAGGATGCTGCTCAAAGGTCTCCTTAACGTCTGCCTCGTTATTCTTGCTGTTCAGCGTGAGAAGCATCCCCGCCTGGCGCTGCTTCAAGGCAAACTCCTGGAGCGACCGATGGCCTGCGGTCAGGCTGACGCCATCAGGTCCATCCTCGCCGCAGATGCCTTTCCAAAGCGTATTGTCACAATCTAGTGCGAGCACCTTATGGGGGGCCTTAAGGATCGCATGTGCCGCGCGGGCAATCGCAGACCCAAGGGCGATGTAATAGTGCTCTGTGTAAGGGATACCCCCGAGTTGGTCCCCTTGGCCGCTGTATTTCTGTCGAGTTGGGTACCAGTGGTCTACCTGAGAAGGAGTGAGCACGTACACAGAAGGCAGATCCCGAAAGAGAGCTCCTGGATCGGTGTCGGGCACTACCAGAATTGGGGATTGCAGTTGTGCAGCCCGGGCGCTGACGGCCTCAGCCAAAGCTTCCAGATTCTCTTGCCGCCGCTTGGGCGCTCCAAGATCCTGAGCGCGGTAAAGCAACACATTGACCGCGTGTTTGTTGGTCGCAAAGACACTGCCGGGGTCGAGAATCGTCTGGATGAGTTGGTTGAATGGTGCGAACGAGCAATGGAATTCTGAATGTAGAGGCCCGCCCCAAAACCGCAAGGTCGGCTCAAGCGGCTCAGCGGTAAAAGACGCGGAGATGGCAAAACAGAAGGGAACTGGCGAGGGCACAAAGCCTTATTCTACCTAGGTATGTTTGGGTACCTGCGTACCATTGGACTGATAATCAGATTCCGTTGTACTGAAAGAGCATTTGACCCTAACGCCCTAAGGGGAAGATTTTGAAGTCGAAATCAAATGCTCAGGTTTGGCTGTGGTCGCCTGGGTTTTACAACCTCCCGCGGCTTTTGAGCTTGAGCACACTCATCATCGCTTTCTTCAGCTTGTTGCTGAACTGGGTTGTTTCTGATACGAACCGCTCTCAAACGCCAATTCTGTTTAGAATGACGCCCGAAGCTGCACTTTCGTTTCTCCTGCTGGCGATCAGCATGCGCCTTGCCAGGTGGGAGCGCATTGACATGCGTACTGCTCATCGCGCCAAGCTCTCGCGCGTCCTGGCAGCATTTGCGGCATTGATGACGCTGGGGCCCATGAAGTCGCCAATCCTTCTTTCGATGGGACTTTGCATGCTGGCGGCCGTTGTGATCCTGCAGGCGTATGGTCGCTTTCTTTTTGCCCGGCGTGTGCTGTTGATGGTGAGCCTGGTCAATGGGACATGGCTCGTACTCGCAAACCTATACGCTGTAAGCGGCAGAATCAGCTACGAACTGACATCGGACCCGGCGTCGGCAATTGTGTTGCTCGCCTTGACCTTGTCATTGTGTTTGTCTGAAACCAGAAACGGACTGATCCCAATTGCGCTGACCACTGTTCTCGGGGAGCGGGACAGTGTCAGTTTGCTGGTCGCAGCACTGCTTGTACCTTTGCTGATCGGGTACTTGCGGCTGCTGGTCGAACAAACCTTCCACTTCGATGCGAACCTGTTGCTGTCTCTCCATGTTCTGGCGACACTGCTCGTAATGGCAGCATTGCTGATGTCGATCATGGAACGTGCCAAAGATCGCATCGACCAACAGAGGCGATTCCGAGCTGAGCTTGAATCGAACGAGTTGGTGTGGCGGACACTGCTCGAAAAGGGCTCCGAATTCTACCTAACGCTGAATCTCGCGGGTCGCATCCTTTCGGCCAACGAGAACGCCAAGAGATACCTCGGATTGCCAGAGCTGAAGAAGACGGTCATTTGTATCGAGGATTTGATCCTGAACGAGTCTCACGAAAAGATGAGGCGATTGCCTGAGACTTTGCTCGGCGGCGTATCGGGACATGCCGTATTGCAGTTCAGGCTGCATGACGGCGAGTCGATGCCTCTTTATGTGACCGCGGCTTTTCGCATGCGCAATGGCTCTCCGAGTGAGATTGTTTTGGTTGGGCGATCTCTTCCGCTAGGTCTGAGAGTTCCGCAGACAAGCCAAGTCCTACTTGCCAGCGCTTAAGCCCCAATTCTCATCGAAGAACCCGGCGGCTGAAATAATACCTGGATAGCGAGGAGTGCGTCCGGTTGCCGTGTCCACCACAGCCCAGTCTGGCAATTTCGGAGTCTGACGTGCATTGTTCAAAGAGTCGAATTCCCGGAAGGTGAAACTGGAATTGAGCACGACATACTTTGAAGGGTTCAGTGGATTAGGAAAGATCAGAATCGGTGCATGCGTTCGTGAAAAGGCGCGATCTCCGATCTTGAGTCCAGCTTCGTTCCAGGTGATGGGAAGCTTGTCGAGGATACGCGCCAAAAGCTTGTTTGAGCCCGGGTCTCCCCAAAGAATCAGGTTGCTTGAGGCGATGTCAGCGTCGCTGACCGCAATATCTTCTTTGATTTGAGCTTCGCCGCGGAACTGTTTGCGCCATTCAACCTGAGCCCGGTGCATTTCTGCAATGGCCCAATTCGCAGTCTCCAGATGAGAAGGCATTCCTGTGGGTTTCACCATGAGAAAGCGATCCATAAAGGCGTGGTCAATGGGGCCCTGAAGGCCTGGGATTTTATGAAGGCCGGGCTCGATTGGCGACTTTACGATCGCCCATTGGCCATTCGATTTTCGCAAGTGAACCAGCCAGGAGCGGTCTGATACTGGAGCGTGTGTTGTGAGTGGCTGGTTGTCGATTGTGATCGTGGGTTTGGTGTTGAGGCGAAGGGGGGCGCTGCCCGGGCCAAAGTTCAGAGTGATGGCCGTGGTGTTGGTGGTGGTGAGTTTGATGCTGGTAGGAGATTCGATGCTCGCTTCGATGCGGGCTCGTTCCCAGTGCTGCTCGAGGCCGTCAATCGTGAGCCATTTCATTCGGTTGTAGGCGAGGGTGAACGTAGTGAAGACGAGTTGGTTTGGGTATGGGATGCGGCCAATGGCCGCGATCTCGTTTAGCTTCGATTCGATTTCAATTTTCGATTGCGGGTGGTAGCGATGACCGGTTTGTGGGCCGGTGACCCGGGTCAGTGCGATGCCCTCCTTGGCCATAGCCTCCTCCATTGCGTCAGCGGCCTGTTTTTGGCCGTCCTGGTCGCCGTTGTAGGCGACGGTGGCAGTGTTTGCAAGGTTGACCGCGTACTCCGTGGCGTCGTACATGCGCCACATCTGTTGTTCCCAAGGAAAAGGAGCGTCGGGTTTAGTTAGGTCGAGACGGAGAAAGGCTTTGGTCTCGCTAAATCCGGCACCAGGCGCAACGGCGGCCCAGTCTCCCGCATAGTGTGTGCCAATGTCCCATGCTGAGGCACCGCCCATCGAGAAGCCCCGAATGAGGATTCGGTTGTTGTCGATCGCGTAATGCTGTCTTGTGGCGGCGAGCGCTTCATGAAAATCGATCTCACCAGCAAAACGGCTTGCGTTGCAATAGCGGCCATAGAGGTGAAGGACGATCGCGTTTGGCGGAGTGAACTCCCCTGCACGGCTCTCGCGCTCGAAGAGGAAGTTGATCTCACTCAGCGTTTCATTGCGACCGTGGAACCATGCATCGAGCCGCCATCGGTGTGGGGTGTGGGGTGTAAAGCTAGCGGGGATGACAAGGCCATAGGGCTGGACGCTTTGATCGATCTTGGAAATGTAACCACGGACGACCAGGCCAGTGGCGGTAGTCCATGGGGCTCGGCCCTCCGCAAGGTGGCGGGCTCGCTCGAGGCCGCTGTCGAGTAACCGTTGGGCCTTTTGTACTTCGTCGGGCTTAAAGAACTCGTTGTGCTCAAGAGCATAGCGGACCGCATTCGCGTAGATGATTACGTCGGGAAGCAGGGGATTGGGTTCGATTCGCCGGATTGCATTCTGAAGGGATTGCAGGCGCGAGGTGAGCTCGGCGCGATCGGTGGGCGAGATCTCTATACCAGGAGGCGGCACAGGACGGATCGCATTGCGATCTTGAGCGAGGGAAGTGAGAGCAAGGATCGCACAGAGAAGAAACCGCATGAGGGGTATCGTATCAGCGGCGCTATTGGGGGATGAGGTTGCTTTCGGTTTGAAAGAGCTTGCAATCGTAGAACCGATGATGAACTTCGCCGCGCGCACTCACGACGACGAGGGCCTTGAGATGAAAGCGAAAGTGATACGTCTCAGGGAGCCAAGTGCTGTTGACCTTAGTGAAGGCAACCTCGAGCTCGCTGCCGGGCTGGAATCCATTGGCATCTCGTATGTAGAGTGTAAGCATTTTGATATTGATGCCCTCCTCCTGGTCGAACCAAAGTGTGCGGCGCGTGGCGAGAAAATTCTGGTCCTGTTTGTTCGCTGGCTTGATTCCGGATTTGGGCTCGGCTTCGACTCGCCACGTTTTTCGTCCACCGACGACTTCTTCGCCGGCGACCTTGCAGTCGAAGAGGCGTTGAATGTCAGCTAGATCTCCAATTTTCACCGTACGGCGGATCGAACGAAAGCTTGGACGTTGGCGGGCGGCGCGGGTCTTTTCCATGTCCTCGTTGACCTGCTTTTGACGTTTGGCATCGAGGGGCTTGCCGTCGATCAGGATCAGTTTGCGGTAGTTTTCGCCCTCGAGCATGATGACGTCAAAGGTCTCGATGGTTGATCCGGACTGGCGCACCTGTTCAATATCTTCGCGGAAGGTGAACTTCTTCTCGGCCTGGGCTTTACGGGCCGCGATGGCTGAGTTGAAAAGCTCATTTGCTTCTGGCGCGGCAGACAAGACTAGAAGCAGGACAGGCAACATGGAGTCAGTTTTAGCAATCGGGAGCTATTTCACGATCAACTATAGCAAAATGTGCTATAGTTTCCCCATGGCTACTTATGAGTCTTTTTTGCCATTGCCAAAAGACGTATTCCATATTCTGGTTTCGCTGGCCGGCCGGGATCGGCATGGGTACTCTGTGATGCAGGAAGTAGCCGAGAGGACCGGAGGAATGGTAAAGCTGAGCCCCAGTTCGCTTTACGCTGCAATCCGAAAGCTGCTCGAACAGGGTTTGATTGAAGAGTTGGCAGAGCGACCGAGCGACGATGATGAGCGGCGGCGCTATTACAGGCTGACGAAGCTTGGACGCGGAGTGGCGGTGGCGGAAGCGCAACGGATGGAGCAGATGATCGCTAGCGCGCGGAAGGTTGGCTTGGTGCCCGGAAAAGGGAGAGCCTGATGCTGTCACTCAAAGCGTTTCGATGCTTGTTGCATCTTTATCCGGGTGAGTTTCAAGAAGAGTATGGAAGAGAGTTGGACCTGGTGTTTCGGGACCGGATGCGAGAGAGCGGGAGTTGGCTGGAACGTCTGTTCCGCTCCGGACGTGGTGGACAGCGCGTTGGGAGTGAATTATTGCCATTGAATCACGCAGCAATTTTGAATTCAACAGAAAAATCGCGACGAGCTTGAGTTGGCGTTTTGTAGCCGAGACGC
>VFZU01000110.1 GCA_016870995.1 Acidobacteriota bacterium
TGGGCTCACCTTTTGGGTGAAGGGCTGTCTGCTTCCGCGTGCCGCGCATCTCGCTCAGTATGCACGACTTCAGGCGCCTAGACCGCTCAGCTCTGGCTCAAATCGCCGTTTTTAGGCTGATAGACCTGATCAACTTCTCCTAAATCGAACACCCGCCCATTCTGGCAAAGTTGCTAACTATCGGCAGAGACTACAAACGATTTACGGCCTATCTCCCTAACAGCTTGAAGCCTAAGTTCTTTTTCTCCTTAAAGATTCTCTGCAAGCATCTCGATTGTCCCTTAGATGCACGTTCTCCCAATCGCCCCGTATCACCCGGGCCCGCCTGAGGTCCTCTGGGTGGGCCGCGCTTCGGAAAACTCCTGGGAACAAGCCCTTGACCTCCTCGGAGACCGCGGAACAGAATGTCTCGTCGCTCTGGTTCATGACCTGGAGGAAGCATCCCAGCTTCTCAGGCGGGCCCAACACTCCTCCCCCGCCGTCCCTGTAGTCCTCCTGCTCGAGCGCTTCCGCCACAGCGCTGCCCTCGTCCTCACCGAAGCGGGCGCCTACGCCGCGCTTCCCCACGACACCGACCAAAACGAAATCGACACGGTCATCGCTCACGCCCGCGACCGCTTCCGCTTCTCTCATCCGCGCATCGACCCTCGCCCCTGGCGTCGCACTCTCGTCGGCAACTGCCGCGCCATTGAATCCCTCGCTGAAGCGATCTCGCTAATCGCCGAGCGGCGCAGCACGATCCTGATCACTGGGGAAACCGGCACCGGCAAGGAAGTCGTCGCCCGCGCCATCCACGAGGCGAGCGGCCGCAAAGGCCAGCTGGTCTCGCTCAACTGCACCGCGCTCCCAGAAACCCTGCTCGAAGCCGAGCTCTTCGGCCACACCAAAGGCGCCTTCACTGGTGCCCAGCAAGCCCGCGCCGGTCGCTTCGAAGCAGCGAACAAGGGCTCGATCTTCCTCGACGAAATCGGCGACATGCCCCTCGACCTCCAGGCCAAGCTTCTCAGAGTCCTTCAGGAGCGCGAAATCCAGCGCCTCGGCTCAAGCGAAACCATACCCATCGACGTCCGCGTCATCGCAGCTACGAATGTCGATCTGCTCAGCAAAGTCGAAGACGGCCGTTTCCGCGAAGACCTCTACTTCCGTCTTAACGTCGTCCCGATCCACCTCCCACCCCTGCGCGAGCGCCCCGGCGACCTGCCCCTCCTCGCCCGCCACTTCGTCGAAAAAATCTGCAAGGTCGAAGACCTGCCCCTCAAGCGCCTCTCCCGCTCTGCCCTCGAGCGCCTGGAGCAACACCACTGGCCTGGCAACATCCGCGAGCTCGAAAACACAATCGAGCGCGCCATCGCCCTCTCCGGCCGTCGCACAGACCTGATCCCCGAGGACTTTCTCCTCCCCGTCAACATCAGAAAATCAGCGCAACCGCTAACCGAACTCTCTACGCTAACGATCCCCGAATCCGGCCTCGACTTCGAAGAGATCATTGCCGGCATCGAGCGCAACATGATCGAGCAAGCCCTCCGCCGCACCAACGGCAACAAGAGCGCCGCCGCCGAACTCCTCCGCCTCAAACGCACAACCCTGGGCGCCAAAATGCGCACCCTCGGCACCCCCGACAACCTCCGGGCCCTCACCGCCTAAGGTTCGATCAGTTCGGACCAATCTTGCTGCTTGAGCCAATTCGAACCAAAACGAACCACCACCAGGAGCAAACTGAGCGCGATGCACATCCCCAGTACCGCCCACATTGGACTTGCCAGGGCGGTTCGCATCAGCTCCGCGTAGCCACCATTGGACTGCTCAAGCCCCTTTGCCGCCAGAACCGTGAGGCCGCCCAGGCCAAACATGCTGAAGTATGCCACTTGCATGGCAAGCTTTTGTTCGATCGCGATAAACACCAAACTACAAATCCCAACACACGCAATCGCTGCGGTATTCATCCAGATACCCCATGCCGGTTCCAAAGCAACCCCAACACCCCCAAGCCCAGCCGCAAGCTGCGGAAGAACATTCAGGGCAGCCTGCAGCATAAAGCTGGTCAAGACGAGGCTCATCAAAACTTTCGATCCAACAATGGTGCTCTCAGAAATCGGCAAGATTTTTAGCAGTCGAATCGTCCCCTTCGTTTTCTCCTCACCGATGAACCAAAATCCGAACAGCAGCGGTCCCCCCATGACAATCAAGCTGAACAGCATCCCTAGATATCCTTCCGCCGTGAACTTACGGGATACAACCAGGGCGCCGATGGGCAACAGCGCTGCGATCAGCAGAAAAACGGCAAGCGGCCGTGCGCTTTGCTTCAGGTCCTTACGAATTAATGGCCACATTTTGTTTCCTCCCGAACGGTAACAGCTTCAAGTAGTACTTCCTCAAGCGACGGCTCAGCAAGTTCAATGCTCCGGGCTCCCTTCATTTCCAACTCACGGAGCAAATGCAGCTCGTCCTCGCGAATCAACAGGAATCTTCGGCCAGATTCCGAACTGGAACGAATTCGTCCCGCCAATCCATTCCACTCCGGTGCATCAGCATTCGTTTGGAAGTATGCTTTACGCCAGCCTTCCAGTAACTCCTTGCAACCTTGATCCGCCAAAATCTTTCCACTCTGCAATACAACGATTCGGTTCGCTATCCGTGCAATTTCAGACAGGATGTGAGACGAGATTAAGATCCCATCTACATCCTTCCGCTCGACTAGGTGGCAGAGTTCGTCCAGAAATTCGGACTTCATCACCGGGTCCAGCCCAGAAGTCGGCTCATCGAGAATCAGTACACGAGGTCGAAATGCCAGCGCCAGAATCAGGGATACTTTTGCCCGCATTCCCTTGGACAGATGCTTCAGCTTCTTTTTCGTGTCCAGATGATACCGTTTCACCAGTTCGCTCTCATACTGCCGATCCCATGTGGGATAGTAGCTGCGGACAAATGCAAACTTCTCCTCAATCGTCATCCATTCATAAAAGCATTCCGTCTCAGGTACATACCCCGCAAGCGTCCGCAGTTTCTCGCCATTTTGGCCCGTACAATCTTCGCCAGCTACAATCACCCTTCCCTGATCCGGCTTCACCAGCCCGAGTCCGCACTTGATCAGCGTGCTCTTGCCGGCACCATTCTGCCCAACAAGCCCCACGATGGAACCAACTGGCACTTCAAAACTCGTTGCCTGCAACTCAAATTTCGGATATGTTTTGGCGATTCCTTGAAACGCCAGCGCAGCTCCTGTGTTCATTTCGGGTTCCTTTCCTACTGTAAGAGCGTTGATCCCACCACAAATAAAAAGTGCAAAATCGCAAGCGGGGCTACAGCTAGAAACCCACGCCTTTTCGGTGCCGATTCCATGAAGCTAATCAGCAGAGCCAGCGAAATGTAGTACCAGACATGAAACAGATTCAGAAAGCTCAACGCGCCAAGCAACAGCTTTCCTTCCGGGCGGATGAATAAATCCGGACCGAATCGAACAACTAGGTCCGCGCTCGATTCGATACTTTCACCCCGCAACCGCAGCACAGCCAGCGTCAATAAGTCTTGGCAAATCGGGATGAATCCGCAATGACTGACGATTGCGAATAAGTTCTTCAGATTGGCGCGAACGTCACTCAAGACACAACCCACATACACAATGCAAGCAATGACGAGCCATTTGCCTACCAGCAACAAAGGGCTGATGGCCGCGCCGATGCGCTGGTACCGGTAAAACGAAGCGATCATCTCCTCGACTTGGCGGCTTTCAGTACCATTGGGGATGGAACTGCGAAGCGCTTGCAGCGTAAATGGCATCATTTCGTGCGCTAAGTAAAACGTCAGCGCCCCTCCAATCGCTGCAGCCACCACCCAGGATCTTTCTTCCCCGAGTGGCTTGGCCGCCGATTTCGGATCGATCAACGCATCCACTAACAACCCAATCGGCCGGATTGCTGCGTTCAGTGCTTGTGTACTCATATGTGCTTGACCTTTATCGATTGTTTGTCGTTAGTATCCGGTCTCAAGATAGGGGCGCTTTCGGGCGCCCCTACGGACCGCATCGGCTAGATGGCGCAAGCAATTGCGCCAACGTGGATCGTCGCGGAAATTGCAAGCGCGCCACCAAAGCCAAGCGTGGCTCCGCCGACTCCGATTGCAACTACTGCGCCTACTGCGCCAACCAATAATCCACAGCCCCAATCCAGTCCGCCCGCAACTGAGTTCGAAGCTGTTTCTGTCAATGCCACAGAGGTTTCCATTGAGGGCTGCGAGGCCTGAATAACCGTGCAAAAGGCCAGGCAAGCAATCATCGCGATCAAAACAAGCTTTCTTGAAGAAATTGTGTTCATTGTTTTCTCTCCTTTGATTTTGTTGTAGTTAGAACATTCCGATGCAAGCTCCGGCGACACCGGACACCGCAAGGACGGCGGCGGGGGCACCAACCCCACTAATCCCCCCCGGCTGCGATGCCGACGACTCCAGCACCACAGACAATCCCATTCGCAAACTTGCCCCAGTCCCAACCACCAACCACGAGATTGGCCTGTGCCATTGTCAATTCCTGGGTCGCAGCCGATCCGGTCGCCGTTAGCAATCCGACCATCAGTAACCCTAGGACGAAAAGTGTCTTGAGAAAACACTTCTGATTTGGTTTCATATAAGTGAAGTTCCTTTCTTGAACTTTGAGAGATCTTGGCGGTCTACGTTAGCGCGATCGGCCGCCAAAATTTCTCTTCCTATCCTGCTGTCCGATTACGGGCTTGCGCCCGCTTCGAACCCGTCAGAATCTTGTACTCCCGGTGGCTCAATAATGAGTACTTCTCCTCGCCACATCCGGTTGAATGTCTCAGGCTGATACGCAATTCGCCCCAATGCCGGGTTCCTAACAACAACCCGCTTGTTGTCCACCTCATCTACAACGACAAAGTGATTTCCAGAGACGAATGCGACCAATGGCTTTCACGCCTTCCCTAAATCTTCTGCCCGTAGCCTCCATGCTCTGGCTCGCAGCCCAGCTTGCTTACAGGTACGTGCCAAGTCACCCAAACTTCGCTTCAAATCCTCGCTCTCTGGATCTAACGGCAAATCGATGCCATAAGTCCTGGCCACCATCCTCAAACACGCCGGCCCACAATCGTTCTGCCGCTTTTGGAATTCCACACCGGCCGCATCAAGCATGCTTCCGCCGCTAAATTTAACTGCCGCAATGCGCATCCCACCTGGCGTTCCAGACAGCCAACTTCCTCCTAACAGCAACAACACCGACACACTCAGCAAAACCAAAAACAGACCCGCCGCTAACGGCTTTGTCATGCTCCGCCTGCTTCACTCTTGCTCAACAGGCGTACTAATTCTTTCTCACTGCTATTGCCTTCTCGCACAGATCGCACTTTTCCCCGCCCATCTAGAAAAATGAGCGCGGGCACGGATCGCAGCCCCAGATCCACCAGGAGAGCTTCTTGCGCACTGCACTGCTCTTCACTTCTCTTTGGCGGCGCAGCTGGCTTCGGCCCTATATCAACCCACTGTATGGGCATCCCGTTCGCGCCATTCGCCATCAGCCGTTCCAATTTACGGCTTTCTTCCCTGCAATAAAGACATTGCCAACTGTGAACAAAAACCACATGCTTTTGCTTCACGGAAATTGCCGTATTCATCACACTACAAGTACCGGCCACCAAATTCACTGGAAAACTTTTAGCGCCACTAGAAATCAATTTCCTACTATGATCAGAATTATATAATCGATAAATAACAAATATCGATGCAATTATCAAAATGAGTATTGGGCCGCCAAATCCTAGCTTTCGGGCAATGGAATTTTTCACGACAACAATCACCAGCCCCGTTTACCGCTTTTTGATCAGAAAGCCGATAAACCCGGCCATACACAACTGCGATAGGCCAATCAGACTGTCGCCGACTCCAATTTTGATACAGCCGCCAACGACAAGAGCGAACACCAAAACCCATAGCGGCGAATAGCCCACGGATACGAATTGCACTTCAAATTCCCCTATCTGATTTCGATTTCGGCTTTAATTTGATACTAGGGGAAGGCTATTCCCCTGCATTGGCGTTGTCAAGAAAAAAAACGATACACGCTGAACTTCGGCTAAGCCCCGTTGAACCGTAATGTGAAAAATTCAACCCAGATTTATCGCCTCCCGGCCTTACCCAACTCAAATCGCATTCACCCTCGAGTAGGGGCGTTGTTCTCCCCTTAAGCCTGGATACATCTCTCACCAAGCAGCCATCGATGGACAGATCCTGGAACCGCACACCTCAAACCGAATCTCAAAATCCGCTCTGAACAAAACGTCAGCGAACCGCGACAGCACCGTAACGCAAATCCCCACTGCCGAGCTGACCCTGTTAGTCCGGGACAGACAGCCGAATCCCTGCACGCTACGTCGCCAGCCGCTCCGCCTCACACAATTGCTGCAACAACTCGAGAGCCCTCGGCCAAGCCTCCGCCATGTACTGGTGATATTCAGGCAACGTATCCATCTCAATCCGAACCAGCGTCCCCCCACCCACAGCCTCAAAAACATAGTTCTCGAACTGGGGCGCCGCAATTCTTGCAGTCAGGCTCTCTGGGTCCTCAACTCCTTCCCGCACCACTCCCAAAGGCCGGATCGACACAAACTCATTCCTCCGGTTCTCCGCGATTTCAGCCACCAGTCCGCAGCCCGGAGCCCCAAGAAACCAGATCTTCTCCCCCTGTTCCCAGGAACCCTCAAAATAAGAGTTCTCATCAAACGCCGAAGTCCACTTGCGGTACCCAATTGGGTCCAGCATAAAAGCAAACACCTTCTCAACCGGCGCGTCCACTCGAACCGAAAACTGCAATCGACTCATCGATGACATAAACCCTTCCCGCTACCGCGTCAGCGGAACCTCCTCCCACGGCGGCGTCGCCGCAATCAACCTTGCCAGCTCCGGCTCCACCTTCCCCAACTCCAGCTTCATCTTCCATGCAATATCCCGATACGAAAAATGCCCCTTCACGCCACTCCGCAACTTCGAAATATACTCAATCTCCGCAAAGTCCATCTTGAACAAAAACCGCCCATGCGCCCCAAACGGCAATAGGTACTGCGCCGCTGGCTGTGGCAACCGCCGGTACACATCCAAAGCCGCTCCCATCGCCGCCTGATATGTCTCCCGGATCGGACCCTCCGTAAACGCCTCCGGCGTCCCATACCCCAACTCAAACGTGTAATCCTGCCGCAACTGCACACACCGCCGGTGTCGGTGCAGATCCCGATAAGCCCCAATATCCATCACGATATCGAACACATACTGCCCACCCCGAAACGACCGCAACAGCTCGTCATAACGCGCCCGCGACCGCAGCGCCACATCAATCACCTCATTGCGCACCGCCCCACTCGCCGCCAACGCCCACTCATAAAGCTCCCGATACGGCCGCGTCGTCACCGGATACAGCAACGAAGCCACAATATCGACAATCGCCTCCGCCGGCCGCACCAAATCCACCTGCGCCTCGCTCAACGCCACCACTGGCGACACCGGCAAATTCTGCGCCGCCCACAGCCGCAAGTCCTTCATCGCCGTCGCCACATGCGGGTCCGCATCGACATACTTCGCCAGCGTCGGGGCCACCGGCTCACCCACACTCTCATGCCATAAACACTGCGGAGTCTCCGCCACAGCCATAGCCGCCTCTCCACCCACTTCGCGGATCTCGGCAAACTCGCTCGCCTTCAGCCGACGGATCTGTTTCTCCAGCGTCCGGATACTCGTCACCTGCCCCACATTCGTCGGAATCCCGAAGAACAACACATACCTCGCCACATCAAACGCCCGCGCCTTCAGATTCCGCTCATACGCATCCGGCTTCATCTCCGCTGGCCGCGGCAGACTCCGCGTCAACTCCTCAAACTTCAACGCATGCAACCGCTCATAGGCCGCCAGCAGATCCCGCCCCGCCGCTTGATACACCGCAGCATCCGCCTCGCTAAACTCCGGCGGCGTCACAAAACCAAGCTTTCCAAAATCCTGATACCGCGTACTCTTCGCCTGCCCGTCCCAAAGCTGTTCGTCTTCCACCTCGGTCGCGGCTAACTCCGAGATCCCCTCCCAGCACAACCCCACATGCCCCAGATCGGCGATCGAAGCATGCCCGTACTGAAAGTAGAAGCTCTCAAGAAACTTCATCGAGTTGTGCGTCCGCACCCACTCAAGGCTCTCCAGAATCGAATCCGCACTGCGGCTATAGCGGGCCAAAGCATAAGCGCTCTTCTCGGCCGGCATCGGGGACATAGCTATCACTCGTGACATCGCGTTAACTTTGTAGTGTCCCATGACTATCAAAATCAAGCGAATCCATCCGGACGCAAAACTCCCCGTCTACGCCCACGGCCCCGAAGAAGACGCCGGTATGGACCTCCGCAGCGTCGAGGACATCACCATCCTCCCGGCTCAAACCTACGCCGTCGCAACAGGCCTCTCCATCGAACTCCCCCCCGGCTACGAAGCTCAGATCCGCCCACGCTCCGGCCTCGCCTATAAGCACTCCATCACCATCCCCAATTCCCCGGGCACCATCGACCCCGCCTATCGCGGCGAGATCAAAGTCATTCTCTTGAACCTCGGCGGCGCGCCCTTCGTCATCCAATCCGGAGACCGCATCGCCCAGCTCGTCATCGCCCGTTACGAACCCATCTCCTGGTCCGAAGAAGAACTCTCCGACACCCAACGCGGCCAAGGCGGCTTCGGCTCGAGCGGCGTCAAATAACACAACGGAGCTGGGTAATGAATACTGATTCCCCGGTTTCCTGTGATACGGCATGAACACGAGGCTTACCAAATGACTAAAGGCTGCGGTGATACATTGTATGTACGGAGGCTTCAACGCCCATGGTCAAGAAACTCACCAAACACGGCAACAGTCTGGCCCTTGTGATTGATCGCCCCATCCTCGATCTGCTAAAGATCGACCCAACCACTCCGCTTGAAGTCACCACAGACGGGAAGCGACTCACGATTTCCCCCGTTCACCCCGAAGCCCGCAAAGCCCGCTTCGACGCCGCCCAAAAACTTGCCCACCCCAAGTACGCAAAGGCTTTCAAAAAGCTCGCGGAGTAGTTTCAAATGAAACCTCTGTTCCTGACATTGGTCGAAGTGCTCGAAATCTACAACCAGCAAATCGAGCTCTATGGCGGCCTCAACGGTATCCGCCCAGCCGACCTGACAACCTAACCTACTTCAGCTCCCCCGCCAACTTGCTCGCCAGCGGGCTCTGCTGCCCCGCATACTTATTCCCCGGCTTCCTCCGGTACGGCATCGACGACGGCGTCGACAACTGCTCAAACGTCATCGAGCAAATCCGCATCCCCGGATACAACGCCACCGGCATAATCCCCAAATTCGACAACTCGAGCGTCGCCCTTCCGCTCCAACCTGGATCAAACAACCCCGCCGTGCCATGCACAATGATCCCGATCCGCCCCAGGCTCGATCTACCCTCAAGACGCCCCAAAATATCGTCCGCCAGCTCCAGATGCTCCAGCGTAATCGCCAGCGCAAACTCGCGCGGCTGCAGAATAAACGCCTCTCCATCCGGCACCACAATCGGTCGCATCAGCTTCTCAATCTCAACCTTATTCTGCAAATCAATAAACGCATGCTTCGAGTGCTCGAAGATGCTGAACTCATTCCCCAAACGGAAGTCCACACTGCAACTCCCAATATGCTCCTCCGGCATCGCCGGACTCACCGCAATCTTCCCGCTGGCCAGCGATTTGCGAATATCGACGTCTGATAGAACCATGTGTTTAACTCTTGCGATTGTAACGAAAAGCCCGGCGCATTCCGCACCGGGCTTCCTCAAACGATAAATGATTTGGTGGACGAGAAGGGATTCGAACCCTCGACCCCCGCATTGCGAACGCGGTGCTCTGCCAACTGAGCTACTCGCCCAAACCTGTTACTAGTTTACCCCTTCTTGGGGTCCAAAATCATCTCGATCTCCTTCCGGCAGTCCTTCAGGTGGCTCGCCGTCGCTGCGTCTTTGGCCGTTACCGCCGCCGCAGCCAGCCGCGAACTCAACTGCTCCAGCATCGTCCTCACGGTCGCCCGGAAGTCCGTCTGCTGCCAGCCAGCCGTCATCATCGCCGCCAACTCCGAACTCCGGCCACCGCCTCCAAACGGGCTCGCCGTCACCACCGGCCGATTCAACAGCGACTTCACATGCTCGAGGTAGTTCCGCTGCAGCGCCCGCCGATAGATATCGACGGAAGCCCCCGGCTTTGACACCTCGCTGAACACCCCGCCCTGCACATCCGCCATAAACTCGCGCAACGTGTAAGCATTCTTGGCGTCCATCGCCTCGCCATCGGTCAACAGCTTAAACCGCATCGGTGTCAGCAACGATTCCAGTGCGGACTTCTGCTGATTGATGATCACATCCGCCGCGCCAAAATACTGAAACTGGTTCAGCAATTCCGGCTTGATCAGATTCGTCGGCGGCATGAACACCTGCTCGTTCAAAAACTTCACAGCTTCTTTCTGCTTCGCCTTCGGCACGCGCGCAAACTGATCGCCTCCGCGGCCCACCAGCGTGCGGCTTTCCACCACACCGCCCACCATGCGAACCACCGAGCCATACCAAAGCCGCCGCAAGCCCCAGATGTCGTTAAACGTTTCCTTCAACACATCAAAGTCCTCGCCCGGCTTCGTCGTCGCCTTCACCAGCCACCCGTTGATCACGCGCTCCAGGTTCTTAAACCCAAGCTCGGTCGCCTTCACCGGGTCGTCACCGATGTTCTCGGTCTTCACCGTCGGGTCCACCATCGCCGGCCCATCTTCACCGCCAAACCGCAGGAACGGATTCGTCATCTGCCGCGCCGCGATCTCATCGAGCATCTTCGTCTCGTCTTCCGGCTTCTTCGCTCCAGTCACTGGCTTATAGCCCCACTCCACAGCGAACTTGTCATACTCCGCAATGATCGGGATCAGCGACCGCACGTTGTCTTCCGGCTGCGCCACATAGTTAAACCGCCCGTAAGCCATAATCGAACCCACACTCCCGTGCGTCTTCGTAAACTCCGGGTCCCGCAACTGCGCAATCGAATACGCCGAGCTCGCCTTGTGGTTATGCCGCAACCCGATCGTATGACCTACCTCATGCGAAGCGATGTACAGCAGAATCTCACCCATCAACGCCTTGTCGAAAGGCAACTTCCGCGCCGCATCATTCTGCGCCGAACACATCGCAAAATACCAGCCCTGCGATAGCTTCAGCACGTCATGCCACAAAATCAAATGCGCGCTGATAATCTCTCCGCTGCGCGGGTCATGCACATGCGGACCCATCGCGTTCTCCACCGGCAAAGCCGCCCAACGCACCACGCTGTAGCGCACATCCTCGGCGTCCCAGTTCGGGTCCTCTTCCTTCGTCGGCGCATCCTTGGCGATGATGGCGTTCTTGAATCCCGCCTGCTCAAACGCCACATTCCAATCCTCGATGCCCTTCTTGATAAATGGCCGCCACACGTCAGGCACCTCGCGCGACACATAGAACACAATCGGCTTCACCGGCTCGCTCACCGCCGCATTCGGGTTCTTCTTCTCCAACCGGAACCGAGTAATAAAACCCTTCTGCTCCACGCGATTCTCTTCGTTCGCATACTCCTCGAACGGCTGCACAAAATAACCCACGCGCGGGTCTGAGAACCGGCCCATCATCGGCTTCTCCGGCAGCAGCACCATGCTGTAGTGCACCATCACGCTCAAGCTGCGCAGGTTGCCCGGAATCACTGCCGAAGGCGGCGCATTCGGGCTCGTCGGTGGCAGCGGCGGCGCACCAAAATTCCACGTCAGCGTCGACCGCACTTCAATGTTTTCCGGAAACGCCTTGATCTCATCAATAAAGCTCCGCGTCGGGTCCGCCGGCGGCGCCGTCGGCAATCGCAATCCAGCCAGCAAACTCACGGCCGACAGCTCCGGAATATCCGCCGAAAACATCGCCGTCACGTCGATCACCGCAGTCTTATCCTTACCTTCGGCCTCGATGTTAAACGCGCGAAGGATCGGCTGAAAATTCGATAGCGCCACAGCCAGTTGCGTCCCCGTCGGTCGCCCGCTTCGTCACCGGGTTGATCCGCAAAAAGATCCGGTTCCCGCGTCGTTCCCAACGCACCATCCGCGTATTCCCCGGGCTCCCGCTATAACCCACTCCAGGCGGCGCCTGCGCGATCTCGTTATACATCAGCATGTCCCGGCCATATAGCTTCTCCGGGATCTCGTAATAGAACTTCTCATCCACCTGATGCACTTTGAAAAGGCCATCTTTGGTCTTCGTCTTCGCCGTGATCACGTCTTCGTACTTCTTGGGGCCTGAAGCCGGGGGTCGCGCCGCCGCTGCCGCCTGTCCATTCCCAGCCCTCCCCGGAGGCCCTCCCGCTGGCGGCGCGACTGGTTCCTGCGCCAACAACAAACTGGGTAAAAGCACAACAGCCGTCGCAAGTACGCGACGGCTGATTAGCCGATTCTTAAACATGTAGAAAAACCTCTCGAGAGTGTTTTGTTATTCCTTAACTTCGAAACGGAACTTTTGGCTGGCGCTCGCCGCGCCCTTCTTCGCTCTCACTTCAATCTGCCAGGCACCCACCATGATGAACTTCTGCTTCGATTCATACACACCGGGCTTCACCTGCTTGGCGGCTTCCTTGAACTCACCATGGTCCATCTCAACCATCGTGAGCACCGTCTCCACATCAGCGCCCGCGATAGGCTTGCCGTCGGCGCCCGTGATCTTCACCGTCAACGGAGTCTCATAGTTCGCCTTCACCTGCTTGGGCAATTCGTATTGGATCTTCCAATTCGCCTTGGTCTGGCCAATCAGTGCGACTGCGCACACCACGAGAGAGAGCAAAATTTTCCGCATGTCTTGATCTTATAACTTTTGCACGCGCACGCCACCGTTCGAAGTAGTCAACCGGATCGGCCCACCACCCGTGCCAATCCTTCCTTCCACGCGCGTCTTCGACATCGCCGCGGTCTGGTTCATCTCAAACTCGTTCGTGATCGACGAGTTCGAAGTCGATGCCTTCAGGTCCGCATTCACGCCCGCCGGCAGCCGCAGTGTGATTCCCGAGTTGCTTGTGTCCAACTCCAAAGCCTGCCCCTTGTAATCCGGCAACGCCAGATCAATCGAACCATTCGAGGTATCCGCCTTCACCGGCCGCCCTTCCGCCAGCTTGTTCACCCGCGCCTTGATGCTCGAATTCGACGTCTCCGCTTCAAACGCCCCTTCAAGGCCCTCCACCGAGATCGACCCGTTCGACGTCCGCCCCACAAAGTCTCCGGTCAGCCCCATCACTTCGATTCCCGCATTCGAAGTCTTCGCATCCAACCTGCCTTCAGCCGATCGCACCTTTACCGACCCATTCGAGCTCTGCAGCCGCGCATTACCCACAATGTTTTCAACGCGGATCGATCCATTCGACGACACAATCCCGTCCAGCAGCATCTTCTTCGGCACGCGCAGAACGTACTTTGCGCCGCAATTCCCGCGCCGCCCCTCAGGCCTCAACGTCCGCAGCCGCACCGTGTTGCCGCTCTGGGTCCCCTCCACCTTCAACTCCCGCAACATCTCTTCCGTCGCGCAGTACTTCACCCCATTCACATCCACTTCGTCCTTTTCCCAGGACAGGATCTCAACACTTCCGTTGAAGTTATCGATCGCCAGCGTCCCTCCCGGCTTCACCGGGTAGCTCAAGCGAAACTCTTCCTTAAACCGGTCCGACGAGCCCCAGCTCGCCATATCTTCGATATCGCAACCCGTCAACATCAGCGCCACGGGAGCCAGAGCCATCAATTTGTGGATTTTCATATCACTTTCCAATACGCACCAGCCCGCCGAAGGTTCTAACAAAGTTATCCTGTATTTATCTCTCTATGCGAACCCTCTCAATCTGCCTCCTTGCTTTCCTGCCCCTCGTCGCGCAGATTCACCCCCTCGATGGCCTCACCACCTCGGAATACTGGACCGTCTACGAAACCCTGCAAAAGGTCGGCCACGCCGACCCAGACACGGTCTTCTCAAGCGTCCTCCTCCATCCACCTTCGAAACAAGCCATCCTCACCAACCAGCCCGTTCCCCGCCAGGCGGACGTGATCCTTTTCAAAGCCGGCAAAACCTTCTCCGCCCAGATCAACATCACGGCAAAGTCCGTCGTCTCTCACACGGAGCTCAAAGACGCCCAGGCCCCCTTTACCCTCAGCGAACTCCTCAGCGCCGACGAACCCATCAAGAAAGACCCCCGCGTCATCGAAGCCCTCAAGAAGCGCGGCCTCACCGACCTCCGTACGGTCCAGTGCACAGCCCTCCCCGTCGCCTATCGCAGCACCGCCGAACAAGCCTCCCAGCGCGTCGGCTTCGTCTCCTGCGCCAAAACCAACGGCACCCTCCACACTTGGGGCCGCTCCATCGAAGGCCTCACCATCCAGCTCGACATGGTCACCAAAAAGATCATCCGCGTCGTCGACACCGAAGTCGCCCCCGTCCCCACCGCCAACAACGACTACGAAGAGATCGCCGAAGTCCCCCGCCCCCACACTACTCCCATCTCCACCAGCCAGCCCACCGGCCCCGCCTACAACATCAACAAAGGCGAAATCACCTGGCAGAACTGGCAATTCCGTTTCCGCCTCGACCAGCGCGTCGGTGCCGTCCTCAACCTCGTCAAGTTCCTCGACAAAGGCAAACCCCGCTCTGTCATGTACGAAGGTCACGTCAGCGAACTCTTCGTCCCCTACATGGACCCATCGAACGGCTGGAACAACCGCGCCTTCATCGACGCCGGCCAGTTCTACGCCGTCAGTCCCTTCATCAAGCCCGTCAAATCCGGCCTCGACTGCCCCGCCCACGCCACCTACTTCGATACCTTGGCCGCCAGCGAATCCGGCAGCCCCAAGCTCCACACCAACATGGCCTGCCTCTTTGAGCGCCTCCCGGAAAGCCCCGCCTGGCGTCACGGCGAAGACGGCCAGATCTACGGCCGCCCCACCCGCCAGCTCGTCCTCCGCACCGCCGCCGTCATCGGCAACTACGACTACATCATGGACTGGCGCTTCGACCCCGACGGCACCATCGAAGTCGCCGTCGGCGCCACCGGCGTCATCGAAACCAAATCCTCCACACAAAAACTCGCTCACAGTCACCACGCCGAATCCACCGGCCAGCACGTCGCCGAGCACACCATCGGCGTCAACCACGACCACTACTTCAGCTACCGCCTCGACCTCGACGTTGACGGCGCCAACAACTCCTTCATGCTCCACAAGATGGTCCCGAAAAAGATCGACAACGACCCCATGCGCAAATCGATCTGGGTCACCCAACCCATGATGGCCAAGACCGAGAAGGACGCCATCCTCGACATCCACCTCGACAAACCCTCCATGTGGATGTTCATGAACCCCGCGGTCCAGGGCCCCCTCGGCCACCAAACGGCTTACGAAATCATGCCGGGCGCCACAGCCAAATCGCTGATGTCCCCCGACGACCCCACCCAGAAAATCGGCGCCTTCTCCGAGCACCAGTTCTACGTCACGCCCTACAAAGCGGACGAACGCTACGCCTCCGGCACCTACCCCACCAGCTCACCGGCCACCGACGGCCTCACCACTTGGGTCAAGGCCAACCGCAACATCGAGAATACCGACATCGTCGGCTGGTACACCCTCGGCTTCCACCACATCACGCGTTCGGAAGACTGGCCCGTCATGCCCACCATGTGGCACCACTTCCACATCCGCCCCTTCCACTTCTTCGACAAGAACCCCGCTCTCGACCTCCCCAAGAGCACGCGGTAAAGCACAAAGAGCCGCCCGTCGAATCACCTGCGGGCCGCACGCTGCCGAATCGCGGAGGCGATCGTCGGCGCGGCGGCCAGCACCAACATCCCGAAAATCATCAGGCCGCCTCGGCGCGGATCGTAGTCCGAGACAATGCGATCCCACGACAAACCGAGCACTCGGCCCAGCGCAACCTCAAAACTCAGCATGAGGGCCACCCAAAGCAGTCCGACACAAAGGAGTTCTTGACGAGAACTCGCCCGCAACCAAGAGACGGTGACGATGGCAATCATCAGAATCATCAGGGAGCCAATCAAGACACCGATTTGGCCTGAGCGTAAATCTCCCAACCAGGGCACCATCAAT
>VFZU01000111.1 GCA_016870995.1 Acidobacteriota bacterium
GAGCGTCTCGGCTACAAAACGCCAACTCAAGCTCGTCGCGATTTTTCTGTTGAATTCAAAATTGCTGCGTGATTCAATGGCAATAATTCACTCCCAACGCGCTGTCCACCACGTCCGGAGCGGAACAAGCTCTGTATGCAGTGACTCTCCATGGACACAAAAACTGGTAAATTCGAGAAATGAAATTACTAGTGCTTTGGCTAGGTCTCTGTTGTTCCTTCCTCTACGCTCAGAATGCTATTGTTTTGGGAAGTGTTCTCGACTCTAGCGGCGCGGCCATTCCCAATTCAAAGATATCCATTCGCAATGTGGCTACAGGAGTTGAAGTCACAACAACCAGCAACGGTGAAGGTGGCTTTTATCTTCCGCCGCAACCGCCAGGACGTTACGAAATTAGCGCTGTAGCGATTGGTTTCGCTGCGGGAGTGATTTCGGATTTGATTCTGGAAGTCGGCCAGTCCAGAACGGTTTTGTTCAAGCTGAATCCAGGCGATCTCAAGCAGAGCATCGATGTCACCGAGGCAGCTCCCCTATTGAACACGCAGAACGCAGACCGTGGGGCCGTGGTGGAGAATGCGTTTCTGAAATCGATTCCGCTGAATGTGCGAAATCCAATGCTGCTTTTGACGCTGACACCTGGAGTGACGGGAGGGTTGAACGCGGGCATTAACACCGCTTCTCAGTCGACGACGAACAACTTTCGGATTAATGGTGGGCGGGGCGCCACGAACGAAATCCTCATTGATGGCGCCGCAAATACGGGCACTTACAACAATCAGGTGAGCGCGATGCCGCAGGTGGACGCGATCCAGGAGTTTCGTGTAAACACAAGCCCATATGCACCGGAATTTGGCCGGACAGGTGGTGGCTTGGTGAGCTTCGCAATGCGAAGCGGAACGAATGAGTTTCATGGGACCTTGCACAATTTTTTGCGCAATTCCGTTCTTGACGCGAATGGCTTCAACGCCAATCGTGCCAGCACGCCACGCAGAGCTTTTCGACGCAACCAATTCGGCGGTACCTTTGGTGGGCCAGTGCGAGTTCCCAAGCTTTACAACGGCAAGAACAAGACGTTCTTCTTTTTCGCCTATGAGGGGCTGCGAGAGCGCAGCATCAATAGCTTTACCGGAAGCGTGCCGACAGCGCTCGAACGCCAGGGTAACTTTTCGCAGTCACGGCTGCAGAATGGCCAGTTGATTCAGATTTTCGATCCGCGCAGTACGAGGCTGGATCCAGCGGCACCTGCCGGCGTGACACGATTTATCCGAGACCCTTATGTGGGAAACCTGATTCCCACAGGATTGTTGAGCCGCCTGGGGACCGGGTTGATGCAGTTCTATCCGCAAGCGAATCAGCCGGGTGACGGACAGAGCAATTTCAACAACTTCTTCACGTCCGCTCCTAATTCGCTTGATGGGGACCGCGTGGACACAAAGTTCGACCACCAGATCAATAACGCCAATAGTGTCTTTTTCCGCTACAACAAGTTTGAGAATTTGAATGCTCAACCGCTTGTGTTTGGACATAGCGCTTCACCGGTGCAAACGCCGAACCGCATCCCAGGCATCAACTGGGCGGGCAACCACACCTGGACCGTGACGCCAACTCTGATCGTCGAGCACTTTTTGGCCTGGAATCAAAGCGAGACAAACAGGATTCCGCTCAGCCTTGGTTTTGACCAGCGCACTTTGGGCCTGCCGGAAAGTGTTGTGTCTCCGCAGCGCCAAGCTTACTTTCCTGTCTTTGGGGTGGGGCGGTTGACTGGGATGGGCCCGCAAGGAACCGCCTCGAACGCGGTGACTTCGAAGACACTGCAGTACCAGGCAAAAGCAACCAAGATCGTTGGCCGCCATACGGCAAAGTTTGGTTATGACTTCCGCCGCTTCCGCGTTTCGATCGATAATCCGCAACCTCTCAGCATCAACGCAAGTGGTGGATTTACGGGTGGCCCGAATCCTCAAGCCGCAGCAGGAGCGAGTGGCCATGGTTTGGCCGATTTGTTCCTGGGTGTTGCGGGAGTCGGCTATAACGTTCGGCCTCTTGAACAACACCAGCACTATTACAATGCCTGGTTTGCACAAGACGAGTGGCGGTTGAACTACAAGTTGACGATGACCTATGGATTGCGATACCAAATCGAGCTTCCTCGCACAGAGGCCGCAAATCAATACGTGTTTCTGGATTTGGATTCGAATTCCGGGCTGAGCGTGCCAGGACTGGGGGCCATGCGGGGTGGCCTGGGCTTCGTAGGGACCAAGAACATCCCTGGACGGCGAACGCAGCTTGCGCAGCGGAATATGTTCGAACCGCGAGTTGGTGTTGCCTATCGCTGGAATACCAATACGGTGATTCGCGCAGGAGCAGGGCTTTTTTATCATCCTCTTGTGCCAAACACGGATCAATCTCAAGGATTCTCAAGGAGCACCAACTCTCTGGTGGCACAGCCAAACGGAGTGACGCCGCTATTTAATCTCGATAATCCCTGGCCCTCAGGCTTGCTTGCCCCAACTGGCAATTCTCTCGGTCTGAACACGTTACTCGGGCAGGGAATTGGCGGGCCTCTGCGGGTACAAGCCTTACCCAAGCAGTTTCAGTGGTCTTTGGATGTTCAACGACAGTTGCCCGGTGGATGGGTAGCGGAGGTTGGTTACGCCGCCAACAATGCCTACTTGTTGCCGAGCGGTGTTCAGTACAACCAACTCAAGCCCGAAACCATTGCTCAGTTCGGGACGCAACTGCTGCAGACCGTCGACAATCCTTTCTTTGGTGTGATCACCGACCCAACTTCTGTATTAAGTCAGTCGCGCGTTCAACGTGGTCAATTGCTGCGGCCCTATCCGCAGTTCACTGGAATGTCGGGCGTGCAGGTAGGCACGGGCCAATCGTCTTATCACGCGATGCAGTCGCGAATTGAAAAGCGCTACAGCAGAGGCTTGGCCGTTCTTTTCGCCTACACCTGGTCGAAGACCATCGACAATACAGCGGAGTTGGGCGGTTTTCTTGGCACGTCTCCTGGCTACCAAAACAATTATTGTTTCTCGTGCGATCGCAGCCTTTCCTTTCAAGACGTCCCGCATGTGATGAGAGCCAGTTTTCGCTATGACTTCCCGAAGCTGGTAAAAAACAAGATCCTTGGCCAATTCGTGAACGGATGGAGCACGGGATCGTTCCTGACCTGGCAGAGCGGCACACCCTTAACAGTGTCGTCGCCCAATGATTCCTCTTCTTTTGGCGGGGGAGGCGGGATGCGCCCGAATGCGACCGGGGAGAAGGCTAAACTTGATTCGATCGAAATGAAGGATGGAGCCGCTTACTTCAACGCAGGAGCTTTCCGCCGCACACCACAATTTCTATTTGGAAACGTCAGCCGGACACTTCCGGACGTGCGTCTTCCGATCACGTGGAATTGGGATGCTCTGATTGAGAAGCGATTCTTCATCACCGAGCGCGTCAGTCTGGATTTCCGAAACGAGTTTTTCAACCTCACCAATTCTGTGAACTTCGCGGGGCCAAGTAATTCAGTGGTCGCCGGTGATTTCGGGCGCCTGGTTCTGCGCCAGGTGAATACTCCTCGGCAAATTCAGTTCGCTCTTCGGCTGAATTTCTAGCAGAAAGAATCCTCTCAACAAGAAACGTTTGTTTTCCCTTTCGATTGCGTTTACTTCTCTATGCAATCGACAGCCAACACTTATAATGAAAGCTGCTTCATGCTTTCTTCCCTCATCGTCTCGCTGACGCTCTTGCTAGGTCAGCAGGAGACCCAGATTCCTCCCGTCAAGACCAGTGTCACCGTTCTTGAACGCGTCGAGCAGGAAAGCCCTGCCGCGATTACTGCTCTCGACAAACTCGATATCGCCAAAGCGCCTGGCGTGAATCTGGATGATCGGCTGAGGCTCGTGCCAGGGTTCTCGTTGTTCCGGCGGAATTCGAGCTTGGTGGCGAACCCGACGACGCAAGGCGTCAGCCTGCGAGGTTTGGGTTCGACAGGAGCTAGTCGTACGCTTGTGCTTTGGGACGGAGTCCCGTTAAACGATCCATTCGGCGGTTGGATTTACTGGACCCGTGTGCCTGCCGAAGAAGTGGATCGATCGGAAGTGACGCGCGGTGCCACCACGAGCCTTTTCGGTGATCGCACCATGTCGGGTAGCGTCGCCGTGTTTACTCGCCCGGCCGAAGCGCTGCGATTGAGCCTGGGGATGGAAGGTGGCAATCGGGGGACGATGCAGCCGAGCGCCGGCCTCTCTCATGTCAAAGGCAAGTTCGGGATTAGCGGCTTTTTTCGAGCCTTTGACACTGATGGATATCTGATCGTGCCCAAAGAGCGTGCCGGGCGGATTGATACTCCGGCGGGAGTGCGCTTTGTGGCGGGAGCTGTGAAGCTGGATTACAACACCGCGAAGGAGAGGATCAGCCTAAAGCTGGATATCCTGGCCGAGGAGCGAGCTAATGGCACTCCGCTACAAACGAATTCGACAAGTCTAGGGACACTTGGGGCAAACTACTCCCGTGATTTTGGTTTGGCCAGCCTTGGTGTAATCGGCTACCACTCGCGGCAGCAGTATCACCAATCGTTCAGCGCACTCGCGGCGGACCGGAATTCTGAGCGGCTGACCAGCTTTCAGAGCGTGCCATCCGAGGCCACTGGAACGGGAGGCTACCTGAAGGGTAAGCCCGGGCGCTGGAATTGGACGACGGGCGCAGATCTGCAGCGCGTCGAAGGAACTAGCTTTGAAACTGTGGTTCCCGTGGGCTTGCGGGTTGGTGGCGGTGTGCAAACTCAAACCGGAGTGTTCGCACAAGGTGATGCCAAGTTTGGCAATCTGCAGTTGTTCGCTGGGTCGCGTGGCCAGTTTTCTGGAAGGGCAGGGAAGTTCTTTCAACCCTCGGGAGGGTTGGCTTACGGGATGGGTGTATTTCGGTGGCGTGCCAGCGCCTATCGTAGCTTTCGGGCCCCGACGTTGAATGAGCTTTATCGTGAATTCCGCGCCGGCAATACCACGACGCAGGCGAATCCGAATCTGACAGCCGAGCGGCTTTGGGCTGTGGAATCGGGCTTGGATTACAGGGGTGAGTTGTTTCTGGCTCGCGTAGGTGGCTTTTACAAGGAAGTGGGCGACCTGATTACGAACATTACACTGAGCATGACGCCGACCGCTGTAGTTCGTCAGCGAAGGAATGCGGCAGCGGCAACAGTGCGAGGCATTGAGGCTGAGTTTGAGAAGCGATATAAACAGTTTCGATTTGAGACCTCCTATTTGATGGCGGATTCACGGTTTGTCACCCGCCAGCGACTGCCACAGGTTCCGAAGCACCAGGGGAGTGCGCAGTTGAGTTGGTATGGCCCGAAGACACTTTTGACATTCAGCCTGAGGACCTCAGCGCTGCAGTTTGAAGATGATCGCAATACGCAGATGTTGCCTGGATTCGGATTGCTGCAGATGAGCGCACGCCAGGATTTATTTAAGAATCTTAAGGCTACGCTTGCGATTGAAAATATGGCGGATCGCCGTATTTTGACAGGTTTTACTCCGTTTCCCCAGACTGGGGCCCCTCTACTCGTTCGAATTGGATTACGCTGGGACGGACGAATTTAGCCTGGCCCGGTAACGACCGCTGCCCGGCGAGCGCCTATGTCAATGAACGCAGATCCAGTTCTGGTTGCGCGTGCCCAGTCGGGAGACCAGGCCGCCTTCAACGAGCTTGTCGCGTTCTGTCGTAAGCGGGTCTTGTCGATTGTCGGAAGGCTGATCGGCAAACCGGAGGATGTGGAAGATGTAGCCCAGGATGTCTTTCTCCGGCTCTACTTCTCGTTGAACCAGTTGTCCAACGTGGAGTTGTTTGACCGTTGGCTCTACCGGCTGACTGTCAACGCCGCCTACGATTACATGCGCAAGTCCAAGCGCCGCAAGGAAAGCCGTATGGCCGACCTGAGCGAAGCGCAGATGGTGATGGCCGATGCCTCGGCCGGGGAGCTGAAAGGCCGCTCGGACCAAAAGGCAAGCACCATTCGGGACTTCGTACATTGGCTTTTGAGTGGAGTGAGTGAAGAAGATAGAATCTTGCTACTTTTGAAGGAAGTAGAGGGTTTATCCATAAAGGAGCTCGAAGAGATCTACGGAGCAAACGAAAGTGCGCTGAAAGTGAGACTATTTCGAGCCAGGCAGAGGGTTTTGAAAGCTTTTGAGAAATTGAAAGAAACAAAGGGAAATGATGGCGAATCAAGATCAACAACTGGATGAGCTGCTCGGCTGCTACCGCGCCGCTTGTCCGGAAATCGAGCCCGGGGCGAATTTTATGCCCGGAGTTTGGGCGAGGATTGATGTCCGGCGCAAGTCAGAACAGGGAATTGTGCGTTGGGCTACATGGTTTGCAATGGTTGCGGCGATGTTTGTGATGGTTTTGGGCATAATGATGTATCGCAATCCGAATCCGCTGCCGCAACGGGCGTATATCGAGAAGCTTACCGATGAAATCAGCGAGGATCACTTCCTTGAGGCGGCTTATGTCGCCAAGGCCAAGCCCGCTAAATTTTGGGGCGATCGGTAATGCAAATTTCCACCGGGAAAGTCGCATTGTATCTGGGCCTCATTTTCTCTGGCGGCGTTGTCTCCGGCGTCCTGGGCAACATGCTGTATTCGACAGAAACCGTGAGTGCGAAAGTTGGTCAGACTCGCACGAACGAAGATTGGCGTGTTCGCTATGTAGATAGCATGAAGACTCGCCTGAGCCTCGACGAGGCGCAGGTGAAACAGCTCAATGACACCTTAGACGAAACCCGGATCGAGTATCGTCTGCTGCGGCAACGCTACAAGCCGGAAATGCAGAAGATCCATCAGGGGCAGGTTGAGAAGATTCGCAAGTTCTTGAAGCCCGAACAGGTGCAGGGATTCGAGAAGCTGGAAGTGGAACGGGAAGAAAAGATGCGAGCCCGCGAGAGCGGACCCGGCGTCTAGCTCTTACTGAACCGGCACTTCTTTGGGGCCGCCCGGCAGCCCGTAAATCCAGACAGTTTTACGAACAGGTTCCGCTGGCTTTGTCACAGCAACCGGTACAGGAGCAGGGGCTGGTGCCGAGGCTTGTTCCACTGCATTCGGCTTCGTTTTTGCAACTGCATTGCCATTTCCAGGAGTCAATGCGCTCGCCATGATTTTTTCCACATCGGCTTGATCGATCGAAACGGTGGCTCGCACCAGGTTGCCGGACGAGCTCATCTGGAGCACCTTGTCAATATCGACAGGAAGGGGCTGTTGGCCTTCTGGGGCCATCTTTGCCATGGCAACGGCGCCTTTGGCCAAATCCAGCATCTGTTCAGCGGCCTTGGGTGAGGTGGTTTGCAACTGCAGATCGAGAGCCACATTGCGGCGCACCGCCACGCCGATTGAGAAATTTCGAACTTGCGCCGCCAGCTTCGCCATTGGGTTGGCGTTCTTTCCAGTAGCTGGGCCAAGGTTGAGCGGGGCAGTGTTGCCGATCATCCAGATGTCATTGGCCGCTTCGAGGTCCCGTGCCCGTTCGAAGAGTGGATTCGCCTGCGGGGTGAGCCCCGTCTCAATCCGTTCGAGTGCAACACGCAGTGGTGCATCTTCGCCGATGATGATGTTCTTTGAGTCAACCAGGGCGAACGACGGCTTGGTTGAAGGCATATCGAAGTTGAATTGAGTCTTTTGGAAGGTTGCTTTTCTCGAAGGAGCGACTTTTACTTTCGCCGGAACCAGCACCTGCACCTTTCCCCATTGCTCAGCCCTGAAGCCATTGCGAACGGCGAGTTCAATTAGCTTGGCTGCTTCAAAACGACCTTGCACAAGCATCACCACATCACTGCCTTTGTTTCCTTTGGACACTGCTGAGAGATGAATGCTATCGAATTGCTCAAGAAAGGCTTCGAGCGGCTTGAGTTCGCCAAGGTTGCCCTTAACTTGTTTCTTCATCGTTTCCCCGAAAGGACTCTTCATCAGCCACTTCACGTCGATGCCGATGAGAAACTCAGACTGCGGGAACGCAAAGCGGTAGTCTGTTTCGGCGCTCAATAGTGTGACCGAAAACGCAATGGGGGCAAGAAGTCGTTGAAATAACATAGCTGCTTATTGGCCATATCGGCTGTACCTGTCATCTTCTGTAGAATGAACGCATGATTCCACGTCGGGCGATTCTCACAACCCCTCTTTTGCTGGCAGCTCAAGAAGCGAAGTTCCGCATCGCGGTGCTCGGGACCGAGCATGGGCACGTGCGCGGCTTTCTGAACGCGGCAAAACTCCGTCAAGATGTTGAAATCATTGGACCAGTCTCGTTTGAGGACCGAAACAAACTCCGCACGGAGAAGGCCGAAGCGATCGCATCGTTTACCTCAACAGACCGCCACTTGGAATGCGCCCGGCTGGCCGCAGACTTGAAACTGCCGCTGATGATGGAAAAACCTCTGGCCACCACCAACGAAGATGCCCGCCAAATTGCGAAATTGTCTGCGGCGGCTGGGATTCCGATCATCGTCAACTTTGAAACCACCTGGTACAAGAGCCATGGCGAGCTCTGGCGCTTTTTCAAAGAGCAAAACGCTGCAGGGAAGATCCGCAAGATGTTGGCCATGGATGGCCATCAGGGCCCGCGTGAGATCGGTGTCGGGAACGATTTCTTTGAGTGGCTGACAGACCCCGTCCGTAATGGAGCGGGAGCTCTTTTCGATTTTGGTTGTTACGGGGCGAACCTGATGACCTGGATGATGGACAACCAGCGTCCCTTGAGGGTAATGGCCTCCACCAAGCAAAACAAGCCGCAAATCTATGCAAAGGTCGATGACGAAGCGACGATTGTTGTCGAGTACGAATCGGCGCAAGGGATCATCGAGGGTAGCTGGAATTGGCCTTTTAGTCGCAAGGATTTTGAGGTTTACGGCGAAAAAGCCTATGCGCACGCTTACGGCGGCAACAGTGTCCGGCGGCGTAAAGCGGGAGAAAAGACAGAAGAGACTTTTGCCCCTGTAGATCTGAAGGCCGATGAGGCCGATTCGATTTCTTACCTCAAGGCCATCGCTCGCGGCAAGCTGAAGCCTGGTGGCCTTTCAAGCCTTGAGAACAACGTCATTGCCACGGAGATTTTAGTTGCGGCTCGACAAAGCGCAAAAACCGGGAAACAAGTCAAACTTCGCTAAGACGAAAACAGGTGACTTCGATAGGTGGCGTGAACCTGATCGAAAACCTGACTCCAGGAGCTCTCACAGGCATGGCGCCACGCTTCGAGGCGCATGTCCTCAAGCGTCTTCGGTTCGCGCTGAAGCATTAGGATCGCCTCAACGAATTGATTCGTATTCTCGGCAACAAACCCATCCACACCGTGCCGCACCTGATATTGAGGCCCGCCCCCGCAAGCCACAATCACCGGCACTCCCGACGCCATCGCCTCCAGCACAACCAGTCCGAAAGTGTCAGTTTCTGAGGGGAACACGAATGCGTCCAGACCAGCCATGGCTTCGGCCAAGGCGTCTCCGCGCAACACTCCTGTCAAATGGGCGTCGGGCAATTGTTGGCTGAGCCAATTGTGCTCGCTCCCGTCTCCGATGATCGTGAACCGGAATGAGCGGGCACCCCTAAGCTTCAATTGCCGGTCGATATCCACAAGACGTTGCACGTTCTTTTCAACGGTCAGCCGACCCACATAGCCGATGGAGAACACATCATTGCTTCGTTGTCGGTGGCTGGGCCGAAATCGGTCGAGGTCGACACCGTGCAGCATGCCAGCGCAAGGTCTCCCCGTGCTGTCTGCAATCAAATTCACCAGCTCGAGATTTGGTGCCATCGAAAGGTGCGCCAGTTTGTAGAATCTCAACAGTGCCTTAAGAGAATACTGTTCTGCTATTTGGGCCATAGGGCTCACAACACTCGATGGCAATCGCGACAAGCTCTTTCTAATTCGTCTGGCCGCGTATTCGTGAAGATTGGTGTGCCAGCTTGCCACTAAGGGGATTCGGCAGAGGTGCGCCAGCCTTGCTCCGAAGATTCCCATGTCTCCAGGCCCGGTGATGTGTATGAGGTCCGGGGCAAAGTCTTCAATGGCGGCTCGAGCGCGAGACTTGTGCCGAATGAAGACAGGGTCGCAATAGAGATCCTGGTCGAGTTTGAATGAAAATCGCCCACGTTCCAGCACCAGCGTGGTGAGCGAGCCAACGGTGGAGTACTCGCCGTTACGGCCCCCACGTACCACCATCATAGGGAGGCCTCGACTCTGAGCGTATCCGGCAAACTCGCGACTTAGAGTCGCTACTCCATTCGGTTCTTCGTAAGCGTCCGTGAATAGGGCAACGCGGATCGGGGTTGGCAATCCCATTGACTATATTTCACTAGAGCGTGAAAGGCCATGACCTCCCCAGGGGATCGTTGGCTGCCCCGAGACCCGCTGGCAGAAAATCATAAGTCTCGTTCATCCAGTTAGAAAGCCTGCCCTCCAGATTTAGACGGATGTCGGCATGCTTTGGCGATTCCACCAAGTTGTTGACCTCCAGCGGGTCCTCGGCCAGATCGAACAACTGCATAACGGGCCGAGTGGGTGAAAACATTTGGCGCAAATGCAAAGGCGTTTCCGATCTTCGTCGCGCCAGCATCGCTTGCCAGGTCGGGCTGTTCTCTAAATCAGAGGGGGGCCGATAGGGAAAGTGTGGCGAGGCGTTGAAGATCAGCTTGTGCTGCTCGGTCCGGATCGAACGCATCGGTTCAAAGGTGTCATGCCAGTTCCTCTCGCAAAAAACCTCAGTTCTCGCTTTGTAGGGCTTGCCAACCAGTAGCGGTAAGAATGAGCGGCCCTGCATCTTGGGTGTTTGCGGAATCCCTGCTGCGTCGAACCAGGTAGAGGCCAAGTCCACGTGGGAAATCATCTCGCTCTTCACGGAACCCGCTGCCACGCGGCCTGACATCCAGGCCAGCATCGGCACATGAATTCCTGCCTCATACAAGGTTCCTTTGGCACGAGGGAAGGGCATGCCGTTGTCTCCCGTCATGATCACCATCGTGTCTTCGCCGTGACCACTGGAACGAAGTAATTCCATGACCTGACCCACTTCGGCGTCCATACGAGCGATGAAGTCGTAATAGTGCGCCAAGTCCTTTCGCACTTCAGGCCAATCAGGCAACCATTTGGGGACGATTACTTGCTTGGGGTCATGGGGTGGCTGAAAGGCGCCATCTTTGTAAGGGCGGTGTGGATCTGTGAACCCGACCTGAAGCCAGAAGGGCTTGTCCTTAGGCTTCGTTTCGAAGAATCGGGAGAAGGGAGCCTTGGCATCGCCATAGAAATCAAGCTTCTTTTCAAATCCCGATCCATGGTGGTGCTTGCGGAAAAGGCCGGTGTGATAGCCCTTCTGTTTGAAGGCGTCGATAATAGTGGGCTCCCATGGAGGAAGTGGTACATGCAGCCGGCTGGTTCCGGTGGTGTGCGCTGTGCATCCTGTGAATATGCTGGAACGGTTGGGACTGCACTGTGGGCTCGTGACGAAACACTTTTCAAAGCGCATGCCTTCTCTTGCCAGACGGTCCAGATTTGGGCTTGTGACCGCTTTATTGCCGTAGCAGCCAAGGTCAGCTGCCGTGTGGTCGTCGGAGATCAGGAAAACGAAGTTGATTGGCTTTCCGCCTGTCGACTGAGACAAAAGGCTTGAGGCGGCCGAGTTTTGCAGGAATTGGCGTCTGAGCATTGCTATACAGTGTATTAAAGCTTTCTCGTCGCAATGTCGATAGAGGGATTTATGGGATGGGTTGAGAATCGCGCCGAATTTCTGCGCAAACACCAAAACGCGGATGGCGGTTGGGGATACTTCCCTGGCCGGGAGAGCCGCGTGGAACCCACCTGTTATGCCTTGAATGCACTTGGGCCAAATTCGGCACAGGAAGGGCGGGGAATCGAGTTCCTGCTCTCGCGGCAGGAATCGAGCGGCGGTCTTACCCCTTCTTCCAGTGTGCCGGGTGCAACCTGGGTGACCCAGTTGGCCTTTCCATTGCTCAAAAGAGCACAAGCTCCGAGCAAGCAGCTGGACAAGGCTGCCGACTGGATTCTTTCTTGCGAAGGTGCGGAAGGCACCGTGATGCAGCGTCTGTTGTACGCCATGGGGAAGTCGAAAGTGGAGCAGGACCCGAGGTTGCGTGGTTGGCCCTGGAGACCTGAGAACAACAGTTGGGTTGAGCCGACCGCACATGGCTTGGTCTCTTTGCACTGGATGAATGGACATGCGCCGGAAGCCGGAATCCGGTACCGTCGCGATATCGCCACTCGTATGCTTCTGGATCGCCGATGTGAGGACGCGGGCTGGAACTACGGCAATCGAAAAGTACTTGGAGAAGTTCTGCCATCCTATCCGGAAACCACCGGTATCGCTTTGCTGGGCTTGTCGGGCTCGGGGGCCAATCTCGAAGCCAGTCTCAAACGGGCTCGCTTGCATCTGGATTCGGCTAAGGGCGACTATGGCCGGGCATTATTGAGCTTGGCGTTACGGGTTCATGGGGAATCGGTCGACTACGCTCCAACGCATGAAGAAGTTCATCCTAGCAAGAACATCATATTGGCTGGTCTTGAGCTTCTGGCTGGCAAAGCCAAGAAGGGCTCGCTGCTGCCATGAAGCGCCGCAGGTTGCTCGCCGCTGCCGCAGTATCCGGCATATCCTGCTCAAAGAACGAAATCAAACCAGACGCGAATGCCCGAGGACCGATGCCCAAATCCACTGTTGCCATTCTGAAGGCTGCCAGCTATGAACAAGAGTTGCTCTCAGTGCTCGAATCCGGCCTCGCTGCCGCCTGGCCTGATGCCGCTCAAACTTTACGCGGAAAGAACATCCTGCTCAAGCCGAATCTGGTCGAGTTCGATAGCAATACCTGCATCAACACGGATCCCCGCCTTGTGCTCGCAGCTCGGGAAATGTTTCTTAAACTTGGTGCCGCCCGGGTCTGGATCGGCGAGGGCCCTGGACATCGCCGCGATACTTGGGATCTTGCCGATCAAGCCGGATACCGGAAGATCGTTTCAGATTTCGATGACAACTTTGTCGACTTGAATCTCGATGACGTTCGTCCTGTTCGCGCCTTCGGTGATTCGATGGATCTTTATTTGCCAAAGACGTTACTCGATGTGGATCTCGTCGTCAGCGTCGCGAAAATGAAAACTCACCACTGGGCAGGAGCAACGCTCAGTATGAAGAACTTCTTCGGCATCGTTCCCGGAGCCATTTATGGCTGGCCGAAGAATCTATTGCACTACCAGGGGATTGACCGCTCGATTGTGGAACTGAACCGGATTGTGCGCCACAGCTTCGCGATTGTCGACGGCATTGTTGCAATGCAGGGCAACGGCCCCATCCAGGGTACGCCGGTGGGTGCCGGAGTGATTGTGATGGGTAAGGACGTAGCGGCAGTCGATTCCACCTGCGCGCGGTTGATGAAGCTCGACCCGCTCAAGATCCGCTACCTGCAGGATGCGGCTTCTCTGAAGCTGCCTGGTCTCGGAGCAATCGAGGAAACGCAGATCGAGCAACGGGGAGAGCTGATCTCAGGACTTGCCAAACCCTTTCATGTGGTCGACGAATTTGCCCACCTCCGCCTTGCTTGAGAGCGGGTATCATAGGGGTTGGCTATGCGCCGTTGGATATTTTGGGAATTCGCTCGTGCCAGCTGGCAATATGACATTGTCGTTGCAGTGCTGCTGGCCTTCATCTTTTTTACTCCTCGGGAGTGGTTTCGTGACCAACCTCGGGCTACCAGCGTAGTGATGGTACCCGCAAGTGACGGTGCGTTCGTCTTCTATATCGACCCCAATGAATTGGGTCAGGTTGTAGAAGGTCAGCGCGTGAGCCAGGCTTCTCAGCTCATTGCTCAAAAGTACAAGGAAAAATGGTCCGTCATGCGGCTTGAAACCCTGTATGACGCCGAAAACGAGGTTAAAGGATTTCTTGCGTACGCCAAGCGGTAGTCTCTTCATCCCAATCTGTGTGGCATCCAGCCTGCTGGCTCAGGCTGCTCCTCTTTCGCTCCCGGAACTTTTCGCCAAACTCGATCAGAACTCAGCCAGCTTCCGCTCTATGAGTGCCAAATTGGAGCGCATCGACTACACTGCCATTCTCAAAGATTCGAGCGAAGAATATGGCTCGATCCTCATGTTGCGCAAAAAGGCCGGCACGGTGGAGATGCGCATTGATTTCACACAGCCTGATGCGAAGCAGATCTCTTATGCCGATAAGAAAGTGCAAAGCTACCTGCCAAAGATCAATACTGTGCAGATCGTCGACGTTGGAAAAATCGACAGTCTGATCAGCCAGGGCGTGTTGATCGGCTTTGGCACTTCCTCCAAGGAACTCCAAAAGACATACACGATTCGCGTCCTCGGTGAAGAAGCGATTCACGGTAAGCCTTGTACGCATCTGGAACTCACACCCAAGACAGATTCGAAATTGTTGAAGGCGAAAAAGATCGAAGTCTGGCTGGCTCATTCCGACGGTTATCCGCAACGCCAGAAACTGTTTCAGGGCGCAGGGGACTATAATCAGGCCACCTATTCTGACCTCAAGATCAACCCACCGCTAGATGAGCAAAGCGTCCGGCTGTCATTGCCGAAAGACGTCAAGAAGGAATACCCTTCCAAGTAGTCATGTCCGCCGAGCGCATCCATGCCTCGCAAGGTCGGCTGAGCTTCCTCGATTGGACGCGAGGGCTTGGCGCTTTGATCATGCTACAAGGGCATGTCACCCACAGTTTTATGGCCAAGGACTTGCGCGAGGGACATTTCTTCGTTCTGAGCCAGTTCATCGGCGGCATGCCGCCGGCCTTTTTCCTTTTCCTCACTGGGGTCACCTTGGGCTTCCTGATGGACAGCCTGAGCCGTAAGGAGGCTTCCGTCTGGAAGCGCTTCACTGCCGCTCTGTACCGCGCCCGCTATTTGTTTATTGTCGCCATCCTGTTTCGCCTGCAAATGTGGGCCTTTGCCTGGCCCTACACTCCGTTCCAGGATGTGTTTCGCGTCGACATTCTGAATTGCATGGGCTTTGCCGTGGCGGCATTGGCCTGGCTTGTGATTTTCGATACCCGCCAGCGGGTGCTGTATGCCGCAGTAGTTGGTTTGCTGATTGCAGGTTGCTCTCCGCTAGTCACGCATGCTGATTGGAGTGGCATTCCTCCAATTGTCAAACAATACCTTTGCCCAGACGCGAATTTCTTCAGCTTCTTTCCATGGGGCGCGTTTCTGGCATTTGGCATTTCTGCCGGGAGCGTCATCCGCGTGGTTCCCTCCGAAGATTACGGAAAAATGATGCAGTGGTCGATGCTGGTTGGTTTCGGATTGATGATTTCGGCGAACTACTTTTCAAGCATCCCCTATTCGCTTTACGAGAAAAGCGATTTTTGGCTTGATGCTCCCGGGCTTGTATTGATCAAAACCGGCGTTGTGATGTCGTTGGCAGGCATCGGATATCTAATGACGCTCTATCTGAATGGTCGCTGGAGCGCGGTTGTTACTTTAGGCCAACACAGCCTGCCTATTTACTGGATCCATATCGAACTGGTTTACGGCCGCTGGCTGGGCAGTTGGAAAGAAACTTTGAGCCTTGGCCAAACCCTTGCTCTCTCTCTGTTTGTCATCGCGCTGATGGTTGCAATCGCAGAAGCGAAAGGCCGCTACGATCGCGGGCAGATGCCTAACCTTCGGTCGACGATTGCGAAATATTGGCCGATTCGTGCCACGCTGTTTTAGGTAACAGGCTCTTTCGGCGAATCCATCTCAGGATTCATGCGGACTCACGAGTTTGGGATGCTGCTTTTGGGCGATCGGCAACTGCGCCGCGAGCAACGCTGCGGCCCCCAACGCGCAAAACAATAAAAAGTAAAACAGATTGTCCCAGCCGAAGTACTGCACAAGCCCTGTCAAGACGTCCAAACTTCGTCCAGCGGATTCATAGTATCTCGACCTTCAGTTAAGCCCTTCGCCTCGATATAAGGTTGCTTTGCCCAAGGCGCGCAGCGGTCAAGGCCAAGCGCAGCTTGCCCGTAGGGTCGCCTTGACGGC
>VFZU01000112.1 GCA_016870995.1 Acidobacteriota bacterium
AGCAGAGCTCGCTTCCGTCTCTCCCACTACAGCGATTCTGCTAAAACAAAGGCTGGCTGTCCAGTGCTTTTTCCGCCTGGCAGCCGACAGTGTCTAGACTCGTGTCTCACGGAAGGGGACAAGCCCAGCGGGTCCCGATGCGTCTTAGTTTGGTGGGTTGCTTTTGTGTGTTGTTGCTGCTTGTTTCGTGCGGCCCCTCAGGCCCAAGTGAGTATGCGTTTTTGTCGCCGTCCAAGAAGAACATGGCTGAGGTGTATTTGGCCCCAAATGCTCCGGATGGGTTGATCCGCGTGAAGTCTCTGGTGACGATGAAGGTAGTTGCAGAAATACAGCTCAGGATTCCTGAGATCGCCTATGGCCGGCCGTGGGCCGGCTGGAGCAAAAATGAGAAACATGTCTCAGTATTGATCTGCAACGCTGATTCGCCTCCTCTAATCCATCGATTGTCTCTTTCGTCCGCAAGCGAGAAGAGCATGGTTCAAGAGCAGGCGAGCATAGTGGAAGCAGATTCGAATTTGATTCTCTCGCTCAAGAAATTGCAGTCCAGTAATTCATGGCAGAGAGTGAGAGAGATCGACGATGTGTTGGACTTTTACTGCACTGGATTTGCAGGTGAGAGTATGAACCAATACCTCGATTCCAAAAGGCAACGATTCACGATTCCCTAGCGTTCGAATTTGAGGGTGGCGGCTCCGGCGGCGCCATTGTAGTACAGCTCGAGGTTGTGGATGGATTCGTCTTTGCCGCGGTAGGGGAAGAAGACGAGGCCGGCGACAGGGAGGACACGCTCGCCTTCGGGGATGGCGGCGCGCTTGACCTTCTGTTCCATTGCTCGACGACGCTCGAAGGGCATCTTGGGCGTGGCAGGGGGTGGGTCGCCAGGTTGTCGCTTGCTCTTGTCGTCTTCAACCTTTGGGGGTTGCCATTCGGGGTCGGAGAGGCCGCGAAGTGCCGCACCGTTGGGCTGGCCGGGGATGGGCATCTTGCGGTCGTTGATCTTGAGGGAGAAATCGGAGAACGCAATCGTGAGTTTCGAGTTGGCGGGGCCGTAGAAGGCTACTTCCACAGCAACGTAATCTTCGCTGGTGAAGGTGCCGGCGGGGGTGGGGACCGCATGAGCAACGAAGTCGGCCGCGATGGTGTAGTCCCCGGCTTTGGCTTGTGCCTGGTAGTCGATGGGGCCCGAGCGGGCGGAGATGTGTTCGCCCTCAACCGGCGGTGTGGTTTGTGCGGTGGCGGCAAGCGCGCCCACAATCGTGGTGGTCAAAAATGCTCTGCGATTTTGCATCCAAGCCTCAAGTTAACACACCGCCGATCCTGATTCCGAGTGTGTGACACTTCGATTATCGGGGGCACAATGGAGCAAAAATTCTCGTTGATGATTGAAGGTGACGAAGGGGGCTTTAGCGCTTACGTGCCAGAGTTGCCGACGATTCTTGTGACAGGGCGTACGCTGTGTGAACTGTTGTCGCGGGCGGCGGAGGCGATCGGGATTTATCGGGATACGATTGAGCGGAACCCGAGCTCGGCCTCGACCCAGCTAGAGGAGTTTGATGAGTAGATACGAGATCATTTTGCACTGGAGTGACGAGGACCAGCGCTTCATTGCCGAGGTGCCTGAGCTTGCCGGCTGCGCGGCGGATGGGGCGACGCGGCAGGAGGCGTTGGAGAATGTCGAGGTTGTGATCGAGGAGTGGCTGGAGACGGCGAAGGAACTTGGGCGGCTTTAGTTTGGGTTGATGCTCGACTAGCGGCGGGTGAGGAAGTGGTTGGCGGCTTCGATGCCGCGGTATTGGGCTTCCTCGAAAATTGAGATGCCGCTTAGGTCGGAGTTGGCGAAGTGGAGGCCGGGTTGGGGTTTCAAATACTGCTGCCTGGAGGGCGAGGCCAGGAAGCCGGGCGTGGGGCGGACCATGGCGTGGCCGTTGCGGAAGATGTCGATGTGGGTGACGCAGTCCGCCAGATCGGGGTGGGCCTTGGTGAGGTCGGCGAGGCAGAGGTCGCGCCAGTGTTCCCAGGGTTTTGAGATGAGGGTTTTTCTTGCGGCGTCGGGTGTTTGCTCGGCGATGGCGTAGTACCAGGTCCAGACGCTTTTGTCCCGATGCATCGCAACGCTTTGATGGGTGGCGACGACGTAGCCGAGCGATTGCGAGCCATAAATGACGTTATCCCAGGCGAGCTCGGCCGTGTTGGATCGTTTGGGGGGACGGTCCAGCGTGAGGTTCGCCGTGACCCAGGGCGAGTAGGTGAAGGCGGTGGCTTTGGGTTGGCCTTCGATGATGTAGCTGGCGAGGAAGCTGGGGGCGGCCCAGATGATGGATGGAGTGTCGTAGTCGCAGTTGGGCGTGCGGACGCGCCACTGCTTGCCGTTGCGCTCGATGCGGTAGACGGGGGAATTTGGTTGGACTTGGCTCGAGGCTTTTTGGCGGAAGTGGTTCAGGATGAAGCCGTTGCCTTCGGGCCAGCAGAAGGGGCCTTTGTCGTCGTGGTCGCGGCCAGCAAAGTAGTGGAGGCCGGCCCAGGCGCTGGTGTCGTTGAGCGAACAGCCGTAGTCGTCGCGCGTTGAGTAGTCGAGATACCAGAGGAGCTCGGGTGCGTCGAATTTGTTGGCCTTGAGCCAGTCGGGGAAGGGTTGGGCTTCGAGCTTTGCATCGACTTGGCCGTAGGCGTGGGGGATGGCCCACTTGCCGGTTTGATGCATCTGGCCGATGAGTTCGTCAAAGCGTTTGAATTGTTCGCGACCCTTGGGGGAGAGACCGACTTCGGGCTCGAGGCCATACTGCCAGCGGCCGTGGATAAAGAGGCGTTCTTGCGGGGAGTGGCAGAGGTGGCGCTCGTTGAGTTCGCCATCGACCAGGAGGCCGAGCTCTTCGAAGAGTTCGCGAACCAGCGGAGACTTCTTGTTGGGGATGGGGACGTAGTGGGCTCCCCAAGGGTAGGCCGAGACTTCGTTCTGGCCGTAACGGGAGTTGCCGCCAGGTTCAGATTCCATCTCAAGGAGGACGAAATCGCGCATGCCTTTTTTGAGCAGCCACCATGCCGCGGAGAGGCCGGCCATGCCGCCGCCGACGATCACGAGCGGTGTCTTGCGTTGTTGCTTGGCGGCGGGGAAGGGGTTGCGATCGCGGAGCTTGTGGCCAAGCGGGAAAGCATCGAGCACGAAGCCGCCCGCGATGAGTGGGCGGGCCTTGCGGCCAAGCTGCAGGAAGGGGGCGGCGATGAGGTTGCGGCGGTTCATCGTGTGTAGTGGTAGGTGGCTGCTGCGGCAGCGACGCAGAGGAGCGCCGAGGCCAGGACATATGCTGCAGCCATCGCGGGGCGGCCTTGCTCAAGAAGCGTAACGACTTCGAGTGAGAACGTGGAGAAGGTGGTGTAGCCGCCGCAGAAGCCGGTGATCCAAAGCCAGCGTGTGTCGCCCGTCAGTCGGTGGGACAGGTAGCCGATGAGCGCGCCGCCAGTGAGATTGACGACGAAGGTTTGCCAGGGGAAGGGTAGAGGCAACGACACAGAGAGGGCGTAGCGAGCTACTCCTCCCAGAGCTGCGCCGAGACCGATCAGGGCGTACTTCATGAGCGCGTGAGGGGCGTGATGACGAGCTTGCGGAATTCGACGATGCCGTGATCGCCCTGCAGAGCGATGGGGCCGGGCATCTCTTCCGCGCCATCGAAGGCCATGGCCGTGAAGCCCTCGACTTCTTTGTGGTCGATGACGACTTTGCCGTTCAGGGTGACGGTGAGAGTGCGGCCGACGAGGCGAATGTCGATCGTTTGCCATTCACCGGGAGGGTTGGTGGCGTCTGCGGTGGGGGCGATGCGGGAGTAGAGAGCGCCAAGAGAGTGACCGCTGGGCGCCTGGCCGTGGGTGTCCTGGATTTGAACTTCGTAGCGGCCGCGGAGGCCGAGGCCGGAGTTGGAGCCTTTCTCGTATTTGAATTCCGCGTGGAGTTCGAAGTTCCAATACTTCTCGGCGGTCTTGATGTCGCTGGCCTTGGATTTGTTTTTGAGGATGCCGTTTTCGAGGGTCCATTCCATGGGGCGGCCCGGGAAGGTGGGGATCCAGCCGTCGAGGCTGCGCATGAGGTCTTCGGGTTTGCCTGGCTTCCAGGAGGAGTTGTCTTTGTCGCGGATGAGCGGGGCGCGGACGCCGCGGAAGGTAAGGGTAGGGTTGCCGTCGACGGTTTGCTGGCCGGTGAGAGAGTCTTTGTTGAGGGTGGCGAGCCATGTGAGTTTTTTGCCGGCACGCTCGAAGGTCCATTTCAGTTGCTTGCCGTCGATGGCGATGGCGGGGATTGGGTCCATTTGACCGCCGGGGGCGCCGACGAAGCGGCCGGCGATGCTGGGGGTGCCGGCTCCGGTGACCTCAAGCCACCAGACGCGGCCGCGGGGTTCCTTGTCGACCATCAGGTTCCAGCGGCCATTGAAATCCTTGTCGGCGGCGAAGGCGAAAGAGGCCGTGAGGCCGAGGAATAACAGAAACTTCTTCACGGTTGCTATTATCTAAAATGTAGTGCGACTTCTGCGAATCATTTCGCTGTTCTCGATTGTGCTGCTGCTGGTCAGCGTGCAGTGCAGGGCGACGTGCGTCGTGAAGCCAGATGTGCAAGCGACCAAGCAATGCCCGCTGCATAAGCAGAAAGCACCCGATACCAATCAGTGCACTCACGCCCCGCAATGGGACGTGGATGACGCCAAGCAGTTTGTGGCGCCTCTCGATGCGCCGCAGATGCCGGTGCTCAACACCGTTGTCTTTGTGGCTGTGGTGAATGCGCCGGTTGCGCCCTTGCAACTGGTGAAGCCTCCGCTGATCTTGCGGATCTGAGTAGTTCCCTCCCTAACTAAACCCCCATAAAAATTTAGACCTTTAGGAGAACTGCGATGATTCGTGTTCTGATGCTCCTGCTTGGACTGGCACAGTCGGCCAAGTTTGGAAAATATGATGTGACCCTGCGTCTGCCCGCCGATGGATTGTTTTCGGGCGAGGAGATGCAAATTGAGTTTCGAGTGGTGGATACAACGAAAGAAGATCCGCTGATGGGCTTTGAGCCCGTGGTGCGGGCGAAGATCCAGAGTGCGATCGATATGCCCTCGATGGCGGGGATGAGGGTGATTCGGGAGACCTCGCATCCCGAGGGAGTGCCTGGGGATTATGGGTTGCACCCAACGTTTGTGCATGGCGGCGAGTATCGATTGAAGCTCGCGATTGCGCCGGTGGGTGATGCGCCGTTTGAGGCAGAGTTCTTATTGAAGGTGGGCGATCCGCGACCGAACCGGCCGAAGCAGCCGAACCCTTACCGGATGAAGTTTGACAATGGCGAGATTCGGATCGAGGGCAAGGAGGGACAGGTTCGCGAGTTTGACACCGTGCATGAGAAGAAGCTGCACTTCATCGTGGTGAGCAAGGACCTGAACTACTTTGCGCATCTGCATCCGGAACCGCAGGCGAACGGGACGTTCAAAGTGAAGGAGACGTTGCCTGGTGGGGAGTTGCGGCTGTTTGCCGACTTTGCGCCGCAGGGCAAGGGCGGGCAGGTGGTGATGCTGCCGCGGAAGGGATCGGGCAAGGCGCCGGTGGCGGAGGACACTTTTGTGGGTGAGGCGAAGATGGAAGGCTCGCTGGTGGCTGGGCGCACGACGCAGTTGACGATGACGAGCGCGATTCCGGTGAGTGAGATGGAGCCCTATCTGGGGGCGCAGGCGCACCTGATTATGATCCACGAAGACGCCGAGACGTTTGTACATTCGCATCCGCTCGATGATCCGGCGAAGCTGATCTTCATGGCGCGGCCACCGAAGCCGGGGCGTTATAAGGGCTGGGTGGAACTGCAGCACAAGGGCAAGCTGATGCGGAAGAGCTTTTCGCTGGAGGCGGGCAATGCGAATCGTTAGTTTGTTGATGGCGGCGGTGTTGCTGGGGCACGAGGGAAACCTTGTGAATCGCAAGCCGAGCGCGGCGGATCCGCAGATCAAGCTGGCGCGCAAGAAGCTCTCGCTTTTGAAGCGGGGGAAGTATGTGTGCTGCAAGCGGACGAGTTGCGACTTGTGCGCAATGCGTTATGGGAAGTGCGAGTGCGCGTTGAATTTGAAGCAGCACAAGCAGGTGTGCGGGCAGTGCCTGCCTGCGCAACGTGGAAGTGGCGTGACCTTGCGAAAGCCGACGGCGGCGGTGCCGCCGAGCAAGGAAACGCAAGAGGTGGCGAAGCTGTTGCTTGAGGCGAAGCGGACGCTGGTGAAAGAGAAGCGTTACGCCTGCTGTAAGCGGGGCGGCTGCGATGAATGCACGTTCGAGGCGGATTGCCCGTGCGGCAAGGACCTCGCCGCCAAAGGCGAGAAGGGCGTGTGCGGGAGCTGCTACGACGGCTGGCATGCGGGCGAGGGGAGCTTTCGCAATATCGATGTGGCGGAGGTGAAGCTGGCCGAGATGCCGGGCATGACGATGCCGTATGTGTCGGGCACGGCGCAGATTCCGGATCAGGCACCGATGTACATGACAGAGGTGCGCAAGAAGGATTGGACGTTCATGACGATGGGGCAACTAAATGTCGTCTCAAGCCAGCAAAGCGGCCCGAGAGGCGGAGACAAGGTGTTTGCGGGCAACTGGTTCATGCCAATGGCGAGCCGGAAGGTCGGCATTGGTACTTTGACGCTGCGCGGCATGTTCAGCCTGGAGCCGGCGACGGTAACGCAGGGCCGGTATCCGTTGTTGTTCCAGGAAGGGGAGACCTACCGGGGGCAGCCGATTCGGGATGGGCAGCATCCGCATAATGCGTTCATGGAGATCGCGGCGCTGTATCAGATCCCGGTGTCGGACCGGGTGAGCGTGTATTTCTATGGGGGACCTCGTGGAGAGCCGGCGCTGGGGCCGGTGCCGTATCCGCACCGGTTGTCAGCAAGCGAGAACCCGATGGCGGCACTTGGGCATCACTATCAGGACTCGACGCACATCGCAAACAATGTGGTGACGAGCGGCGTGACGGTGGGGCGGGTGACGCTGGAGGCGAGTGGCTTTTTGGGCCGCGAGCCGGGCGAAGCGAGGTGGAGCCTGGAGAAGGGCGCGATCGATTCGGTGTCAGGCCGAGCGACGGTGAAGCTGACAGGCCGGTCGATGGTGCAGTATTCGCAAGGGCACATCAATCAGGTGGCCGAGAGGAAGAGCCTGAGCTATACCTATGTGCGTCCGCATGCCGGTGGATATTGGGCGAGCTCGCTGATTTACGGGCACAATGTGGAGCCGAAGCATACGGCGAATTCGTTCCTGGCGGAATCGACGGCCTTGCTGAGGAACAAGCACTGGTTGTGGGGCCGAATCGAGTACGTGGATCGCGACAGCTTTCACGGCAAGGTGACGGCGACGACGATTGGGTATGGAAGAGAGTTGAAGAGTCCGGCGAAGTGGTTGTCGATGTCGCTGGGCGGGCAGTTCAACTTCTTTGGAGTTCCGCCGGAGGCGCGGCCGCTTTATGGAAGCTCGCCGGTGGGAGCGCAGGTGAATTTGCGGATGCGGCTAAAGAGCAGTCGCATGACGTTTTAGGATCTGCGGGAGGTTGACAGAGAAGGCGCTGCGAGGGACGACACTATCGCAGCCGGCGTCGACGGCGGCTTGTTTGCGCTCGCCGTCGACGTGCGAGATAAAGCCGAGGAGGCTGACTTTTTTGAGGTCGTCGTCTTTCTTGAAAGCCTTGATGAGTTTGAGGATTTCGATCTTGTTGTGATTGAGATCGAGGAGGACCAAGGAAGGGTTGGAGCGGCCTTTTTCGAGGGCTTCGGCCTGGGTCTTGGCGTACTCCACGGTGACGCCGCTCTGGCGGGCGGCGGCATCGATCTTGACAGCAAACATGAGGTCGTCGACGACCGCGAGAACTTTGCGCACACTATTGGATGACATATAGAGAAACGGGGAGAATTCCTATTCTCGCATCGCGGGGACTGGGTGGGGAGAGGGTTATCTCTTTGCGTTGGTGAAGATGGCGCCGGTGGTGTCGGCGCCTTCGAATTCTGCGTCGCGAAGGTCCGCGCCAGTGAAGTCGGCGTTGCGGAGGTCTGCATGGTTGAAGTTGGCCTCGCGACAATCGGCACCCCGGAAGTTGGCCCGTACGAGTAAGCAGCGGCTGAATATGGTGTGTTGGCAGATGGCTCCTTCGAAGATGGCGTCTGTAAGGTCCGCGCCGCCGGAGGAGGGGTCGAGCAGGTGCTTGGGCTTGCTGGGGCGATTGCGACCACCCATGCCGTGAAATGAGACCCAGGAGATGTCGGTTTCGCGGAAGCTGGCGTTGCGGAAAGTTGAACTGTCAAGCCAGCGGACGTTTCGCAGGAAGGCACGGTGAAAGATGGCATGAGAGAGATCAGAATGGCCCAGATCGGCACTCTTGAGATTCGCGTCGGTGAAATCGGCATATCGGAGGTTGGAATCTCGCATGTGTACTTCGTTGAGATTGGCGTGGCGGAAGTTGGCCTATGGCAGAAAGGACTCATCCATGAACTCTTCCGTGAAGACCTTGCGTTCGAAGTCCGTCGGGTTGCGGCGGTGCATTGCGGTGCGGAGGCCGTAGGTGTCGAGGAGGTAGTAATACCGTGCTACGGGGACTGCAATGGTAAGAAGTACCAAAGCCACAACGGAGAAAACGATGTATTGAGTCACGAGTGCTTGTATCCTCTTGTAGAGCGACACCAAGGAAAGGATTGAATCATGAAGCGGCCTATTCTCAGCATTTTGTCTTTAGTGATTCCAGTGATTGCCAGCGCTGTTGGGTACTACGGAGTAAAGAATGTTAAGGGCGCGACGAATCTCGGCGAAGCCATTGGGGGTTTTCTGGCTTGGGTGATCGTGGTTGTGCTTGCTGGAATTGTCGGCGAGGTGTTGGCCATTGCGGGGCTGATTCGGGGGGAGCGTTTGGTCTGGTTGGGCGTGTTGGTGAATGCGGCGCTGGTATTTTGGGTTATCTAGTTTACGGTGAATGTGAATGCGAAATAGATTGATTCTGCTGCTGATGATTGGGATTGCCGGATTTGGGCAGGTGCGCGAGGAGTATCGCGCGTTCTGGGCGGATACCTTTAATACGGCTCTCAACAATCGCGGAGATATTGTGAACGCCGTCAACATGGTGAAAGATGCCGGGGGGAATGCGATCTTTGCGCAGGTGCGTCGGCGTGGGGATACGTGGGCATTGAAGAGTTTGGAGAAGACGCCCGATTTTGTGGCGATTGAGCCGGGGTTTGACCCGCTTGAGGCACTAGTCTCGGAAGCCCATGCGAAAGGCATCGAGGTGCATGCGTTCGTGATTTTGGGGGCGATCTGGAATAAGAACCCTACTTTTGCTCCGACGGCGTCGCTGGGTGCGCCGCTCGATCCAAAGCATGTGTTCAACAAGCATGGCGGTTTTGACCGTGAGACGGGGCGGATTACGCCGGGGCCAGAGAATTGGCTGACGCGGACGCTGGTGCCGGATGGGACGGCGGGGATTACTTTTCAGGGCCACCGGTTTGGGTCGGAGTTTTGGCTCGATTTCGGGCATCCGGACGCGGCGGCCTACACGGTGGATGTGCTGATGGAGCTCGTGAAGAACTACGACATCGATGGGCTGCATCTGGACCGGATTCGGTTTCCAGAGTTTGCCGCGACGGGGCAGACGCCGCGGACAGGCGCGAGCATTGGTTATAACGCGGTGAGTGTCGAGCGGTTTCAGAAGAGATTTGGCGGCGGTGTGCCGGAGCCAGGAGACCCGGTGTGGGCGCAGTGGCGCCGGGATCAGGTGACGCAAGTGGTGCGACGGATCTATTTGAATGCGGTGGGATTGAAGCCGCGGTTGAAGGTGTCGGGGGCCTTTATTGTTTATGGGGATGGGCCTGCGGCTGATGCGGATTGGGTGAACTCGGAGGCGTATTGGCGCGTGTATCAGGATTGGCGTGCGTGGCTTGAGGAAGGGATCATCGATATCGCGATCCCGATGAATTACAAGCGGGAGCATGTGGCGCAGCAGGCCGGGTGGGCGGCGCGCTGGGATGAGTTTACGAAGCGGAATCAGTATGGGCGGATGAGTTTGATTGGGCTGGGTGTTTATTTGAATTCGATCGAAGGGACGTTGCGGCAGATGCGGCGGGCTGCGGCTTCTGGAGTGGGTGGCGTGGCACTGTATGCGCTCGCGAATGTCGATACAGCAGTGGCTGCGAATCCTCTGAGTCTGCCAGCTGGGCAGAATACGCCAGCGCGTGGGTATGCGGAGTTTCGGTTTGCGGTGAAGGATGCGAACTTTGCTTATGAGGATGGGCGGCTGTTTCCATTGCCCCTGTGGGGTGAAGAGGCGCGGGTGCGTTCGCTGCCTTGGAAGGAGCGGCCTGTGGCTGGGCATGTGATGGGGTTCGTGCCGGGGAGCGATGGGGCCGAGGTGGTGTTGGTTCGGTTGTTGACGGGCGATACGCGGAGGATCTTGACGGATGGCGGTGGGTTCTTTGGGGCGGTGGATCTCGCGCCAGGGCAGTATGAGGTGCGGACTTCGAAGGAGGGAGTTGTGACGAGGGAGGTTGTGAATGTTGAGGCGGGGTGGGTGACGAAGGTGGATTTGGTGGTGAGGTAGAGGGGTGTGTTGGACTACAATCGAGGCAGTGGCACGCAAAACATCCAAAGTGCTGCAGTACTCGGTTTTTTATGAGCAGGCCGCCGAGGGTGGATTTGTAGCGTCAGCGCCTGCACTCCCCGGATGCCACACGCAGGGCGAAACGATTGCTGAAGCTGAAGACAATATCAAAGAGGCGATTGCCTTGTACCTTGAGAGTCTGGTTGCTCACGGTGAACCCATTCCCGAGGAAGGCCCATCATTTCAGGGGCGCGTCAACGTTCCGATTCCAGCTTGACGAATGGCACGGCTGCCTTCTCTAACTGCCCGACAAGTAATCAAGCGCTAAAGCGCATTGGTTTTGTTGAGGACAGGCAGCGTGGAAGTCATTTGATGTTGATTCATCCAGAAACGCGAGCGCGTGCTGTGGTGCCCGTACACGCCGGTAAGTCCCTGAAAGAGCCCTTGCTGAGAGCTATTTTGCGAGATGCGAATGTTTCTGCTGAGGAGTTTCGGGCTCTGCTGTAATTCTCAAGAGTTGAGATGAAGTGGCTCTATCATCGGCTAGGTGTCTGGACCGAGTTTCTTTTGCGGAGAATTGAGCTCAGTTGCAAGAATTGCTGAGACGATCTTTTTGCAAAAGACCTGATCCACTTTTCCGGGCAGAGTGATAAGTTTATATGCAAGATGACACTGAGGCGGACGATTCTCCTGGCACCGATTGCCTGCTGTTTGGGCCAAAAGATGGAAGTGGTGAAGACGGGGTATCCGAAGCCGTTTGTGTATCCCATAGTGGCTTTGGATGGGACGGTGTTGTCGCGGGGGTGGCCTATCGCGCCTCGCGTTGGGGATAGCCAGGATCATACGTGGCATCGGGGGATCTGGTGGGGCCATGGGGATATCAACGGGCATGATTTCTGGCGAGAGCAAAAAGGGACGGGGACAATCCGTGTGGATCGGGCTGAGAAGGATACGCTACGCCAGAGCCTTGTGACCACAGCCGGAAATGTGATTGCGCGGCTCGTGACGCGGGTTCGGATTGGAGAGCATCAGGGGATGCGGCAGGTGGATGTGTCGCTTGAGTTGGAGGCTGTTGAAGCGTTGCGTTTTGGGGATACCGATGATGGCGGGTTCGGCGTTCGGTTGCGGGAAGAGTTTCGCGAGGATCGAGGTGCGAGGTTGGTGAACTCTGAAGGCGGCGTTGGGGCGAAGGCGATCTGGGGTAAGGCGGCAGCGTGGACGGACTACTCGGCCGTTGTGGAAGGCAAGAAGTATGGCGTGGCGATCTTGAGCCATCCGCAGAACCTGCGGCATCCGGCAGGGTGGCACGCGAGGAACTATGGCTTGAATTCTGCGAACCCATTTGCGGCGTCAAGTTTCGCATCAGAGAAGGGCGGGCAGCGGGGAGCGTATCTGCTGCCCCAAGGTAAGAAATTGCGGTTGCGGTACCGGGTGTTGATCCACGAGGGAGATGCTGTTGAGGCCGGCGTGGCGGCTCGCTATCAGGAGTATGCACGATGATCGAGAGACGCGTATTTATGGGTGGTTTGATGACGTCGCTTGCGGCGGCGAGTGACCGGGTTCGCGTGGCGATGATCGGCGTGCGCGGACGTGGGGCGGCGCTGACGGGAGATTTTCTTGAAGTGCCGGGGGTTGAGATTGCGGCGCTTGTCGATGTCGATTCGCGGGTGTTCGGTAAGGCAGCTTCGCGCGTGGAGGCGAAGACGGGAAAACGGCCTGCGCAGTTTGGGGATCTGCGGCGGGTGCTGGAAGACAAGACGATTGATGCGGTCGTAATTGCAACGCCGGATCACTGGCATGGGCCAGCGGCGATCCTGGCGGCCGAGGCGGGCAAGGATGTTTATGTAGAGAAGCCGTGTTCGCATAATCTCCGCGAGGGGCGGCTGATGGTGGAGGCCGCGGCGCGGCATAGGCGCGTGATGCAGGTGGGGACGCAGGCGCGATCGCGCGGGTCGGCCTGGAAGGCGATGGAGTGGATTCATGGCGGCCGCATTGGGAAGGTGCGGATGGCCAAGGCCTGGAATGTGCAGTTGCGCGATGACATTGGGAAGCATCGCGACGCGGCGGCTCCGAAGGAAGTGGATTACGACCTGTGGATGGGGCCGGCCGAGGCGATGGCGTTTCGGGAGAACCGGTTTCACTATTCGTGGCATTGGTGGTGGAACTTTGGGACCGGGGATATGGGCAATGATGGCGTGCATCAGATGGACATGGCGCGGTGGGCGCTGAAGGTGGATGCGCCGGTGAAGGTGTCTGGATGGGGGAAGAAGGTGTTCTTTGAGGATGACCAGCAGACGCCGGATTCGATGAACATCACGTTCGAATATGCGGGCGGTGAGGCAATGATTTTCGAGCAGCGGATCTGGACGCCGTATGGAATGGGCGATCAGGAGAATGGCGTTGCGGTGTATGGGAGCGAGGGGATGGTGGAGGTTGGACGGTGGGGCGGGAAGTGGGGCTTCAAGGTGTTTGATTCGAAGGGCAAATTGGTGACGGTGGAGCAGGCGGCAAACGATGAGAAGCATGCTGCCAATTTTGTGGAGTGCGTGAAGACGAGGAAGCGGCCCAATGCTTCGATTGAAATCGGGCATACGTCGACGCTGCATGCGCACCTGGGCAACATCGTTGCGAAAACGGGGAGAAATCTAGTGTTTGATCCCGTGCGAGAGAAGATTGAGCGAGACGTGGAGGCAAATGGGTTGTTGAGCCGGCGCTACAGGAAGCATTGGGCTGTGCCGAGGGGCGTCTGAGCTGATAGTTGACTTCTTACGGTGACACAAGCAGAGATAGCGGGCGATGCGGAGACTTGCTGAATGTTAAGTATCGTGGGGCTGGCGCTGATGCTGGCGCAACAGGAGCCGTGGGTGAGGCATACCATTGATGCTTCGCTGAAAGGCGCTGATGGCGTAAGGCTGAAGGATGTGAACGGGGACGGGTTGCCGGAGATTGCGGTGGGATGGGAAGAGGGCCGGACGGTGCGGGTATATCAGCATCCGCGGCAGAAGCAGGCGCGGAAGTTAGAGAAGTGGATCAAGACGACAGTAGGGCAAGTGTGCCATCCGGAAGATGCTGTGTTGGTGGATTTGGACCGGGATGGGGCGATGGATGTAGTCAGCGCTTGCGAAGACGGCCAACCGACGGGTGTGTATGTGCACTGGGGCCCGAACTGGAAGACCGAGCCGATCGGTGTGGCGAGCCCGAGGTTGCGTTGGATCTACACGCTTCCGATGCTTTTGTCGGGCGATCCTCGAACGCATATTCTCGCAGGCGGCAAGGCTGTTGGCGGAGAGTTGTTGTTGATGATCCCACCAGCGAATCCAAAGAAGGTGAGTGAATGGACGGGGAAGGTTTTGCAGCCTGTGGGGTGGGTGATGAGCTTGTTTACAAGCGACATGGATGGCGATGGAGACCAGGACATTCTGGTGAGTGACCGCAGGGGAGACAAGAGCGGGATCTATTGGCTGGAGGCACCGTATTGGGCGCGGATTCCGGTGGGGGCGGCGAAGGAGGAAGTGATGTTTATCGATCGCGCGGATCTGGATGGGGATGGGTTAGAGGATGTTGTGGCGGCGATTCGGCCAGAGAGCATTGTGTGGTTCAAGAGGCTAGATAAGACGGGTTTCAATTGGAAGCGGCAGTCGATCCCGTATCCGCAGAAGGCGGGGACGGCGAAGGCGGTGGCTGTGGGGGATTTGAATGGGGATGGGTTGAACGATATTGCGTTCACGTGTGAGAACGCATCAGGTGGCAAGGAGGGCGTGTGGTGGTTGGAGCAGGTGGAGGGAGGATTTTGGAAGGAGCACCGGGTGAGCGGGCCAGAGGGGATCAAGTTTGACCGGATCGAGTTACTCGATGTGGATGGGGACGGGGATCTGGATTTGATTACAACGGAGGAGCGGGCGCTGCTGGGTGTGGTTTGGTACGAGAACCCGAGCCGGAATTAGACGTGTGGCTTTTTGAAGTCGATGTCCTGTCAGGGTTCTTCCATTAGCCGGTTCACTTCGGCCATGGTAGTGATCGGGGCGTTGACGGTTCTGGGGATCAGGCGGATACCGTTGCAAGTTTCGACTGGGTGAGCTTGAGATAAAGCGATGCGTAGAAGGTGCGAGATGGCTTTGTCCGCGGACTGATTTCGTTGGGTGGCGAACTCCTTGACGGCTGCCAATAGATCGTCATCAAAGTCCAATGTCGTTCGCGTACTTCCAGCATCCCGCATCTGGTTGTAGATGCGGGATTGAGGTTGGTGGAGGTCAGGATTTTGCGGAGTTCCCCGCGGATTTGGCGACCAGTGTTCCTGTGGTGAATGCCAGTGCCACCGAGATGATGATCGTGGATTCCTTGACGCCGAAAAGGGAAGCCGCCCAGGCGGCTGCAAGCAGGAAAATCGCAAGGACCGCCAAGGTGACTATTCTCATGTTCATGATTCGTTTCTAACATCCATGCGAGGTGAAGGGAGCCAGGGAGGGATGAGGCGGCGCGGGCCTAAAAAGCCAGGCGGAGGGCGAACTGGACCTGACGAGCGGGGTTGAGGTTCGTCGAGGTGATGGTGCCGAAGCCGCTTGAGGAAGGGTTGGAGTTGGGGGCTGTCGAAGTTCGTCTTGTTGAGGGCATTGAAGGCCTCGGTGCGGAACTCGAGCTTGAAGTGTTCGGTGAGGCTGAACTCTTTATGGAGGCCGAGGTTCATGACGTCGATGCGGGGGCCGCGGACGATGTTGCGGCCGGCGTTGCCGAAGGGACGGCTGCGGTCGGTCGGAAGTTGAACTTTGGCTGGGTTGAGCCAGTTGTTTTCGTTGCGGCTGGCGGCGGGAGTGACAGGGTCGCCGATGATGTTGGGGCGGTAGTTGGGAGCGCCGGAAACCTGGAAGGCGGCGGCGGGACCATAGGTAAGGTTGACGGTGGTGCCGGAGGTGGCGAAGTTGATGACAGTGAGCCGCCAGCCGCCGATAGCGAGATCGGCTACCTTGTTCATGTTGGAACCCCACTCGCGGCCGCGACCGAAG
>VFZU01000113.1 GCA_016870995.1 Acidobacteriota bacterium
CAGAGCTCGCTTCCGTCTCTCCCACTACAGCGATTCTGCTAAAACAAAGGCTGGCTGTCCAGTGCTTTTTCCGCCTGGCAGCCGACAGTGTCTAGACTCGTGTCTCACGGAAGGGGACAAGCCCAGCTCGGAATTATCGCCCTAATCTACGGAGTGCGCATCGTGAATAACAACATGTATAAGCTAGCGACGCTTCCTCCAGATCGGCCACCTCGTAAGCCAAATCGTGCTCTCAAATAGGACCTCAGAACTACCATGCCCATGCCCCAAAAGGACCCTTTTGCCTTGTCCCGAAACTTACATTTTTCGGGACGGATTCTGTCACTACTGAACTGCCCCCTCAATCGTGAGACAGGCGAGTTTTAGATCATTTACCGTTCGACGAAGTCTGTGTGGGGCCGCTCAATATCTTGCGGAAGCGTTCCCGATGGGAGAAAGCCCCCCCTTCCATTGTGCCCGACGCTAAACACGGTGGCGTTTTCGCCGGCCTATCCGGCGCAGCCTGGCCTGAAACGACTACAATCATAGTGTTATGAAGAGCGCAGTCGTTGTTTCAGACCCTGAAATCATGCACGGAACGCCGTGCTTCCAGGGAACACGAGTGCCCTTCAAGAACCTGATCGACTATCTTGAAGGCGGATACTCGTTGGACGAGTTCGTTCGCCAGTTTCCCACTGTGTCCCGCGAGCAGGCGATCCAGGCACTTGAGGAGGCAAAGGACTCCCTCCTCGCCAAGATCGCATGAAGGTCCTGCTGGACGAGTGTCTGCCAATCGCTTTCCGACATTCATTTCCCGGCCACGAAGTTCATACCGCCGAATGGGCAGGCTTCAAGGGAATGAAGAACGGTAATTTGCTTCGTGCCGCCGAAGATGGCGGCTACGATGTGCTGCTAACAGCCGATCAAGAAATTCCGCATCAGCAAAGCTCGGTGGATCGCCGGATATCGATCCTGGTCTTATGCGCCGCCACGAACAAAATCGACGACCTAGTTCCGCTCATCCCTTCCGTTCAAGCGGAGTTGGCCAAGCTTCAGAACGGCTGTGTTGTTTTCGTCCATTGAGCCCCGTCCCAAACAGCTGATTCGATCTCCGTCCCGCGCATGGGCTTTGGCGTTGATCGTTCCGCGTCGGGCCCCACTGCTGCACTTGTAAGATATAGTGGCGCAATGGGCTGGTTAAAGCGGAATTTCCGCGCGCTGTCACTAGTGACGATCGCGCTCGCCCTGCTGCCAGCCTACCTTCGAGCCTACGTCCTGGTGGGCCCCTCCGATATGCCAACCGTTCTACTTGGTGACAAGGTCATCGTCAATCACGCTGCATATAGTCTCAAGTTGCCGTATTTCGATTTGAAGGCCTTTCGAACCGGCTCGCCGCGGAGAGGAGACTTCGTCTTGTTGCAATTAAGAAACCACCAGCGACTGAAGTCGCCCTTCTTCAAGCGCATCATCGGGCTCCCCGGCGAGATTGTTGAGGTCAGAGAGAACCAAGTCATCCTCAATGGCCGCAAGCTCCCACACAAGGCCTTGAACGCCGCAGATTTTGCCTGGGTCCCTCGGAACCACCCGATCGGCTCCGAGGTACATGACGAAGATGGGTATTGGATAACGTTTACGCCGGGCGAGGGCGAGTGCCGGAATCACGGCCCAGTTCAACTTTGAACCCAAGACTACTTTGTCCTCGGCGACAATCGAGACAACAGTGAGGACTCGCGCGCGTTTGGATCGATCCAAGAAGACGCGATCCTCGGCAAGGTCATCGCCACGTTCGCCACCGGCCCAAGAATCCAATAGAACCCTCAAAGTCGCGAAGTGTAGAGCCATCAGCTGCATGGCCCCAACGGATACCGATTGCCGTGTCCCGAAATTCTCGCTTTACGGAACGACGCAGGCGAGCGCACCCAGATCGACAATACGGCCGTTCGTCGCGAACAGGACAGCAAGAAGTGGCGTACGGATTTTCTGCAAGATTGCAAAGGAAATCAGTCTGCACCCGAAAGCTCTCTAACGCCAGTGACCTCACGAACGGTCGTAAATGAGCATACGAAGAACAGGCGACTCGCCGACTTCGTTGCGGCGGAAATCGAAAAAGACATCTGCTCTTTCAACGTGCTGTATGATTCAGGACGACGCACCAGCAAGCGTCCTGCTGGAACCACTTAGCCTCGCGCCTCAAATTGAGTCGCAGCCCGAATGGACTCGACACCCTAAGCGACTCGAATGACGACGCGTTCTTTTCCTTTGCCAATGTTGTCCCGCTTCAGCGCCACCGATCCGATCTCGCCAGTCCGGCGCAGATGAGTCCCGCCGCAAGCCACTTCCGCGAATCCGTCAATCACCCAGCGCCGCCGTTGCAAAGCTTCGTCCAGAAACTCGCTGCGAATTTCAAAATTGCCAGCGACAAGTGTATTAACGCTTGCAGCAAGTTCAGGCAAGAATGGCCCAACACTAGCCTCCATCGCGAAATCAATGCGGGCTTTGTCAGCGGCGATATGCGCGCCGATCTTTTCGACCCCCGGCCACCTGCGATAACAGAATTCCAGAACGAGTTCGGCGGCAAAATGCAGGCGCATCAGCCGGTAGCGGCGTTCCCAATCGATGGCCACCTGCACCGGCTGTCCGGCAGCCAGCGGCGGGCCATCGACGGTGTAAACGATATCGAAGCCATCCTTACGAGCATCCAGGACCGGTTGGCCGCCGATCGTGCCATGATCACTTTCCTGTCCACCGGAAAAGGCGAAGAAGATAGTCTCCTGCAACGTGACCTGCTCGCCATCTACACGAGCCACCGCCGTATCCAGTGTTTGGCGATACGGCTCCGGCCAAAAGAGTTTGCGGGTCATCCCACAAATATACCCAAACGAAAGATCCGATCCGCCAGCAGACTGGCAAGACATCTCCAGCTGCTCTTGCGATGCGGTTTCCGCATGCGTGCCATCTGGAAACTGGAGCAGCGGCCCAGAAGCATCATGGACTCAAGCTCCTGCGCTTCAGCGCACAGCTCCCCGGCTCGACCTCCCCTATGAAATACAATCAAGCTCGTGCCTAAGTACGTTATCGAACGCAACATCCCCAACGCGGGCAACCTCTCCGCTGCCGACCTCCAAGCCATCTCGCAGAAGTCTTGCGGTGTCCTCAGCAACATGGGCCCCCGCATCCAATGGGTCCAGAGCTAGGTCACCCAGGACAAAATCTACTGCGTTTACATCGCCCCCGACGAACAAACCGTCCGCGACCACGCCTCCCAGGGCGGCTTACCCGCCGACGCCGTCAACGAAGTCAAAACTCTAATCGACCCCACCACAGCCGAAGCCTGACAGACAGGTTCAGATCCGCTCCAATTCATCGACGTCAATATAAGCTTGAAGCCAAGTGCTTTGCAACGTTCCGATATCGCGTCAATGTTTCTACGATCAATCTTCACGCCGCTGCTGCGTTGGCTGAATTCAACAAACCCAGCCGCCTCAACTCTGCGCTTGATTTCGCAAAAAGCGAGTTGCTTAAGCCACCCCAACCTCAACCTCGATGAAACGTACTTTAGGCAGTCGCCTTGAGGACGGTCCCTCGGAATAAGGCTCCAGCGCCTCAGCTTGCATTTGACCGGCTGCAATGGGCAACAACAGACTCATGCAGGAACTCATAACACGCGATCCCGAAGGAATGCATGGTAAGCCCGTTTTTCGTGGCACTCGCGTTCCCGTGCAAACGCGGTTCGACTATCTTGAGAACGGCGAATCGCTCGACGAATTCCTGGACGGTTTCCCTACGATCAGCTGGGAGCTTTCGATTCAGGTCTTGGAAGAATGTAAGGAACTCCGACTGGCACAGGTTTAGAGAATCGCCTGCCGATGAAGGTCCTCATTGATGGGTGAATGGACGATGACCTATGCGTGTCTTGCGGGCTTGAAAAATGGCGTCCTTCTCGCTGCGGCGGAAGCCGCTGAGTTTAGTGTCTTGATTACTACGGATCAAGCGATCCCGTATCAAAAGAATCTTGACAGCTTGAACATTGCGATCTTGATTTTGTGTGCGCCGAAAAACCGGTTAGCCGACGGACAGCGACTTGTCCCAGACGCGTTGCTTGCGCGGAGCTCCATTCAGCCCGGCCAGGTAATACCGCTCAATCATTTGCGATTCGATAACATTGCCATCTGCTAAGCGCACCATCGGCTCTGCCTTCCGCGAATCATCTCCCCAGCACCTCCACGTTCAACCCCTTGTAATTCCGGAACCCCGGATCAAACGTCACCATGATTCGGCCAGTGGCAATTGCGAGTGCCGCCAGATAGGCATCCGGCCAGAGTTGATGCGAATGCTTGATCCGCAACGTCAAATCTCTGAAATGCTCCTCAAAATTAGGGGGCTCTACGACCAATACGAACCGCTCGTCTAGCAGCAGCTGATCGAGGGCCCCCCAGGCGCCTTTGCCGTCCCGCAAATCAGCTCCCATCACCGCGGGGTTGTTAAGCAACCGCAGCAAGGCAACTTGCGTCGCGCGCGAGAAGCCAATCTCACCGCGTTTCGTTACCCGCGCTTCCCACTGCCTCGCTGCTTCATGAAACTGTTGCCCTTCGTGGACACGGCTCAACAAGACGTTAACGTCGCATAAGTGCAACAATGCGTTTCAAGTCCTCTGCTTCCATATCTTCTTGAGCCTTCTTGACTTCCTCCAGCGTCAACTTCCGTCCTTTGCGTGAACTCTTGATAATTGGAAACTGAACACGCCGCACCGGCTGCTCGGCACTGGGCATCGCAACGCGCAGCGCCTCCACAACGAGCTGAGTTACTGGCCTGCCCTCCATAGCTGCCTTCGCCTTGATCGCCCTGTACAGCTCATCCGGAATCTCAAGCGTTGTCTTCATAGTTTCCAGATTACCAGATTTCCAGATTTCTGCTCACGCGCTCACTCCCCTGTCGGAATGCCCTGGTTTCCAAGTGAGTAATTTTGGCGTTCACCTCTCGAAAAAATAAATCTTCTCTCTTCTCTTCAACAACTTAGCTCAAGCCGCACCCCGCACCCTCCACCCCCATCCCGTATTCTGTACCCGGAAGCAATTCCACAAAATCTCAACCCCGAGAGGATCCCAACGTCATGGCTTCACTGTCACAACTCCGCGCCAACAAACAGAACGCACAAAAGTCCACCGGTCCCCGCACCGTCGAAGGCAAACAGCAATCCGTAAAGAACTCCCTCCGCCACGGCCTCAACGCCTCGGCCGACGCGCTCTTCGCCGCCAACCCGCAAGAACAAACCCAATTCAAAGCCCTCCGCGAACAGCTCTTCCAGCAAATCGCCCCCTTTGGCCCGGCCGAAGAAGTCGTCTTCGAGCAGTACGCCTATGCAACCTTCCAGTCACTGCGAGCGCAACGCTTCGAATCCGAAGCCCAGGACCGCTGGCTCGCCAACCCCGAAAACCAGAAGCTCTTCCTCCAGATGGAACGCCTCGTCAAACAAGGTGCCCTCTTCGAGCGCCGCGCCTTGAAGGCCTTCAAACAACTCTCCCAGCTCCAGGTCGACCGTCTCGCCGCCGTCGAGATCCACGCGGAGCTACAAGACGTCGAGCTCGATGAAAACATCTCCCCTGCTCTTCCAACGGCCAAGCTCCGCGCCCACGAACTCAAGCAGGAAGAAGCCCTCTTCTTCGGCCTCGCCATCCATCACGGCCTCAACCTGCAAAGTGAAATAACGAACCCAATCCACCCCGCTCCGACACTCGAAGCCGCCTGAAAAAAACGAACCCAATCGATACCGAGGGCAACCAATCCCTCACAGACCTTTGAAAATTGAATATCCCGGCATTGCCCCTGAACACCCCCGCCAGTAGTGTGTTCAGGCGGGCCGCTGATTCTTCTTGATCTCTTCCATCACGTCAGTCACCAGTTCTTTGGTGTCATTCAAAAGCTTCAGAATGATCTGCAAGTCCATCGCCGGCTTACCCGGCTGCCGAACACTCTGGCAGTACACCCCATGCTGCCCCACCAGGCTCAACGCATCCGTTAGCAGATCCTGCGCCATCGCCAGTCTTCCGCGCTCCACCCCATATTGGAACTCGAACTTCTCCAACTCGTCGGCTCGCTCCTGATAAACAGACGCCATCGCGCTACCTCCTTCTACAGCTTCAAGAACGCACGTAACTTCTTGGCATGCGCACGGCTCACCGGCACCTCGGTGCCCTTCTCGTCGTCCATCTTCAGCATCAGGCTCGAATGGAACCATGGATTCACTTCACGGATCCGGTTCAGGTTCACCAAGTACCCCCGATGCACTCTCCAGAACACCTCAGGGTCGAGATCCCCCTGCAATTCGTCGATCGTCTTGTAGCTGCTTTCCCCGGTCACCGTGCTCGCAACAATCCGGATCATCCCGTCCACAATCGTTGCGTAAATCACCTCGCTCGTGTCGATCAGCAGATTCCGGCTGCCGGCCTTCACTACAACCTTGCTCTTCGGATTCACCGGCCTTGGCGACGCATCTTCGGTCGCCTCAGCGATTCCGCCATGTTCCGTCAAGTATCTTTTGGCCCTCTCGATGGTCACTCCCAGCCGGTCTTTCTCTACCGGTTTCAGCAAATAGTCCATCGCCTCCAGCCGAAATGCCTCAACCGCGTACTGGTCAAAAGCCGTCGCTAAAACAAAATAAGGTAACCGTACGTTTTGGTCCTGTAGCCGCCGGATTAAGCCAAGTCCATCTAAACCCGGCATCTGAACGTCCAGAAAAACGAGGTCCGGCTCAATCTTTTCAATCACTTCCAGAGCCTGCACCCCGTTCTCCGCCACCCCTGCCACCTCGACTTCCGCGAAATCGCGCAGCAAAAACTCCAGCTCCTCACGAGCTAATCTTTCGTCATCCACCAACACTGCGGTAATGGTCGCCGTAGCGCGAAGGCTCATTCGATTGGTAGTATAGCAATTGGAACTCTCGTTCAGCTTTTATTGAAACTGAACGAATTGCAAGGAAAGGTCCTCCGTTGTCGAATAGCCCTCACGAAGTGAGAGAGAACGTAAAGATTGCTCCCGCAGTTAGAACGCTCGGCATCTTTACTCCCCGTCTCAGCGCCGACGCCACTACTATCCTTGCGGGTGTCGAACAAGTGAAGCAGGGGCCAGCAACCGTTCGACCCGGCAACGGCGACGCTAAATTCCTTGAGGGTCCCATCAGTTTCACTACCAAAAATTACTACCCCCCTCGCGGCAACGCCAAAGAGGATTGGGGCAACATCGATAACTTGGGTTGGCTCGGTTATCCAATGCAAATCAAGGTGGACGTCCTCCGCCGCGATTCCATTCTGGCTGCGCCACCTGTTCTGGACCAGGTGTTATTCCTCGATCTCGCCCAACGCGCAGGTATGCGCGGCGAAGATTCGATCACTCACCTGGACCTCGACTACTACGACTAACCAAACCCGCTCTGGACGGAGCTGAAGAAAATAAAGTGTTTGAATCATTAGCCAGAAGCAATTCCTCAGGCATGCGTATTCTTGTGATCGGCGGCACTCAGTTCGTCGGCCGCATGCTCGTCGAAACTCTCATCAAGCAGAAGAACGATGTGACCATCCTGCACCGCAAGCAGGCCCATCCCTTCAAAAAGAAGATCGGTAACATCACTGCCGACCGCAACGACCCCGAGCAGATTCGCAAGGTTCTCGCCCGCGAAAAGTTCGACGTAGTTTTCGATAACGTCTACGATTGGGAGCGCGGCACCAACGCCTCCCAGGTCGAGCACACCATCAAGGCCATGGAAGGAAACTTCTCCAAGTACATCTTCATGTCCTCTGTGGCTGCCTATGGTGATGGTCTAAACCATCACGAAGCCGACGCCCTCGCCCCCGACGACCATCCCGATGCCTATGTCCGCAACAAGGCCATGAGCGAACGCATGCTGTTCCGCATGTACTACCGCTACCATGTGCCGGTCATTACGCTGCGGCCTCCTTTTATCTATGGTCCCGGCAACAACTACTACCGCGAAGCCTTCTTCTGGGATCGCCTCCGCGCCGGCCGCTCGCTCATCCTCCCGGGTGATGGCCGCCGCCTCATGCAGTTCGTCCACGTCGCTGACCTCATCCTCGCCTGCCAAAAGGTGCTCGAACATCCCCAGGCCGTTGGCAATGCTTTTAACGTCGCCAACTCGCGGCCGCTCACGCAGGAAGAGGTCGTACACGCCCTTGCCAGCGCTACCGGCAAGAAGCCGAATATCATCCGTGTCCCCCGCCGCCAGATCGCTCTAGCCGGTGGACACCCCATGGGCCCTCAACTCTATTTCGGGTATTACTTCGATGTCGCCCCTATCACCATGGTCACCAACAAGGCCCAGCGGATGCTTAAACTCAAGCCGCGCGATTTCGCCACCGGCCTCAAAGAGACCTACCGTTGGTATTTGCGTAACAGTGTCAAGCGCAAACGCATCGACTATTCGTTTGAAGACTCATTGCTCGAGATCGCCCAGGCCGTCTAAGGCGCTTCTCTACCTCATCCTCGCCATCCTGCCGGGCCTGCTTTCCTGCAACAAGGAAAAGCCAGGCCCGGTTTATCGTGTCATCGGCGAAGCTTTCGCTGGTCCCAACCAACTCCCCCTCCGGCAGGATGTCACCCTCCGCTCACCAGTTATCACCACGGTCCAACACGGGGAACGGCTGGAAGTCCTCGACCGGCGCCGACGCTTTCTACAAGTCCGTACCAAAGCTCAAGTCATCGGCTGGGTCGACATCCGCCTCCTCATCAGCGCCAAGCAGATGGATCAACTCGACGAGTTGGCCAAGCACTACAAAAACGCCCCCTCAATGGGCCGCGCAACGGTCTTTGATGTCCTCAACGTTCATACCGATCCCAACCGCAACTCGCCGACTTTTCTCCAAATCCAGGAGAAAGAACAATTCGACGTCATCGGCCACCGTGTCGTTGTTAGAACTCCCTACCAAGGCGAAACCATCGAGATCGAAGACTTAAGCCCCAAACCTCAAGTCAGGAAGAAGCGCCACAAAAAAGAACCCGCCATCCCACCTCCGCCCCCGCCACCCACTCCCAAGCTTCCCGACAACTGGCTCGATATGTCACGATCCACCGTCGAAGCAGAACCTGGCAAACCCGTCGAAGCAAAACCCATGGACGACCTCTCGCTGATCCGCAACAAAGACGGCCGCGTCGGCTGGGTTGTCACAAATGCCATCTTCCTCGAAGTGCCTGATGATGTCGCTCAATACGCCGAAGGCCAGCGCATCACTTCCTACTTCCCCATGGGCGAAGTCTCCGACGACGGCAAGACCTACAACCACTGGCTCTGGACCACACAGAGCCAAAAGTACGCACCCTTCGAATTCGACGGCATCCGCCTGTTCACTTACAACACACGCCGCCACCGCTATGAGACTGCGTACCGAGAACGCAACCTGCGCGGCTTCTTCCCGGTGCTGGCCAAGCCCAACGAGTTCCAGGTCATCGTCGAAGACGACTCAAGCAAGCTCTGGCTCAAGTCCTACACCTTCGATGGCAACCGCGTAAAGTCTCTTGGCAAGCAACCCTACAAGTCGCCAGATAACGCCCCGCCCGTCAGCAACCGCTCCAAGCCGCTTCCCGAAACCGACATGAGCTGGTTCGAGAAACTGATGAAGCTCCTGCCAGGCCGCGACTAGCCGCATTCGCCCTGGCACCCTCAGACATCCAGATCAGGTCGCCGCGCATTGGCGCACAAGTCGACCTGGCGGCTGCGAACAGATACAATCGCACTATGCAACGCCGTCAATTCATTCAAAGCACCGCCGCAGTCGCGGGGCTCAGCTCTGCTGCACTCGCGCAAATACCCATGCCGATGGACATCCTCGGCAAGTCCCAATTGAAGGTCTCTAAGTTCTGCCTCGGTGGCTATCACATGCGTGTCGGTGGCGAGATCTCCGGCGTCCGTATCATCAACCGCGCCCTCGAACTCGGCGTCAACTTCTTCGACTCCGCCGCCAAATACCATGGCGGCGAAAGCGACGTCACCTACGGCAAGGTCTTCGGAGAATCCTCAAGCCTCCGCCAACGCGTCCGGCTCATGTCCAAGGCCGAGAATCGCACCCGCGACGGCGCCATGCTACAGCTCGAGAACACCCTCAAGCGCATGAAGACCGACTACCTCGATCTCTGGCAGTGCCATGAAGTAGTCACCCAGGCCGAAGTCGACAAAATCTTCGGCCCCAGCGGCTCCCTCGAAGCGTTCGTCAAGGCCAAGGAACAAGGCAAGGTCCGCCACATCGGCTTCACCGGCCACGCCGACCCGAACGTCCACCTACGCCTCCTCGAAGGCTATTCAGGCTGGGAAACAGTTCAATGCCCAGTCAATTTGATCGACCCACACTATCTGAGCTTCATCCAAAACGTCCACCCCAAGGTCCGCGAACGCGGCCTCGGCCTGATCGGCATGAAGTCCAACGCCATCGGCAACATCGGCAAGATGCGCATCGCCACCATTGAAGAGTGCCTCCGCTTCGCCTGGACTCAGAACCCCAACACCCTCGTCTCTGGCGTCGAGTCCGTCGATCAGCTGGAACAGAACATCGCAGTTCTCAAGACACTCAAGAAGATGACTCCCGCCGAGATGAGCTCCATCCTCGAGCGCACCTCCAAAGGGCCCACCGGTTCCCGCATCGAGACTTACAAGATCAAGGAATCCAAGGCCATGCTCCACCCCGTCCACAACGACGGCGAGCCGGTCTAAACCGCCATTCGCAAAACGGCTCTCGCGGGCGCCCCATCGGCGCCCGCAATCTTTAGCGGCAGACAAATCAGCTCATACTCTCCCGGCTCTACCTCGCTCAGATCCAACCCTTCGATCACGGCGATACCCGCCCCCAGGATCGTGACATGTGTCTCCACGGTGTCGTGATAAAAGCCCCCGATCGACAAGTAATCCACGCCCACCGTCCTCACCCCGCACTCCACTAGATACTGAGCAGCCTCGTCAGCAATATAGACAAAGTCCTTGTCAAAATCTGCACCACACGCCCACGCTTCCGTCGAGTTCCTGGTCTTGAACAGCAGCCGTTCCCCTGCCTTTGGTTTCAGCGCTTCAAGCTCGGCCCTCCGGATCGCAACACGGTCCGCGATCTCGACCACCCGCGCCGGACCAATCAGCGCATCCGGGGGCGTCTGATCGATTCCCGCGCCAGTATTGACAAAGTGCCGCGGCGCGTCCATATGCGTACCCGTGTGAGCGCTCATATGCAGCTTGGTCACGTTGCACATATCGCCGCGATCCATAAACGTCACCTGCTTCACGCTGGGCGCATCATCGCCCGGCCAGCAAACCATGCCATCCTGGAGCGGAATGCTGATGTCCCAATACCGATAGCTCATTGCTTGGGCCTCTTCTCGAATAGGAATCCCGACCGATTCGGCGTCACCCGCCAAATCAAGAACCACACTCCGAGCAGACTGATCAGTGTCGCCACTCCTCCCACTAAAAGATAGTCGAATGGCTTGAGCGGCTTCGGCATGACCTGCAACATGAGAAACACGGCAATGCCGAAAAGTACAAAGTCGAGCAAAACGAGAGCGATAATTCGGTTGGTGCTGAGTTGCATACTGAGCTAGTCGTACTTCTCCACAATGATCTGCTTGCGGTCGAACCCGCGCGCCTTGAGTTCCTCGCGCACGCTCTCGACCATCTCCTTCAAGCCGCAAACGTAGACGTCCAGATCCGTGCGATCCCCGATCACTTCCCACAACAACGGCTGCACGCGCCCGCTTCGGCCTTGCCACGATGGCTCGGGCCTTGTCACGGTGGCGATGAAATTGAAGTTCGCATGCTGTGCCGCCAGTTGCTCGAACTCGGCGCGGAACATCAGCCCACTCTCATAGCGCGCCCCGAAGATGAGTGTCACCTTCGTACCCTGGTCGAGATACCCCGCCTGCTTGAGCATCGGTCGGTAGGGAACCACGCCCGTGCCGGTTGCGACGAACACCGCTTCTCGCGTTTTATCCCTCAAGGTGAACATTCCTACCGGTCCCTTGGTCGGCACCGTGTCGCCAGGCTTGAGGCTGAAAAGATACGGCGTGAACAACCCGTCTTCGACTTTGTTCAAGCAGATCTCGAATCGGTTGCCTGCAGGCAGTGAAGCGATCGAATAAGCTCGCGTCACCTTCTTGTCGCCAACCATTTCCGTCATCGAAACCCATTGCCCAGGCGAATAGTGAAAACTCTCGACGTCGGGCACCTCAAAGCGAAAGTGCCGGATGCCAGGTCCAACATCAAAATATTCGAGCAGCCGAGCCGGCCGTTCTACGAGTGCCATTGTGCAAGTCCTTCCTTAGCTCGATCCCGCAGTATCGACCCGAGCATTGGATGTCCGTCGAGAGGTGGTGTCACTTGAATTTCGAGACCTGTTTTTTCGGCTCGGATACGTTCAATCAGATCCGGCAGGTCTCGCCGCAAATGCAGCCCAACCGTCAAGAAGTAAGGAACGACGAGAATGCGGTCTGCCCCTTTTGCGAGAAGCTCTTCGACAGCCCCTGGCAAGTCCGGCTTGCCGCCATCCAGAAATGAGATTGCTACCAGCGGAAAGTTAGCGTCTTCGGAAATGACCCGCGCGACTTGCCTAACCGCTTCGTTCGCGCTTTCCACAGGTGAGCCGTGCGCGAATACGACTACTCCGGTTGCCATATTCCCATTGTCGCGGGATTTGCTGGCATTGGGGGTGGAAGAAAACGCCGAACTGCATCTAAAAAGCTACGGCCTCTGCGCCGTTTGTTGTTCAATTGCAATTCCATTCTCTGCAGGAAGATCAGCACAGCGAGAACGTGCGAATCGAGAACACCCGCATACCCGGCCTGTTCGGCAATCCGACGCCGGAATTCGGTAACCCGCAACTGAACTAATTCATGCAGTGCGGCCGCGATCGGATTCTTCGGCTTCGTCTCGTAAATCAACCCACTACCGAGCGTTTTATAGGTCTGAACGAGGCTTTCGAGTGCTTCTTGCGCGTCATTATCGATCAGCCCGTCGAGCCGTTCGGTGCCTTCGGCAATCGCCGCCGCAGTCACCAGCACAAGAGGCTCATGATCGCGGAGAAAGCTCTCCTGGACGATGATCTCGGGGTGGGGGATTTCCTGGGGTGTCAGCTCACGCAACCGTTCATGGTCACGGCCCTGATTCAGGAACTCACAGTCGAATGGACAGGCAATCGTCTCTTCGCGCTCTTTGCCGCAGCATTGAGGGCAGATATCAGCCCTCAGGCCGGGACAGAATCGCTTCGGACGTCGCGTACCGCAAAGTGCGCACTTCTCTTGCATCTGTTCCGATTAGAACAGAACTGAGACGCCGAACGAAGCAACAAAGTTGTGGAACCAGCCGTTGAGCTTCGCGCCCGGAGCGGCAGTGATCACCTGGTTCGGAACCGGCGAGATGTAGTCGCGGAATTCAGCGCGGAAGGCAAGCCGCTTGGACGGGAGGAACTTGATACCTCCGCCGACGGAAACCACGGGAACCCACTCGGAAGTCCGAGTCAGGAACGCGAAGTTGTTGAAGGGTTGCACAGCCACTTCACGACCCGTCCCTTCGTACCGGCGGAAACCAGCGCCACCAGCGATAAATGGACGAACCTTAGCCGAGCGCGGTGCGCCATGGATCAGAAAGTCGTAATGGATCGTGTGGCTGCGGCCGCCGAAGGTATAGGTGTTCAGCTTCAGGTCGTTCTGCTGATACAAGTAGCGGATTTCGCCGCCAATGTAATTGTGCATGTCGTTGCCGAGCCAGGCTGTGGCGCCAAAGCCACTCTTGAATCCGGTGTCGGCCTTCAGAGATCCAATCGAGACAGACTTCGAAGTGTAGAACGTACCGGCTGCTCCCGCGCCGAATTCCCAGCGCTGGGCCATCGCCGGCAGGCTGGTCAACAGCGCAGCGGCCAGAATCAATCGGGTGTCACGCATTGGCGAGCTCCTTCTCGGACGATTGTAAATTGAAAACAATTTATACTGTGAAAGTTTTATTCGATGACCCGCACCTTGATCTCGGTGACAGAGCCGCCCTGGGCGATCTTGAGCGGGATCTCAAAGCCCGTCGGGACCCAGCGCAGGATGTCGGCATTGATCTGATAGACACCGACTTCACCGGGCGTGAGACCGGCATAGGTGACCGGGATCTCAACACCACCGAGGGAAACCACGGGGGCGACGAGTGACTGCGCCAGCGGCTCAGCAGGCGAACTCAAACCGGCTGGAACCGGCGGATTCGTCTGACCAAGACCCGTGAGGTAAATCACGATGCGGTCGTTGCGCTTGACGGGATTCGAATTGGTGACCAGCAGGCCGTTGCGTCCGTTGACGATCGTCGCCACCTGGCCGTCGATACCGGCTACCAGGGTGCGGAAGATGCTCGGGGCATTCGGCTGCACATTGATGTTGAAGTTGTCGCTGACGCCACCCGGAGTGCGGAGGATCAGAGTGGTCGCCCCACCGATCTCGAATGGGATCTGGGCGTTGATTTCACGAGAGCTGACGAAGATCAGCGGGATCGGCAGGCCGTTCACCGTGATGCAGCTTTCGCCGAGGGCCGTCGGCAAAGGACGTTCCCGCGAGGCCTGATTGATCGGGCTCAAGTCAGTGCCTTCGATCTTGACAAGGCTACCCGGTGCGACCGAGGTGGAACCATCGGCCAGATTGGTGACGCGGGTAATGCGCGGTGTCGCAACAGCGGCGTCGTAGGTCCACGGCAGGACCGTGAAGCCGGAAACTGTCAGCACCACAATCGTGTTGCGGGAATAGAGCGGCGCGACCGTGCGGATAAAGGGTTGAGCAACTGGGCTCACCTGCAGCGGAGACTCAACGATGGGAGTTCCGATTTGCGCTGCAGCCGTTGGGAACTGGATGCGCTGGATCGAGCCAGGAGCATCCGCAGCCGTCGACGTTACGCGGAAGCCGATGTTATCGACGAAGGCGAAACCGAGATTGGTGTTCGTGTCGGGCGCCAGACGGCGGATCGGCACGAGCGAACCGTTCAGCAGGAAGTTACCGGCGACGAATTGATCGAAGTTCGAGGCGGCATAGGATCCACTCTCCCGCTCCGCGATTTTGATGGACAGCTCCCTGGGACATTTCATAGAGAAAATGTTCGAAAGGAGATGTTCGATGTCGAGAGAAAACAAACACGATTCCGGGGCTGCGGAAGGAGCCCGGAG
>VFZU01000114.1 GCA_016870995.1 Acidobacteriota bacterium
GTCTCTCCCACTACAGCGATTCTGCTAAAACAAAGGCTGGCTGTCCAGTGCTTTTTCCGCCTGGCAGCCGACAGTGTCTAGACTCGTGTCTCACGGAAGGGGACAAGCCCACCTCATCCTTTACGACCCCAGCCACACCGATCTCGCCCCGCAACTCATGCGCTCCTTTGAGCGTTCATTCGCCTTCCACAAACAGATCTTCAACTACCAACCCAAAGAGAAAGTCTCCATCCTCCTGGAGGACTTTTCCGACTTTTCCCACGGCGGCGCAGACGCCATTCCTCTCAATCGCGTCAATGTAGGTATCGCTCCTGCCAGTTACATCTACGAAACCGTCCCCACCAATGAGCGGATGAGTTGGATGATGAATCACGAACGCGCTCACGTAGTCGAAATCGACGGCACCCGCCGTTCCGATCGCAATTTCCGCAAGCTCTTCGGGCTCGGTGTCATGCATGGCAAGGTCGTTCCCGACGGCGACGACCCCCTCTCCATGGCCTACGCCTACCTCACCGTGCCTCGCCGCTATGCTCCGCGCTGGTTCCACGAAGGCATTGCTGTCTTTCTCCAAACGTGGATGGCCGGTGGCCTCGGTCGCTCCCTTGGCGGCTATGACGAAATGGTCTTCCGGTCCTTGGTTCGCGACAATGCCCGCATCTACGACCCAGTCGGTCTCGGAGCCGAAGGCACCACCATCGACTTCCAGGTCGGCGTCAACTCTTATCTCTACGGCACTCGCTTTGTCACCTGGCTCGCCGCAGAATACAGTCCTGAAAAAGTCCTCGCTTGGGCCCGCAGTGGAGACGACTCCAAGACCTATTTCAGCTCTCAGTTCCAAAAAGTTTATGGCTTTTCTCTCGAAGACACCTGGCAACGCTGGATTGCTGCCGAGAAAGCGTGGCAGCAACAGAATCTCGCTGACCTTCGCAAGTACCCTCTCACACCACTCACGCGGTTCTCCAAACAAGCTCTCGGATCCGTCTCCAATCCCTTCTACGACGAGCAAACCAACCAACTCCTCGTCGCCGTCCGCTACCCGGGCCCCATGGCCCACCTGGCCTCCATCGATCCAACCACCGGCCAATCAAAAAACCTTCGAAACATCTAGGGCGCAGCACTCTTCTTTGTCACCTCCCTGGCCTTTGACAAGGCCGGTCGCAAGGTCTTCTTCACCACAGAGAACAATGACCAGCGCGACCTCAACGTGCACGATCTCACCACCGGCAAACAGATCCGCTTGTTCGATCAACTCCGTGCCGGCGACCTCGCCTTCGACCCCCAATCCAAATCCCTCTGGGCCATTCGTCACAGCAAGGGCCTTTTGAGTCTCATCGAACTCCCGCCCCCTTACACAAAGCCCATCAGCCGCTTTGAGTTCCCTTACGGCACCGATCCTTTCGACCTCGACATCTCACCCGATGGCAAGCTCATGGCCGCGGTGATCTCCGATGTAAGCGGTCGCCAAAAGCTCGTCACCTTCGAGCTCGAGCGCCTCCGCAACAACGACGCGACAACCACTCTCATCAAAGACTTCGATTTCTCTTCCGCCGCGGCGTTCACCTTCTCACCGGACGGCAAACACCTCTACGGCACATCCTTCTACTCTGGCGCCTCCAATATCTTCCGCTTCGACCTTGCCACAAAATCGATGGAAGCTCTCTCCAATACGGAGACCGGCCTCTTCTGGCCCCACATGCTCGCCGATGGCCGCCTCCTCGCTTTTGAATACACATCGCAAGGGTTCTACCCGGTCTTCGTCCAGGTCGGTAAACCTCTCGACGACATTGCCGCTGTCAAATATCTTGGCCAGCGTGTCGTCCAAAAGTACCCCGTGGTCAAATCCTGGAACATGGGCTCAGGCAAGGTGATCGATCTCGCCGAAGCCACCACCCGAGCCGGCGAATTCAAGCCGATTTCAAGGCTTCGAGGACACTCCCTTATCTCCATCATTCAGGGCTACAAAGACCAAGTCGCCTATGGCGGTCGTCTCGATCTGTCCGATGGCCTTGGCCTCGCCCGCCTCAAGGTCACTGCCACTGTTTCGCCAACCAAATCTCTCCCATTAAACGAACGCGCCCATGCTTCGGCAGAGTTCAACTACTTCGGCTGGCGCGCCACGGCCAATTTCAATCAGGCCGATTTCTACGACCTCTTCGGCCCCACAAAGACCGCCCGCAAAGGCTTCGCCGGCACCCTCGGCCACAAGCGCTACCTGCGTTACAAAACCAGCGAGACCCTCGAGCTCGATTCCAGTGTCGCCGGATACGTCGGCCTCGATCGCCTGCCAGAATTTCAGAACGTCCGCGCCAGCTTCGACAAATTCATCACCGCCAAAGTCGGCCTCAACTACGCCTGCGTCGTCAAAACTCTTGGCGCGGTGGACGACGAAAAGGGCACCAGGTGGAAACTCAACACCCGCTCAAACCTCGTCAATGGCAACCTCTACCCACGCTTCTACGGCCAACTCGACCAGGGCTTTCTCACACCCATCCGCAACTCTCCGATCTGGGTGCGCTCCTCAGCCGCCAAGTCGTTCGGTCCCCGCACGGAACCCTTCGCCAACTTCTTCTTCGGCGGCTTTGGTAACAACTGGGTCGATCATCAGGAAGTCAGCCGCTACCGCGAATGTTACAGCTTTGCTAGCGTCGAGCTCAATCAGATCGGTGCCACTGACTACGCCAGATCCATGGTCGAATGGAATCTGCCCCCCAAAACGCTTCCGCGACTTCGGCACCACGGCTAGCCATTGTAACTGGGCTCGCCTTTCCCTCTTCTCTGGGTTCCTTGCAGGGAACATTACAAACAGCTCGAACCGCCAACTCAACGCCAACCTCGGAACCCAGCTCGACGTGAAGATGGTCATCGCTTCTTATTTCAACACCACCTTCTCAGTCGGCTTCGCTGGCGCTCGCGATCGCTCCGGCCGCACTTCTAGTGAGCTGATGATTTCGTTGAAATTGCAATAAGACTTGCCGCTACCTCGGCGGCGCTTGGCCTTGAGCTCGGCGTCCTCTCGAGCATCCTCAACAACAATCCATCCAGCTCCAGAGGCAATTCCGGTCGCAACGAACTGGGTGTCGAGGGTGTCTTGCCTTCGATCGCCTCAAACACATCGAGCGGCGTCTCACCGGCAAATGGATGCTTCCCCGTGAACAGCTCATACATCACCGAGGCTAGCGAAAACACATCCGAAGCGCTGGTAGCGGCCTCCCCCCAAAGCACCTCCGGCGACATATAAGGCAATGTTCCTGACAACGTCCCCGAGATCGTCCCAGATGCTCCCCAACCTTCTGGATCCACACTTCGCTGCCCTGTTCGCTTCGCAAGGCCAAAGTCCAAAATCTTTACCACCCCATCACACCTCAACATTATGTTTTCTGGCTTGATATCGCGATGGATCACTCCTTCGGCATGCGCCGCAGCCACTCCCTCCGCTGCTTGCTTCGCCCATTCCACTGCTTCGCCAAACGAAGCTACGCCCCCATCTAGCAATTCCCGGAACGTTACTCCATCCACCCACTCCATCGCCAGATATAAACCCACCGGCGACTCTCCCAGTTCGTAAACTTTCACAAGGTTACGATGCGCCAGCGCTTGCGCAGCCCGGGCCTCGCGCTCAAACCTCGCTTCCGCAAAGGGGTCCACCAACAAGTGCCGCCGTAACACCTTTAGCCCCGCCGCCGCATCCCGTTCCACATCGTAGGCCCTATACACCTCCCCCATCTCGCCTACCGTCACCAAAGCCTCCACCCGGTATCCATCCACTAAATCTCCGGCCACCAACTGGTCTGGCGCCCGATCGAGCAGGTCTGCGGCCAGCAACCCTGGTGGCTCTTCGAGAAACCCTCCACTCAGTCGGTCCGCCTCAAGCAAGCTCTCTACTTCACCTCGCAGCCCCTCATCAAGCCTAGCCAGGAAAGGTCCCAATTCTTCCGGCTCCAACCCGCAGGCCTCCAGGTACAACTCCTCAACCTGTGCCCACTCCTCGGCGTTCATCCCAGTCCGCCAACACCCAATTCGCGCGCCAGCCATGCCCGCGCTGCCTGCCAGTCTCGCGTCACCGTAATCGTCGACACCTGCAGCGCTTCAGCCGTCTCTTCAATGCTCATACCGCCGAAATACCGCAGTTCGACCACCCGGCTTTTCCGCGGGTCCAACTTTTCCAGCTTCTTTAGCGCCTCGTTCAACGCAATCACTTCCTGCGCCTGCCGCTGCGTCCCCGGATCCACGTCATTGAGCGGCACCACCTGCTGGTCGCCCCCGCGCTTCTGCGTCAGATTCGAATGCGCATGATTCACCAGCACCTGCCGCATCGCCATCGAAGCCAGAGCAAAGAACTGAGCCTGGCTCTGAAACGACTTTTTCTCATGTCCAGCCAGCTTCAAATATGCTTCATGGATCAACACCGTGGGCTGCAAGGTGTGCCCCGGATTCTGCCCCGTCCACGTTCGCCGGGCAATCCGATGCAACTCGTTATAAACAAGCGGCATCAGCTCGTCTAGCGCTTCCTGATTGCCGCCAGACCAGTCCGGTAAGAGTCGAGTTACATCCCCCGATTCGTTCACGTCCCAAACATCATACCCGGAAACTTCATCGCTGTGCTAATCTGGAGGTTTGTGCCGAATAGCACATAATTTTGCCAAGAGAGGAGGTGAATCGAGATGGCTGAAATTCTCCTGCAAGACGGTGAGACCCTGGAAGCGGCATTGCGCCGTTTTAAACGTAAAGTGCAACAGGAAGACATCATCAAGGAAATTAAGAAGCACTCCTTCTACCTCAAACCCGGCGAAAAGAAACGCGTTAAGCAAGCTCTCGCCCGGAAGCGCAACCGCAAGAAGCGCCGTGGAGACATGGAGTAATCCGAAAAGGCCACCTCAAAAAGGTGGCCTTTTTCTTGGTCTCAAAACATCTTAGAATGGCATCCATTACACCGATGCGTCTGCTTGCCTCCCTCCTCCTCCCACTCGCCCTCCTCACTCAAGAACCCAAAAAAGTAGCCCTATTCAGCCCTCTCCCCGGCAATATGGCCTCCGGCCACAATCCCATGACCGACCCAAAGGTCAAGCTTGGCCGCATGCTTTACTACGAGCCCTGACTCTCCCTGTCCGGCACGATGAGCTGCAATTCCTGCCATGACCTCGAGAAATACGGCGTCGACTCCATGCCCACCTCTCGCGGCTTCAAAGGCCAGATTGGTGGTCGCAACGCCCCCACCGTCTACAACGCTGCCGGCCACCTTGCGCAATTCTGGGATGGCCGCGCCGACGACGTCGAAGCCCAAGCCAAAGGTCCTGTCCTCAACCCCGGCGAAATGGGTATGCCCTCCAAGGCCGAAGTTGAATATCGCCTCGAGCGCATCCCCGGCTACGTGGAACTCTTCAAGCAAGCTTTTCCGGGCGAACCCAAGCCCGTCAACTTTCACAACATGGCCCAAGCCATTGCCGCCTTCGAGCGCGGCCTCGTCACGCCCTCCCGCTTCGATCGTTTCCTGAAAGGCGGTGGTGGTCTCAGCCCGCAAGAAGCCAAAGGCTATCAGGAATTCCAGGCTGCCGGCTGCGCCTCCTGCCACAACGGACCCTACATGGGAGGCAACTCTTACAAGAAGCTCGGCCAGATGAAACCCTGGTCCAATGAGTCCGACCCAGGCCGCATCGCCGTCACCCACCTCGACAAGGACAAGATGGTCTTTAAGGTCCCCTCGCTCCGCAACATCGAGAAAACCGGTCCCTACTTTCACGACGGCAAGATCCAGACGCTCGACGAAGCCATCAAGCTCATGGCCACCCACCAGCTCAACCGCAACCTCACCAATGAACAAGTCGCCGACATTGGCGCCTTCATGAAGTCTCTCACCGGCGACATCCCGAAGGCCTACATCGCCAAGCCAGAACTCCCGCGATAAGATCGAGGGCATGCGCTTTGCCCTCTTGATCCTGGCCCTCGTCACGACGTTAACAGCGGACATCAAGCTACTCCGCCAGCCCACTTACTCCAAAGGTAAGGTGGCATTCAGCTACCTCGGTGACATTTGGACCGTCAACGAAAACGGCACTTCGCCGCAGCGCCTCACCGACAACAAAGCCCGCGACATCTACCCTCGCTACTCTCCCGACGGTAACTGGATCGCCTTCTCCTCCAACCGCGACGGCAACTACGACGTCTACGTCGTTCCCGCCTCTGGCGGCAAGCCCAAACAACTCACCTTCCACACCGCCGACGACAACGTCGCCGCCTGGTCTCCCGACGGCAAGCGCATCCTGTTCTCCTCCACTCGCGGTCGCGGCGCATTTCCCAGCGTTACCTCCTTGTTCGAAGTCAGCCCCGAAGGCGGCCTCGAACTCCCCATCGATACCGACTGGGGTGCCACCGCCAGCTACTCCCCAGACGGCAAAAAGCTCGCCTTCATGCGCCACCCCGCCTCCTGGTCGCGCAAACACTATCGCGGCTCCTACGCAGGCGACCTCTGGGTCATGGACACCACCGCCAAGACCTACACCAAACTCGGCGACAACATCTACAAAGGCCACTACCTCTGGCCCATGTACGCAAACAATGGCGACATCTACTTCGTCAGTGATCGCCTCCCCAACGAAGAAAAAATCCAAGCTGGCTCCCTCGAAGTCATGAAGAGCGTTAACAACATCTGGAAGATCTCCGACAAGGGTGGCAAGCCCACCCAGGTCACCTTCCACACCAGCGGCAACCTGTTCTTCCCCACCATCTCCGCCGACCGCAAGACCATCGTCTACGAAGAGAACTTCTCTCTCTTCAAGCTCGACATCGCATCCGGCAAATCCACCGAGATCCGCGTTGACCTCGCTTCAGACTCGAAAGACGATGACACTCCGCTTGTCACCATCTCAAACAATGCTGAGGGCTTTCATCTCTCTCCCTCTAATCGGCGCGTCGCCGTCTCCGTCCACGGCGAAATCTTCACCGTCGCTGCCGACCGTGGCGAACCCCAGCGCGTGACAGAAACTCCCTGGCGCGAAGAAGACCCTCGCTGGTCTCCCAACGGCAAATGGATCGCCTTCGTCTCTGACCGTACCGGCCGCCAGGAACTCTTCATCTCCGACGAACTCGGCAAGACAGTCAAGCAACTCTCCGACGCCGATTGCGACAAGCTGCAGATTCAATGGGGCCCCGACTCGAAATCAATCCTCTGGTCTGGCTCCGATCACCAACTCCGTCGCGTCGAGATCGACACCGTCACCACTCAGGTACTCGCAAAAGGAGAGGTTGGCAACGTCGTCGGAGCGCAATTCTCCCCCGACGGCAAGTGGCTCGCTTATGCAAAGCAGGACCGCCTCCTCCGTTACCAGGTCTGGGTCAAAAATCTTAGCACCAATGATGAGCAGTCTCTCCGTTCTGATCTCTTCCAATTCTCCAGCGGAGCCAAGTGGACGCCCGATGGTAAGAAACTTGTTTTTCTCGCCGGGATCAGCGCTCCCGCGATGGCTTCCCAGGGCTTCCGCGGCAGCCCCGCCCAACTCTATTCGTTCAACCTCATCAAGCAGGACAAAGCTCCCGAATCCCGCGACATCAACACTGAAGCCGAGGCCCAGTCCACCGACACACCACAGCCAAAACAACGCCGCCCGCAACCCACCCCGGTCAACGTAGAGATTGACTGGGACAACATCGATCGCCGCATCCAGAAGATCGGCACCATCCCCGGCGCGGCCATGATGGTCGTCGTCTCTCCCGATAGCCGCTCCTACCTTGTGCAGGCCAGCAGCATGGGCGCACCACAGCAACAAACCGAGGCACCGCCCGAAGGCCCTGCCATGTACGTCGTCCGCGAAGACGGCACTGGCATGCAGCGCCTCAACACCTCCGTCGCCGACAGCGCCTCCCGCGGTCGTGGCTCCACACCCGGCGGCGGTGGCCGCATCGGCATCAGCGGTAACGAACCCCAATGGTCCCGCGATGGCCGCAATGTCTACGCACTCATCGCCGGCCAGGTGTATTCAATCTCTGTCCCCGCTGGCGAAGCCTCAGACGGTCCTCGCACGATGCGCGCCCTCAGCACACCTGCATCTTCAGGCGCATCCCCCCGTCGTGTCGACTTCACCGTCCGCATGATCATTGATCGAGCCGCCGAGCGCAAGCAAGTCTTCGCCGAAGCCTGGCGCGTCATGAAGTACCGCTTCTACGATCCCAACATGCACGGCGTCAACTGGGCCGCCGCACAAGACAAACACGCCTCCGTCCTCGAGCACGTCGCCGACACCGAAGAGCTCCACAACGTCATCATGCAGATGATCGGCGAACTCAACGCCTCCCACACCGGCGTCTCCGGCGGTGGTCTCCTTCCCGGCGAAGCTCCGCCCGAGCGCATGCAAACTCGCCAGCCCGGCTTCACCATGACGCCAGACTCCGCCACAGGCCTCTATAAAGTCGAGGCCATCCAGCGCAAAGGCCCCGCCGACAAGGACTATCTCAAGATCACTCCCGGCCACTACGTCCTCTCCATCAACGGCAAGCTACTCAAAACGACACAGAATTACTGGGAGCTACTCAACGTCCTCCCGGGTCGCAAGCTTGAGTTCCTCCTCAACTCAAAGCCCGACATCAACGGTGCCTGGCCCATCATCATCGATCCCCTCACACCCACTGCTCACGCAAACCTCGAATACTCACTCTGGGTCGAAAAACACAAAACCATGGTCGACAAGCTCACGGGCGGGGAAGTCGGCTACCTCCACATCCGTGCCATGGACGCTCCCTCCTTGCAGAAGTTCCAGGAAGACCTCATCGACCTCCGCGACAAGAAGGCCCTCATCATCGACCAGCGCTTCAACGGCGGCGGTGGCATCGATCAGGAACTCCTCCAGATCCTCAATCAGCGCAAGCAATACCAGCGCACCCGTGGTCGTGACTCGATCGACGTCGCCCGCCCAGTCCAGGCCTTCTACGGCCCGATGGTTGTCCTCCAAAACGAACGCTCCGCCAGCGACGCCGAGATGTTCCCCGACGGCTTCCGCCGCCTCGGCCTCGGCAAGCTCGTCGGCATGCCCACGATGGGTGCCGTCATCGGCACCGGTTCGTTCACTCTCATGGACGGCTCTCAGATCCGCACTCCAGGTTCTGGTGTCTACACTTCCACTGGCGAGAACATGGAGAACTACGGCGTTCCTCCGGACTACTTCGTCGACAACGGCCCCGCCGACTTCCTCGCCGGCAAAGACCGTCAGATCGAAAAGGCGATCGAAGTTCTCAAGTCCGGCGCAAAATAAAAACTGAAATTCATTGACCCCTGTTCCTTGCACTCCGCGCAATCTCAGGCAAGGAACCGACAATGAAAACCTTCTTCCTCGCACTATCCCTGGCCGCCAGCCTCTCTGCTGCGTCCATTCCGCTTTTCAACACTGGCACAGACGCATCAAACAACCAGCTCCCCACTCCGGGCGCGCTGGAAACTCATTTCAATCTGATACCCCCCACCGGCTCGGTCAATGCCTTCCTCACCCGCTGGCAGTTTCCCTATATCGACGAAACGAGTCTCGGTGCACGCTGGATTTCTCCAGCCATCATCACGCCGACTGCTCCACCCTCCTTTCCAAATGGCGGATTCTCCTTCATCCTTGAGCAAACCTTCGATATGAGCCCCTTCGACATCAGCACCGCCAGCCTCTCTGGCTTGATGGGTGCCGACAACTGCATGATCATCCGCCTCAATACAACAGTTCTAGCTACAACAGGTGGCTCCTGCCCGGCCACCCGTCCTTCTTTCAACTTCACCACCCTCACCCCCTTCAGTGCCACAGCCTCGGCCTTCATCGCCGGTATCAACACCCTCCAGCTCCAATACAGCAACGCCGGCGGCCCCGGCGCTCTCGTCGTCACAGATCTTTAGGGCACGGCCGACCCCGTCCCTGAGCCCGCCACCTACGCCCTGATCGGCGCATCTTTGGTCGCAATCCAGATCCTAAGGAGAAAACGCTAGCGACAGCAATCCAACCGCTTCATAATTTCCTCCTGACCCACCTGTTTCATATGCAGGTGGGCAAAACTCTTTTGATCGACTCGGCCATCGATCATCGCTCTACCCCATAGAGATGAAAATCCAACTCTTGAGCATCCTGATGACACTACAAACCATGGCCGCGGGCGACTCTTTCTCTTTTCTGAATCGTACCTACACCCTCGCGTCCTTCAATCAGTAGGCCAGCGCACTTTGGGAATTCACAGCCAACGAACCCATCAATCAATGGACCACCTTACTCACTCTCGTCGATCGTCCTGACGCAAAGACCATCCAGGATCTCGACCGTCTCGCACAGGGCATCCTTGACACCTACAAAGCCAAAGGCGGCAAGATCCTCACGGCGCAAACCATGCAATCGAAGCAAGGCCCCTTCAACTACATTCTGGTCGCCTTCGACCAACCCGGTGCCAAGCGCTGGGAACTCAACTTCGTCAAGATCGCCCTCGCCCCCAAGAACGCGGCCATCGCCATCTATGGCGTCCGCGTCTCAGACCCCAAGGACTATACAACCAAGGCCAAGCAGTTTCTCAGCGACAACTCGCAGACCATCGGCATGGCTCTCGAGAATGCCAACTTCCCCAGCACTGCCACGCTGCCTCGCAAAGAGTTCTAACGAGCGCGGGTTCTAATCCTCAGCCGGAACGGTCTTCTTCTCGCGATGATTCTCTGGCTTCCCAGCCGGAATCCGGTTCACGATCTTGTTCGCGGCATTCTTCCGCTTCACCAGATCGAACGCATCGTAGAGAGTTCCCGTCGCCGTCCTGCTTTCGTAGGTCATTTGGTTGCTCTTCACCCGGATGATCTGAAACAGCTGCGTATCTTCTGCTGTTCGGATCATCCAGGGTTTTTTCTCCAGGTCGTATTGCTTCGGTCCCACCACACTCACCGCATACACAGTCGTCTTCTCCAATCCCGATCGTGCATAAGTATGATCATGCCCGGTCAACACCAGGTCCACCTTGTACTTCTCGAACAGCGGCTGCCACGCATCTCGGAGCTTCGGATTATCCCGCCCCTTGGCAGCGCTTAACACCGGATGATGAAACGTCACCACGGTCCACCGCCCCGGATTCCCTTTGAGAGCCTCCTCCAGCCAAGCCGTCTGCTCATCCGTCACCCGGTTGGAATCAAGCGAGATCATCCGCAACCCCTGATAGTCCACGTAATAGGCCGCCTCCTGATATCCCTTCGGCCCATGCTCCGGCAGCGTAAACGTCATCCCCCAATGCTGCGTCAGCGCTGGCTGCCCATCGATCTTCCCGTACTCATGATTCCCCGGCGTCGGCACGCTCGGCACAGACCGGCTGATAAACGACATCGCCCGGTGCCACTCGCCCCACTGCCCATCGTTGTTTCAGTTGTTGATCAAATCCCCCGCATGAACGAGAAACCGCGCATTCGGCGCATGCCGAAATGCTGTCTGAAACAGAAGCGCGCAATGCTCGGCGATCTGTGTCTGCGCATCCCCAAAATAGAAGAACTCAAAATCCTCTTCCACCACGCCCGCTGTCCGAAACCGGTTCCACTCGCTCCAATTCACCCCATCCCCAACCCGGTAATTGTAGTTCGTTCCCGCCTTCAACCCCGTCAGTGTCGCCGAATGATAATGCGCGACAGACAGCTCCGTTTCAAATGGCTGGCTCATCCCCTTCACCTTGCTCGTAGCCTTCGCGAAGTTCGGCCCGTCTTGCGTTTCAGCGAACTCCACCACCGGCGTCGTCACGCTCGTATCCGTCCGCCACGTCATCGATTGTGTCGTCTTCGCATCTCCAGACCAAGTCAGGATCAACCGGTCCGGCAGCGGCGTCGGCGCATGCTCCAGCTTCTCGGAGTACTTCAGCGCCTCCTGCCCGAGCAACACCGCCGCAACCGCACACAATCCAACCCAGTAAATTCGCTTCACGGTGAATAGTCTATCCACCACACCCGACAAGCGCATGTCTCGGCTTAGAATGAGGGCTGCCATGCACGGCACCGCACCACTAGACGAACATCGCTGGCTCCAGCATATAGCTGGCAACTGGACCTATGAATCCGCGGCCCTTATGGGGCCGGACAAACCTCCCGTGAAGAGCATCAGGAAAGAACTCGTTCGCACCATTGGCGAATACTGGATTCTTGCCGAGGCCCAAGGGCAGATGCCCGATGGCAAACCCACCACCATGTTCGTTACAGCTGGCTATGATCCGGAACTAAAAAAGTATGTCGCCACCTGGTTTGGCTCGATGATGCCAAAGCTCCGGATTTACGACTGTTCTCGTGCAGGCAACACGTTGAATATGAATGCCGACGGCCCTTCTATGTCGGGCGATGGCTCCACATCCCTCTATCGGGATTCGATGGAGATCGTCGATGCAGACCACAGAACCTTCCGTTCCCAGGTTCGCAACCCGGACGGAAGTTGGACGCAGTTCCTTACGATGCAATACAGCCGCACGAAGTAGGGCACAAGCGACGATTCCTCCCAGTTACTGCACCGGCATGCTCACTGGCACGCCCCCAATCCAGGCCGAACTCACCCGAACCTGCGCGTTCCCGCGTGTCACCCCTGCTGGCATTTTGAAGTTCACTTGACAGCCGTCCGTAGCCCCTGGATACCCAACCGCCGACAACACCTCAGCAGGAACTCCGCCGACTGTCACCTGAACCGGCGAAGTCACTACAGCCAGCGGCGATTGAGGAAAGCTCGCACCCGGTTCAACTCCCGGCCGCGTCGGTCCCATCCCGCTCGTAAACACCGACAGAATTTCCCCCGCGACAGCCGGCGCAGCCGCCGTCACCTGCTTGAAGTCCGCATGCGTAATTGCCGGTAATCCATTCGCCGTCAGCACCTGCGGATAGACCATCGGATAAATCGATAAGATAAACCGAGTCTTGCCTCCGGGATGCACTCTTCTCTGGCTGGGGTCTTCAGAGGCAGAAGCAAGTCGACCAGTGACCGTGTTCACCATGCCAGCCTGGCCACGAACTCCTTGAAACACCCCGCTCCCTCCCACAATGGCGTACTCACCCAACTCCACACCGCTCGGGCTGCCTGGAGGGGGATTCCCAAGTTGCAGCCCGCTAGCGAAAATCGTCCCGATGTATGTACCATCGGCGTTCAAGATTTGGAAGTAATAGGATCGATACGTCGAGGTGGAAATATCGGCGATGGGCCTCCCCGGAGTGGACGAGGTCGTTGTCCCGATCACCCGCGCCGAACCGTACATCAGCCCTTTCGCTGCCTGACCGTTCACCGTCACAATGTCGGCAAGATGATCCGATTCCAGAAAAGTATTCGGCAACGGACGAGCCACCGTCGTCAGCGCCGGGTTGGAACCCCGCTTAAAGGGATCCGTTGTGTCTTCCAGATATTCGACATAGTGTTCCACTTCGAGGACGATTCTAGATGGTAAAGGAACCTGTGCCGCCAACCCAAACGTAAGGAAAAATGGCGTGATCCAGATCTTTATGAAATTGTGCATTCCAGATTTTGGCCCGAATCCCCAATTTTTCGACAGGAGGAAACTCTGAGGAATAGATTTGTATCATCCATCACCTCGCGGATTGGGAGTGCAACAACTAGAAACGAAACCGCTTGTGGATCAAGCCCGCGGGAGGCCGATTGCTGTTTCTCCGCGTCGTCTTCGCTTTTCTGGCTCTGCCCGTCATCGTTGCCGGTGTGGTGCCCTCGGCCTCACTGGCTGCCGACCGCTGGCGCTTTGAAGGCTCTCCACTCGGCTGGCTTCTCCTGACCTGCGGGATTGGAGTCACCCTTCGGTGCGTCCGAGAATTTTATGTCATTGGCAAGGGCACTTTAGCCCCTTGGGATCCACCGAAAAGGCTAGTCGTCATCGGGCTCTACCGGCTGACACGAAACCCAATGTACGTTGGCGTCTTGAGCGTGGTCGCAGGCTGGGCCCTTCTGACGGGCTCTCCCATCCTCGGCATCTACGCCGCCCTCCTTGCCCTCGCTTTTCACCTGCGGGTCGTCCACTACGAGGAGCCGATCCTGGCGAGCTCCTTCCCAAACGAATGGGCACTCTACCGCAAAACCGTCAATCGCTGGATCCCCGCAAACCTCCCAGTAACGGATACCCGGCAGAGCTGAAGTTGAGGAATGAAAAGCTAACGGAAGGTGGCAACGCTGTGCGACGCATCCCACCAGAATCGATCGTCCCTTGAAAAGAAAAACCTACCGCAAGTCATTTGACCCGCGCCAGCCGACGTGACAAACTCTCTCAATGCGCTTTTTCCTGACGCTGTCCATATTCGCCACTCTGCTTCCGGCAAATACTACATCCCGTCCACAATCGCCGGTAATGGCCAGTTACCTCCACCCGCCTCCGGCAGCGTCGCCATCAATAGTCGATTGGTAACTCCGCGCTACGTGGCCACAAGCGCCAGCGGCAAAACCTATTTCTCCGACGCATACTTCAACCAGATCTTCGAAATCACTTCGGCCGGAACCCTTGAACTAGTCGCGGGAGTAGGACGGCAGGGCTTCAGCGGCGACAACGGGCCTGCCACGGCTGCGCTGCTCGACTCCCCTGGCGCAATGACCGTGGACTCCTCTGGAAATCTCCTCTTCGCCGACACCAACAATGGCCGAATCCGCCGCGTCACTCCGGCCGGCACCATCTCTACTCTTGCCGTGGTCGGTGGCGTCACCGCGTTGACCTACGACGCTGCTGGCAACCTGTATTTCTGCGTCTCTAACCAGAACGCAGTGCGTCGGCTCAACCCCGACGGAACTAACACAGTTTTCGCCGACACCGGCACCTCCGGATTCTCCGGCGACAGCGGCCCGGCGACATCCGCCGCCCTGAATGGCCCAACTGGTTTGCGCTTCGATTCCGACGGGAATCTCTTCATCGCCGACACCTAAGAGCCTGTTGAAAAAGCCCCTGTTCGTCAGTTCTGGTTTTTTCTTGATCGTTTCTTAGGCATTCGAGAAGGTTTTTGCGGCCGGGCAGAGCTCCGCCGGAAGCCGCAAAGCTTTGGTTTTTGC
>VFZU01000115.1 GCA_016870995.1 Acidobacteriota bacterium
TCGATGAACTCTTCTCTTTGCTCGATCACACAAGTCTCTTTCCAGGCCATCGGGTGCTTCCCCCTCCAGCCAAAAGTGTTACCTATGTGCCCGGTTTATTCCGTTACCCATGTGCCCGGTTCGGACCCCGCCGCACACGCACGAGCCCGAAGTCTTGATCCGCCTCCACACGCCGGAAAACAGGCCCCCCAAACCGGCATCTCCACCGATCCATGCGCCGCCTTCAATTCGCCTTCCCCGAGAATGAACTTCTCCAGATCGGCCACCACGAACTTTCCGCCACGCCGCTTCTGGATCGTCGTCAAGTCCGGCACCGGATCCTTCAATGCCCCTGCAACAGGCCCTTTGCCTTTCAGGTCCATTCCATGACAGGAAGCACAATAAGCGACATACAATTCCTTCCCATCGAGTGTTGCCACCATCTTCCGCGGCGACTTCCTCTGCCCCCAGCTCACAGCAGCCAACCCCATCAAACCAATCAATGCGAGAACTCTCATGGCGTAGCTCCGCCCTTAATATATCTAAACAATTGAGGACTGGCGAAGGTTCTTTTATTGATAACTCGATATCATGAAAGAGATGTATCTACTGCCCCTCCTAATTATCTTTTCCTCCTTACTCAGCGCCCAATCCTCCTCGCAACTCTCCGGCACTGTCAACAATCCTCAAGCCCAGCCTGTGGCCAACGCCGCCCTCGAACTGTCTCAACCCTCTCGCGGCCTCACTTGGCGCACCACCTCAAGCAACAGCGGCACCTTCCAATTCTCTGGTCTAATCCCAGGCCGCTACTCTCTCCTCGTCTCCGCCCCCGGCTTCCAGTCAGAATCACTCAACGATATCGAGATTCGCGTCGCTGGCCTAGCTACAGCGGATTTCAAGCTCTCCGTCTCCACCACCACCTTCACCGCCAACTCCTCGGCCATCCCCACCTCCACCGACGCACAACTCCCCAGCGTCGGCCTCGTCGTCGATCGCAACTTCGTCAACAACCTTCCTTTGAATGGCCGCAGTTTCCAATCCCTCCTCGAACTCACTCCGGGCATCGTCCTCACCAACTCCACCACCGTCTCAGCCGGTCAATTCTCCTCAAACGGTCAGCGCACAAACGCGAACTACTTCATGGTCGATGGCGTCGGCGGCAACGTCGGCGCATCCGCAGTAGCCACCTTCAGCCAGCAGGCGGCCGGCACACTGCCCGGCCTCACCGTTCTCGGGGGCACCAACAGCCTCGTTACCCTCGACGCCCTGGAAGAATTCCGCGTGCAGACCTCCACCTTCGCGCCCGAGTTCGGCCGCAGCCCGGGCGCACAGATCTCCCTCGCTACACGCTCCGGCACCAACCGCTACCACGGCTCTCTCTTCTACGAACTCCGCAACGAAAAGTTCGACGCCAACGATTGGTTCGCCAACGCCGCTGGCTCTCGACGCGCTCCATTCCGGCTCAACCAGTTCGGCGGCACCGCCTCCGGCCCTCTCTCGATTCCCAAGCTCTACAAAGGCAACAACCGCACCTTCTTCTTTTTTGCCTTTGAAGGTCTACGCCTCCGCCAGCCCCGCTTCCAAACCGTTCAGGTCCCCACCGAAAGCGCCCGCCGCCGCGCCACTGGCCCCATTCAATCTCTACTCAACTCCTTCCCGCTACCCAACTCCCCTTCGCCCTTTACCAGCCCCGATGAAGGCCTCTTCCGCGCCGCCTTCTCCGATCCCGCCACCACCAACATCTCCTCGCTGCGCATCGATCACAACTTCAGCTCGCGCCTCCAGCTGTTCGCGCGCTTCAGTGGCTCTCCCACCGAAAGGACCGAGCGTGTCTTCGCCAATCAGATCACCACTACCCGCAATAACCTCTACACCTACACGCTCGGCCTCAATAACACCATCTCCCCCAGGCTCACCCAGGAATTCCGTTTCAACTACTCCACCTCCGACGCTGGCTTCAACTGGGATGCCGGCGAATTCGCTGGGGCCATCAAGCCTCAGGACTCACTTCTTTTCCCTTCCTACACCTCCCGCGAACGCGCCAGCGCTGGCTTCTTCCTGGGTGTTTTTCTCCCCGGCATCTCCCCGCCCAATCTCACCCAAGGCCGCTCCATCGGCAACGGCCAGCGCCAGCTCAACACCACCGGCAACTTCGCCTACACTGCCTCGTCTCATCAATTCAAATTCGGCTACGACATCCGTCTTCTTCTACCCGTGGCCGCCTTCCGCGAATACGGCGTCAGCTACAACTTCGGCTCCATCAGCAACGCCATTGATCGCGGCCTTGCCACCATCAGCCTTCAGTCTCTTGCGCCCCAAGCCACAATGAGCTTCCCTGCCTATTCCTTATTTGCTCAAGACAATTGGCGCATCACAAAAACTCTCACCCTCAATTACGGCCTCCGCTGGGAAATTGTGCCTCCGCCGTCCGGCACCCGTGAACGTCCCATCTTCGGCCCGTCCCAAGCCTCAGATCCCCTCACTCTCACCATCGCTCCAGCCGGCACGCCCCTCTGGCAAACTCGCTGGAACAACTTCGGCCCGCGGCTCGGCCTCGCCTGGCGGCTCTCTCGCGGCTTCACCGTTCGCGGCGGCGTCGGTCTCTTCCACGACCTCGGCACCGGCCAGGCCAGCCGCGGGTTCAACAGTTGGCCCTACAACACGGTCCGCACCACCATGAACGCTCCCTTCCCCGCTACCGCTTCCGCCTTGGAGCCGATCCCCTTCAACGCGCCGCCTCCCTATAGCGCCGAGTTCTTCATCACCGATCCATCTTTGCGCCAACCACATACCCTGCACTGGAGCCTCGGCATCGAGAAAGACCTCTCGCGCATTGGTGTAATCGATGTCCGCTACGTCGCCAATCGAGGACGGCAACTCCTCTTCAACGAACTCCTGCGCAATCGCCCAGCCATCGCAACCTCTCCCGCCACCATCGTCGTCAACCCCACGCTGTTCACCAACAACAGCAACGTCAATCTCTCACGCAACGCCTCCAGTTCCAATTACCAATCGCTGCAGGTTCAGTTCCAGCGCCGGGCCGCCAAAAACATCCAAACACAAGTCTCTTACACGCTTTCTCACGCCATCGATAACTTCTCCGATGAAACCACCCAGGCGGCTTCGCTCCGTCTCTACCCTCGCAATGTCGATCGCGGTCCGGCTGACTTTGACGTGCGCCACAACCTCGTCGTAGCGATGACAGCGCAGTACAAAGGCTTCAGCTTCGACACCATCTCGCGCGCCCGCTCTGGGACTCCCATCAACGTCTTCACCGGCATTGACCCGTTGAACCTCGGCCTCGTAACGGCCTTGCGTCCAGACCGCGTCCTCGGCCAGCCACTCTATCTCGACGACCCAACGCGCCCCGGTGCCAGAGCCATCAATCGCGCCGCCTTCGCCAATCCTCCCGCAGGCCGCTTCGGCACCCTCGGCCGCAATTCTCTTCGCGGCTTGGCTGTCCGTCAAATCGACTTCGCAGTCCGCCGCGACCTCCTGCGTCGCGAACGCTTCCGCGCCGAGTTACGCACAGACTTCTTCAACATCTTCAACACGCCCAACTTCGCCAATCCTTCCGGCGCCCTCAACAACGCCGCCTTCGGCATCCCGCAAAACATGCTCGGCCGCGGCCTCTCTAGCGGAGCCGGTGCCTTAAGCCCCCTATTTCAAATCGGCGGCCCCCGCTCCATCCAGTTCGCCCTGAGAATAACGTTATGAAGCTACTGCTCTCCCTTCTGTTCGCCGCGCTTGCAGCCTTGTCGCAGGCGGTTCCTCCCGCCCAGTGCTTCCCCATCGAACAGCTCCCCGCTGCCGATCAAGAGCCCGCCAAACAACTCTTCCTCAAGCTAATGGATAGTGAGGCCCTCTACACCGCCATCGCTGGCGTCAAGCCTATGTCCGGTGGCTTCGTCACATTCCATCTGCCCGCCGATTCGCTCGACGTAAACACCGTCGACGCAGCCCGCCGCCAGCTCTCCGCCTTCCACTGCGGCTCAGCTCTGTTCGCAACGGTCCACCACTTCGCTCGCCTATTCCCCGATCGCGAATCGAAAGTAGTCGAGCGCTATTACGATGCCATTCTCTTTCATCGCGACGGGATGCGTCGCACCATCGGCACCCACAAGCCGTTCTTCCTGCCCCTCGGCCTCGGCGAAGATTCCCATCCCCTCGAAGTACTCATGGCCATTGAGTACGCCGAGGCGCCCACCCGCTTTGAGGGCTTCGGGCTGCTATTCGGTTACCCCGATTACGCAGTCAAGTTCTTCGTGGATGCTTCGCGCAAGCAAGCCCTCACCGGGCAGTTTGTCGTTCGCGACTTCGTCGGCATGCCGACCTTTGCCCGCGCCGAGCGCGGAGTCGTCTACGCCGTCGAAAAGGGCTCCGAACAACGCGACGTCGATCATCAGTTCCGCGCTAAACTCGCATCCATCCTTGCGGAATACAAAACACGCCGTGAGAAGTTTATCGGCGACGGCAAGCCCGGCATCATCGCCTTGCTCCGGGACTGGTTCTGCTCTGGCCAGTCCTGCCAAAGCCCCTCCCTGCCCTAATCGCTAGCGCGTCGGCTTTGGATCATCATCGTCGTCTTCGTCGAGTTCGTCATCGAGGTCGTCCTCGTCGAAGTCTTCCTCGTCCTCATCCTCATCGTCGAGTTCGCCATCCCCGGCAAAGATCGCCTCTACAGCCTCTTGCACACGATCCAGCCCCTCTTCGATCGACAGGTTCTCCGCATCCAACACTTCCAGCTCTCCATCACCCCAAGGGATCCACCGAATCATGAACCTCTCGTTGGCATAGCCTTTGAACAACAAGAGCCCCGGCACACCCAGCGCACAAGCCGCATGGCCGCCCGCCGAGTCATACCCGATAAACAATTCACTCGCGTTGATCTCGCTGGCAAACTCCTTGAAGCTCCCGTAATAAGGCGTCACGCTCCCATTCGCGCCCGGCCTCACTTCGGCAATCGCTCTGTGCACACGCTCCGCCTCGTCTCCGCCCGCACCCGTATCCACCAGCACGCGCAATCCGCGATCTACCAGCAACTGCAACAGCTTCGGCTCAAACGGCCACGGCATCGCCTTCTCCGGGTTCTCCCCAACGCCCAAACTCAGCGTCACATCAAACCCTTCCAGACGATCCTCAACCGCCACGATCGGCACATGCAGCGGAACCTCAAACGTCTGCTCCAGCCACCGCTCCGTCATCTCACCGAGCGGCATGTCCTCGTCGCTCCACCAACTCCGCGTCTCAAAGAAGAAGTAATTCTCTTCCTCACCCAGCGGCAACAATCCCAGCTGGCTCAGCCGGCTATCGGGGTCCACAATGAGAGCCCCCTTCACCGACAGCGCCTCCTTCAACGCCGGATAAACACCCAGCCGCTCGCGCAACGTCCCGGTCCGCTTGTAAGGCAGCTCAACAAACTCGAGCCCAATCTCAGGCTCGAACATTTCAAAATTCTTCCGCAGCCCCACAAAGTGAATCTTCGCGTTCGGGAAATGCACAAACGCCGCCCGCAAGATCCGGCTCGTAATCGCGATATCGGCCCCGATCGTGATGCGCGACAGAACAAACACGTGCTCCACGCTCTCCGGGTTCCCGACAAACTTCTTCGGCCGCCGGATCCGCATGAACCGCTCGATCAACTCGGCCGCATCCAGGTCCGGCAACGCCGCCTCAATCACACGCGCAAAGATATGCGCGTAGGCATTCACTAGCGAAAACTCAAAGGCATCCGCCAGCGGCTCCACCAGATCGCGAAACAGTGCCGCCGACCCAGCATCGGTTTCGAGCGCCTCAGCAATTACTTGTGCCACCAGGCCTTCCGGTTCTGGCTGGCCAGCCATCACGATGCTGGCCAGTCGGCTAGCGGAAGTATTTTCCAACGATGATCTCCAGCTTCTCCAGCGTCTCTGCGGGCACCTTGGTCTTGTCTGTGATGATGGCGTTCTTCAGCGCATTCTTACAGGTACATTCTCCAGGCGCGGGCATCGCTTCAATCGCGAACTTTACAACCTTCGCCGCATTCTCGGCGTTCTTCATGAGCGTCGCGATAATTTGCTCCACGGTCACTGCATCATGATCCGGATGCCAGCAGTCATAGTCCGTCACCATCGCCACCGTGCAATAGCAAATCTCGGCTTCACGGGCCAGCTTCGCTTCCTGCAGATTCGTCATCCCGATGATGTCCATCCCCCAGGACCGGTACACATTCGATTCGGCCTTGGTCGAGAACGCCGGGCCTTCCATACAAAGGTAGGTACCGCCCTTCTTCGACACCACGCCTGCCTTCTTGCAGGCCTCATCCACCACGTCCATCAACTTGTGGCAGGTCGGCTCGGCAAAGCTCACATGCGCCACCAAACCTTCGCCAAAGAAAGTCGACACGCGCCCCATCGTCCGGTCAAAGAACTGGTCCGGCAACACGAACATTTCCGGAGCATGCTCTTCTTTCAGGCTGCCCACAGCGGAAACACTGATAATCCGCTCCACACCCAGCTTCTTGAAGCCCCAGATATTGGCCCGGAAGTTCAGCTCCGTCGGCGTGATCCGGTGCCCGCGGCCATGCCGCGCCAAAAACGCCACCGGCTTACCCGCCAGCGTCCCTACAACATACGGGTCCGAGGGCTTGCCATACGGCGTATCAATCACAACCTCTTCGGTCATCTCAAAACCGGGCATCGAGTAGAGCCCGCTGCCGCCAATAATGCCAGTATCGATCTTCAAAACTTAAGAATGCTCCTCAATTAGTTCTAGCAGGACACCGCCTGTCGTAGCGGGATGCACGAATACATATTTGTGTCCCCCGGCCCCGATCTTCGGCTCGTTCAACACCCTTCCACCCTCCCGCACAATCCGTTCCACCACCGCTCCCAGGTCTCGAACCCGCATCGCCACATGATGGATCCCCGGCCCGCGCTTGGCAATAAACTTCGCGATCGTGCTCGTTTCGTCCATCGCTTCGAGCAACTCGATGCGGCTCTCCCCAGCCTGCAACATCGCCACATGCACCTTCTCGCCCTCCACCGTCTCCCGGGTCGCATGCCCCATCCCCAGCGCCCCCTGATAAAAACCCAAAGCCTCATCAATGTTTTGGACGGCCACACCCAGATGATCAATCGCAAACCGCTCCGCCTCAACCACAGCCTCACGACGCGGCAACCCCTTCAGACAGCTCCACAACTCTGCAATCCCCGTCCCCGCGCTCGCTACCGCCTTCAGGATCGGCTTCTCTCCATGCACCTCCGCCTCAATCTCGCGATACAGCTTTTCCGCCCCGGCCAGATCACTCTTGTTGATCACAAACAGATCCGCGATCTCCATGATCCCCGCCTTGATCGCCTGTATTTCATCCCCCTGCCCAGGCACCAGCAGCAGCGTCACGACGTGCGCCATCCGCGCCACCTCGATCTCATCCTGCCCTACGCCCACGGTCTCGACGATCACAACATCAAAGCCCGCCGCATCAAACACCTTCACCAATCCCCGCGTTGTCGGCGCCAACCCACCCATCGCCCCGCGTGTCGCCATGCTGCGGATAAACACTCCCGTGTCCTCATGATGCCGCTGCATCCTAATCCGGTCTCCAAGCAATGCACCGCCCGTCTTCATGGAAGAAGGGTCCACCGCCACCACCGCCACTTTCAATCCCTCACGCCGCACCTCGGCAATCAAGGCATCCGTAAACGTACTCTTGCCCGCCCCCGGCGGCCCGGTCACACCAACGACAAACGCATGTCCCCCATCGAGCCCCGGCAAAGACTGCCCCGCCTCCACCAGCGAACAAGCCCGCGCCACCGCCCGCCGGTCTCCCTCCAAAATCTTCGCTACCAATTCCGACGGATTCACACCTCGTATTATCCGTCAAACCGTTATCGTGAACCCGCCGTCTGGCGTCAGCGTCGTCCCCGTGATGTAGCTCGCATCATCAGAACACAAGAACACCATCTTCTTGGCAATCTCCTCGGGCCGTCCAGCTCGCTTCACATGGACGCTGGACAGCACCACGTCATCAAAAATCGCGTCTCCAAAGATCCCCCTCACCCGTTGATGCATTGGCGTATCGATCATGCCAGGGCACACCAGATTGACCCGAATTCCTTGCGGTGCCAACTCCGCCGATGCACTTGTCGTCACGCCAATCTACCCATGCTTCGAGGCGCAATAAGCTACTCCTCCCGCCACACCTAAGAACGAATTCACCGACCCTACATTCACGATCGCTCCACCCTGTCCGCCAGCCAGCATCGCCTTCGCCTCATACTTCAAACATAAGAACGTCCCCTTCAGATTGATATCGATCACACGATCCCAACCCTCTTCGGTCAGCTCCGTCACCCCAGCGAACTCGCCCTCGATACCCGCATTGTTCACTGCAAAATCGAGCCGGCCGTGAGTAGCAATCGCATGTGCCACCATCGCCTCAACATCCTTGGCAACTGCGACATCCGTCACGATGTAAGTCGCCTTCCCGCCACGCCCTTCAATCTCGGCTGCCAGCGATTTCAATTCATCTTCGCGCCTCGCCGCCAGCACCAAGCTTGCCCCGCGAGCGGCAAACAGCTCCGCCGTAGCTCGTCCAATCCCACTGCTCGCGCCTGTAACTAACGCCACTCTTCCATTCATGCTCTTATCCTTTCAGCAACTGCCGCGCAATCACCATCCGTTGGATCTCACTCGTCCCTTCCCCAATCGTCATCAACTTCACATCCCGGTAAAACTTCTCCACCGGATACTCCTTGATGAACCCATACCCGCCATGCACCTGCAAGGCTTCCCCGCACACATCCACCGCCACTTCACTCGCAAACAGCTTCGCCATCGCGCTCTGCCGCGTCACACTCTTTCCCTCATCCTTCAACCACGCAGCCTGCAAGGTCAACAAACGCGCCGCCTCAATCCCCGTAGCCATATCCGCCAGCTTGTGCTGAATCGCCTGAAACTCACTGATGTACTTCCCAAACTGCCGCCTCTGTTTCGAATACTTCAGCGCCGCCTCATAAGCTCCCTGCGCAATCCCCACACTCAGCGCCGCAATCGAAATCCTCCCCCCGTCAAGAATCCGCAGCGCATCCACAAACCCTTCGCCTTCCACGCCCAACAACTGTCCCGGCCCCAGCGCGCAATTTTCAAACACCACTTCGCCAGTCGCCGAGCTTCGCATCCCCAGCTTGTTTTCTTTCTTCCCCAGCCGGTACCCAAGCGTGCCCTTCTCGATCAGGAAAGCCGAGATCCCATGCGAATGCGACGCCTGATCCGTCAACGCCGTCGCCACGCACAAATCCGCATAATGCGCATTCGTCGTAAACGTCTTCGCTCCATTCAACACCCAGCCATCGGAAACCCGCGCAGCCACTGTCCGCGTCCCGCCCGCATCGCTCCCCGCCTCAGGCTCGGTCAAACTCCAGCATCCGATCCACTCCCCCGTCGCAAGCTTCGGCAAGTAACGCCGCTTCTGCTCTTCACTCCCCGCCACAAACAGATGATTCGAACACAGCGAATTATGCGCCGCCACAATCAGCGCAAAGCTTGGGTCCACTCTCGCCAGTTCTTCCACCACAATCGAGTACTCGATGTACCCCATCCCCGCACCCTCATACTCTTCGGGGAAAATCACTCCCAGCAACCCCAGCCGGGCCGCCTTCTTCACTGCATCCATCGGAAATTCCTGCGCTTCGTCCCAGGCGAGGACGTTGGGAGTAAGTTCTGCGGTCGCGAACTCTCTCACCATCTTGCGCAGCTCATTTTGCTCTTCGGTAAAGGCAAATTGCATAGCTGCCTTAACAATACAAAATTCTTCTCATCGCTACCCTGATAAAATTCGATTTCAGCATGAAAGTCGAATCCCCCGCCTCGCCAGCCCAGCTCGCCGAATTCATGCGGGACTGCCAAAACGCCAACCAACGCATCGAACTTGCCGGGGCACGCTCCAAAGCCCGTATGGGCGGCCCCATCGCCGATCCAGACGTTCGCATCGAAACTAAACAGCTCAATCATGTTTTGGCCTACGATCCCCGCGATCTCACCATTTCCGTCGAAGCCGGCATGCGCTACTCCGACCTCACCGCACTTCTCAAAGAGAAAAAACAGTTCCTCCCCATCGAGCCACCCTTCTCGAACGAAGCCACCATCGGCGGCATCCTCGCCACGCACTCCTCCGGCCACCGCCGCCGCCTTTTCGGCACGGTTCGCGATCTCGTCATCGGTCTCGAATTCGCCACGCTGCAAGGCCGCACGGTCCAATCCGGCGGTATGGTCGTGAAAAACGTCGCTGGACTCGACTTCGCCAAACTCCTCACCGGCTCCTTCGGTACCCTCGCCGCCATCACCAAGGTCAACTTCAAACTCACGCCCGCCCCCATGGGCTCAAAAACATTCCTCTACCAAAATGCTTCGGCTTCCGAAGTCTTCGCTAAGCGCAACTTGATCCTCAAGAGCGTCCTCCAACCCGCCTCCATTGACGTGCTCAATCCGGGCGCTGCCGCCACTCTCGGCCTGCCTGCCCGCTTCTCGATCCTCGTCGAGGCCCTCGGTAGCGAAAAAGTCCTCAACCGCTACCAATCCGAACTCGCCGGCTTCCAGGCATTCGACAACGACATCTGGAACGGCATCCGTGAATTCACACCCAACTGGCTTAAGGGTCACCCCAATGGCCATGTCCTCAAGCTCTCCACGCAACTTATGCAGATGGAGAAGGTCATCACCGCCCTTCCCGAAAACTACGCTGCCATTGGCCGCGCGGGCAACGGCATCCTCTACGTACATACCCCAGCGGCTGCAACCATTCCTACCGGCGTCAAAGGCGCAATCGAATTCTCACCTGCCCAACGCCAGCCCGCCGAACAACTCTGGCCCACCCCCGGCAACGATCTGCCTCTCATGCAGAAGATCAAACACTACTTCGATCCAAACTCCTTACTGAACCCTGGGAGGCTTTATGGCCGCATCTGAAACCGCCCTCCGCGTCCTCGAAGACCGTCACAAAGACGCACCTCATCAAAAAGATCTCGACAAGTGTGTCCACTGCGGCCTCTGCCTGAACGCCTGCCCCACCTACCGTGAACTGGGCGTCGAAATGGATTCTCCCCGCGGCCGCATCTACCAGATGGTCCAGGTCGCCACTGGTGCCGCCCCCATGGACGAAGGCTATCTCGAACACATGGGCCTTTGCCTCGGCTGCCGCGCCTGCGAAACCGCCTGCCCCTCCGGCGTCGAATACGGCAAGCTCATCGAAGCTGCCCGCACAGAAATTCAGGCCAAAATCAAACGACCCTTCCCTTGGAACATCGTCGAAGCTTTCGCCTACGAAACGCTCATCCCCTCGCCCCTCCTGCTCAGAATCACAGGCACCGCCCTCTGGCTCTACCAGAAGTCCGGCCTCGAATCTCTCGTCCGCTCCTCCGGGCTTCTCAAGCTCATGGGCCCCTTCGGCAAGATTGAGCACCTCACCCCCGAGGCCCAATTGCCCACCTTCTATTCGCAATACGGCAAGGTCTTCTTCGCCGAAGGCGAACGTAAATACCGGGTCGCTCTCCTCGGTGGCTGCATCGGCAACATCTTCTTCGCTCGCCTCCACGAAGCCACTGTGCGTGTCCTCCAAAAAAACGGCTGCGAAGTCGTCGTGCCTGCCGCTCAAGGCTGCTGCGGCGCTCTCCACGCCCACGCTGGCCGTCGCGAAGAGGCCCGCGCCCTGGCTCGCATCAACATCGACGCCCTCCTGCAAACTCCCTTTGACGCCATCATCTCCAACATCGCCGGCTGTGGTGCGACGCTCAAGGAGTATCACGAGATCCTCGAGCACGACGCCAAGTATCACGACAAGGCCAAAGTCTTCGTTTCCCGTCTCAAGGACGTCAACGAATTCCTCGCCTCCATCGACCTCAATACCAAAATGGGCGAAGTAAAACGCCGCGTCACCTACCAGGATTCATGCCATCTCTGCCACGGCCAGAAGGTCAAAGCAGCTCCGCGCAAACTCCTCAAACTCATCCCCGGTCTCGAATTCATCGAGATGCCTGCCAGCGATGTCTGCTGCGGCTCCGCGGGCGTCTACAACGTCATTGAAAACGAGATGGCCGAGCAGATCCTCACCTCGAAGATGCGTAACGTCAACTCGGTCTCCCCAGAGCAAATCGCCAGTTCGAATCCCGGCTGCATGATCCAGCTCACCGCTGGCGCCAGACTCCACGGCAAGGACAAACTCAAGTCCAACCCCGAGCCCGTCAAGCACATCGTCGAACTCCTTGACGAAGCCTACAAAAACGCAACCTAGGCATCGGGCCGCCTGAAAGCTTGCCGCTCTTCCCAAACCCAATCGCTTTGATTTACGCGGCGCTTGGGCTCATTTGGGCAGGTTGCATTTTCATCGGTTTGTTGCTGCTCACATCGAGACGCTTCCGACCCACGGCCTTCCGCATCATCTTCTAGCGAACCGGCACTCGCCTCGGCTTCAGCACTGCATTCGCCGTTGATCTTTCTTCTTCGCAGGCGGTATTGGCGGCTTTCTTCCCGGCAAGGCCGCGATCAGCGAGCTGACTTCCGCCACTTCTTGCTGAGACTTCGGTTCCACCACATCAGCACGCCGGTAACAAACAGAACCGTCGGCGCCACACCCACCAAAACCCACGACACTCGCGACACATCCCCGGCAAAAGTCCCAAAGTGCAGCCCAAAGATGTCTCGTTGAATCCTCGCCCCTAGCGGCACCTCGTGATGATAGGTCACCCGTACAACCTCTCCCGTCCCCGGGTGCAGGTACACCACATGGTCCCCTTGCGTCCGCCAATCCCAAGGCAAAATGTGATGCAGCGAATGTACTTCCGTCGGCTTGGCAGCCAGACGAAACAGCGTCGGCGTTCCCCCCGGCACGGCCTGAATGGCTCGATCGAGAACAACATCCAGACTCACCCACTCCTTCACCGCCTCTACCCTCGGCGACGCCACCTTCGCCGGCGTCCCAGTCAACTTCTCGATCCACTCCTCATAAACTGCCGGAAACGACCAATACGCCCCCGTCACCGCCGGCAAAATCAGAAAAACGCTCGACACTAAACCACCCACTTTGTGCATGTCGTAGTTCTGCCGCTTCCAGCGCGCCCGAAACTCATACACAAACCCATTCTTCCAATACTGCTTCCCCGGCCACCAAACCACAATCCCGCTCAAACTCACAATCGCCAGCGAGAACCCACCCCATCCATTCAGCCACTCCCCCAAATCACCCATCAATAAGTTCACGTGTAGGTCATAAACCCACTGCAGGAACTTCCCCCGATAGCGATCCTCCCCCAGGATGGTCCCCCGATAAGGATCCACATACACCTGAATCCGTCCCTCCGTCTTGCTCTGCATCCGGAATGACCAACTCGTCCCCGGCGTCCAATACAAATAGACGTTCTGCAGCGTCGCCTTCGGATATGCCGCCCTTACCGTATCCACCATCCCTTGAAACGACACCCGCTTCTCCAGCGGCGCAACCCGGATCAACTGCGGGATCATCGCCCGCTCCATCTCCTTCTTATAAACAATCACCGAGCCCGTCAGACACACCACCGCAAAGTACAACCCCAGCCCCACCCCCAGCCACAAATGCACCTGAAACAGCGCCTTCCTCCACCAAATCTTCCTCGGCTCGACCAGGAACGACATTACGGCCGAACTCCTCGAAACAGTGTAATCAATGCAAACAAGCAGAAAATCAAAAGCGGCGCCATATAGATAATAGAAACCGATTCATTAATTACCCCACCTAGACAAAAGATCGACAATGGGATGAATAAGAAAAGACTCGTCGCAGTTCCCCAATGCTTGTCTCGCTTTAAGCCCCAACTCCCGTGTAAAACAGAACGGCAACCACGACGCCTAGAATCAAAAGAAAAATGGCGATTTCAAATAGTCCACCAATGAATGGGTTAGGAAGCGTCGTGTCATGAAACACGGTGAATCCTTTGGTAACGTATGCGAAACCATACAGGCAATCTGGGCGCAAACCGGGAGGATGGTTGACAGAACAGACCGAGAGGATGGTTGACACATTTTGAGGCGGCAGCCGATAGGGGTGAATGCCCTGGAAAGAGAGTTGCCGGACAATGGAAAAAATTGGATTTGTGAAGGCCTGGGAGGCGGCAGAGGGGAACATGGCGGAGTTGTGCCGCCGATTTGGGATATCGAGGCAGACGGGCTATGAGGTGTTGGAGAGGTACCGTCAGGAAGGCTGGGAGGGGTTGTTGGCAAGAAGCCACGCGCCCCACAAGAAGCCGCATGCGATGAGCGAAGCGGTGAAAGAGGCGGTGCTGGAGTTGAGGCGGACAAGGCCGAGTTGGGGGCCAAAGAAGCTAAAGGCGTACCTGGAAAGGGTCGAAGGAGGCAAGCCTGAGTTGCAGCGGAGCCGGATGCCTGCGACAAGCAGTATCGGCGACTTGCTGAAGCAAGAAGGGCTGATCGTCAAGAGACGGAAGCGGCCTGGAGGCCAAGTGCCATCCAGCAAACCGCTGTGGCATGCCGACGCACCGAACCGGGTGTGGAGCATCGACTTCAAGGGACATTTCAAGACCGGGGACGGCAAGCGCTGCGAGCCGTTGACGGTGACCGACAACGAGAGCCGGTTCTTGCTGAAGTTGGTGGCGATGCCCGGGATCGACAGCGAGCGGGTGCGAGCAGTGGTGGAGGCAGCGTTTCGGGAGCATGGATTGCCTGAGGCGATCCGGTCGGACAACGGAGCGCCGTTTGCCAGCAATGCGCCCGGAGGCCTAACGGATCTATCGCTATGGTGGGAGCGGTTGGGGATCCAACATGAGCGCATCGAGCCAGGCAAGCCGCAACAGAATGGACGGCATGAGCGGTTCCATTTGTCGTTGCTGCACGACCGTTTGGATGGAGGCGTGGAGTGGGACTTGCGGACACAGCAGCGCGTGTTTGAGCGCTATCGGCTGGAGTTCAACGAA
>VFZU01000116.1 GCA_016870995.1 Acidobacteriota bacterium
CTTTGAAAAATGCCCTTCAAACTCGAAGCGTTCTTGGATACACTCTGTCATAGCGAAGGCCTCTCTTCTTTGTGCGTTAACTGCTTGTAGACAAATCAGTTATGGCACGGATGGAGGCCTTTTGCTAGTTTTTTGTGAGAAATCCGGGCTAAGTCTTAAAGAGTCGAATTCCGTCAAGCGCTGACGGTTTCGCGGGCGCTTGAATAGGTCTTCTCGACGTAGTCGTTGAGCATGACGATGAACTCTTCGACGATGTGGTCGCCGCGGAGGGTCTTGAACAACTTCGAGTCGACGTAGACCGGGGCGACGGGTTCTTCAAAGGTGCCAGGCAGAGAGATGCCGATGTTGGCGTGCTTCGATTCGCCAGGGCCGTTGACGACGCAGCCCATGACGGCGACCTTCATCGATTCGACCCCCGGGTAGAGGGGCTTCCAGGCGGGCATCTGCTCGCGCAGGTAGCGTTGGATCTGGTCGGCCATGTCCTGGAAGTACGTCGAGGTGGTGCGTCCACAGCCGGGGCAGGCGGTGACTTGCGGGGTGAAGGTGCGGAGTTCGAGGGCCTGCAGGATCTGCTGGCAGACGAGGACTTCTTCGGTGCGGTCTCCGTTGGGCAGCGGGGTAAGGCTGGCGCGAATCGTATCGCCAATGCCTTCCTGCAGGAGAACGCTGAGGGCGGCGGCGGTGTAGGTGATGCCCTTCGAGCCGAGGCCCGCTTCGGTGAGGCCGAGGTGGAGGGGATAGTCGCAACGCGCGGCGAGTTTGCGATTGACGAGGATGAGGTCTTGCACGCCGGAGACCTTGGCGCTGAGGAGGATCTTGTTGTGGGCCAGGCCGTAGCGCTCCGCCGCTTCGGCGGCGAGCAAGGCGCTTTCGACGATGGCGTTCATCGTGACTTCGCGGGCATCGAGCGGCTCAGGCAATAGGGCGTTTTCGTCCATCATGCGTGTGAGTAGAGCGCCGTCGAGCGAGCCCCAGTTGACGCCGATGCGGACGGGACGATCGTACTCGATTGCACATTCGATCATGGTGCGGAAGTTGTCGTCGGTCTTGCGGCCGATATTCACGTTGCCGGGATTGATGCGGTACTTGGCGAGGGCGCGGGCGCAGTCGGGGTACTTCTTGAGCAGCAGGTGGCCGTTGTAGTGAAAATCGCCGACCAGCGGAACGCTGACGCCATGCAGCATCAGGGTGTCCTTGATCTTGGGGACGGCGCGGGCGGCCTCGTCGGTGTTGACCGTGATGCGGACGACTTCCGAGCCGGCCTTGGCGAGCTCCATCACCTGTTTGGCGGTGGAGGTGACATCGGCCGTATCTGTATTGGTCATGGATTGAACCATGATCGGGTTGTCGCCTCCAACTTTGACGCCACCAACGTCGACAACAGTACTCTTACGGCGGATAACGGGCATTGATTCTCCTGAAACCATAATTTTATCAGCCCGTCTCTTAAAATGGAGCTAAACTGTTTGAAGTAAGCCCGTGTTGCTCCCCCAGACGGGACAACAAACCTACAACGACACAACCCTCCCAGTTCGAGATCTTTCCGAGATGTAACGCACTTAGCAGGAAGAAGATCCAAATGACAGTGTCAGGCAAAACCGTATTGCTGGCCGGTATCGAACCGATACTTGCGCAGGAACTAAACGCCTATCTCTCCTCCCGCGGCTTACATGTACACGAAACGCCGTGTCTTGAAGCCAAAACCGAAGAACCGAATTTTGACCTTGTCTTTTGCGAGACGCATCACCCTGGGTTACATCAATTGCTGCAAGCAGTTGCGAGCCCGGTGGTGGTGGTGAGCCGCGTGCCGGAAGTGAACGACTGGCTGGATGCGATGGACGCCGGAGCGGCTGACTATTGCGCAGCCCCATTTGAGAAAGAACAGCTCGACTGGATTCTCGAATCGAATCTCGGCAGGCACAAGTCTGCCGCGACCGCAGCGTAGGTTCGACAGAAGGCATACAATACATAGCTTCCGGAACGAATTGCGGAAAGGAAACTATGGAACCAACCAAGCCAATCAGTAGAAGGAGCGCGTCCCTCGCGTTGGGGGCCGCATTCACCACGTCGATCTTCACGGGCCAAGTGAGAGGGGCCAATGACCGCGTTGCGGTGGGCTTTATCGGCCTGGGCGCGATGGGGTCGGGCAACCTGCGCTATGCGATGCAGGTGCCGGGCTTTCAGCCCGCCGCATTGTGCGATGTTTATCAGCCGCACCTGGAACGCGCAGAAGCCGCTGCGCGCAAGGGCGGTTTTGAGATCAAGGGCACAGATGACTTTCGCAAGATCATTGCTGACAAGTCGATCGATGCCGTTTGTATTTCCACCCCGGACCACTGGCACCCCTACATGACCATTGAAGCCTGTAAGGCTGGCAAGGATGTTTATGTGGAGAAGCCAGCCGCTGTTTACGTCGACGAAGGCGTGAAGATGGTGGAGGCCGCCCGCAAGTACAAGCGGATCGTGCAGGCCGGGACCATGCAACGCTCAGGTGCGTACTTCAAGAAAGCGGCTGAACTGGTGAAGAGCGGCATTGCTGGCGAGGTGACTTTTGTACACACTTGGCAAGCGGGATCGACTCCTCAGGAAGGCTGGGGAAATCCTGCGGATTCCGCTGTCCCGGCGGGATTGAACTGGGACATGTGGCTGGGGCCGGCACCCAAGGTGCCGTTTAACGAGAATCGCTGGGGCGTAACCAAATCGACATTCCCAACCTTCCGCTACTTCTGGGATTATGCCGGTGGTGCGATGACGGACTGGGGTGTTCACTTGCTGGACCCCGTTCATCAGTGCTTTGACGAAGTGATGCCGACGGCGATCTCGGCGATGGGCAACAAGCTTTGGGTGAAGGACAGCCGCGATACTCCGGACACGATGCTCGCGACCTTTGAATACCCGAAGTTCATCGCGAGCTATGAGAGCCGGACCGCGAACCCGATGCCGATGTTCGGGCACGGTGCAGCAACATCGATTCATGGCACGGAGGCGACGATCATCGTGAATCGCAGTGGCTGCTGGCTGGTGCCGAATGCCAAGTCGAAGGTGGAGGCGCAAACGTTTGAGAAAGATCCCGAGATGGGCAAGATGAACGTGCCGCATTGGGAGAACTGGCTCGCTTGCATCAAGTCGCGGCAGAAGCCGCAGAGCGAGATCGAGACCTGCGTGCGTTCTTCGACGGTTTGCATTTTGGCGAACCTGTCGATGCGCTTTAAGACGCGGCTCGATTGGGATGAGAAGAACTGGACGGTGAAGCAGGCCGAGGTGAAGCCTTATCTGAAGGCGAAGTATCGCGCGCCCTGGAAGCTGGAAGTCTAAGCTCGACTTGTATTGACGTGTTTTGCGATGCGGCCCACGGTGTCTACCCAGATGCCGTGGGCCGGGTCTTTTAGGTAGTCTGCGAGTTGCTTGAGAGCTTCTACGTCGGTGGTCTGTGGGGCAGACTTGCCAATCTCGTGGCCGGCGAAGACGACCCAGCGGCCGTCGCGAGCGGCTTTCTCGAGAATGGCTTTCATGGCGGGGAAGTCGATGCCGTCGAAGTGTGTGCCCATCAGTTGTGAGAGGTCGCAAGTGAGGGGATAGTTGGGCATTTCGTCGAGGTAGCCGCGACCGGTGTCGAAGCGATCGGCGATGAGGGGGATGTAGCTGCGGGTTTGCCTGCCGCGGCCGATGAACTTCTGCCCGCAAGGGTAGGCGAACTGGCGAGTCTTGACGCCAAGGGTCGCCTCAATGTCTGCTGTTGCGTTGTCGATATCGCGAGCCATCTCTTCGATCGTGAAGTCTTCGAGAGCACGCGTGAAACGGTAGTTGCCGGTGCAGGCATGCGCAGTGGAATGGTTGCCGATTTCATGGCCCTGGCGGATCATCTCTTTCCAGCCGTCGATGCGTTTGTGCATGGCGGGCAATGAGAGGTAGAAGGTGCCCTTGAGCTTCAGCTCATCGAGCAGCCTGAGGCCTATGTCGATTTGCGATAGGCGCGCGTCGTCCCAGGTGAGCGAGACCGCGAGGCGCTTGCCGTCAGGCCAGCGGAATCCCGATTGGGCTGTAGCGGCTAAGGCAGAGGAGGCGAGGAAGGCGCGACGGGTGGTCATGCCAAAGATGCTATTACAGCTTGATGGTCGATGCCCAGTCGCCCCATGGACTCTCGACTTTGCCTGGGGGCGTATTTACCTCTCGATAATGAGTGGCCTTGGCGCGCTCCACATAGCGTGCGCCGGGTAGAAACTCATCGCCAGCGTTCTTGAGCATGGAATCGAGACGGCGCTCCATTCGTGATTGCAGAGCGTTGTCTTTGCCGATGAGATTGGACTTTTGATACGGGTCCTTCAGGTTGTCGTAGAGCAGCCAGGGCCCGTGGATCGAGCGCACGAATGTGTGTTGTGGTGTCCGGAGGCCGCGATACTCGGCGAAGCCTTGGCGCCGGACCACGGAGAAGGAAGCTGGCAGGTTCAAGAGCGCGGCTGGTTCCGGGTCGTCCTTGCGTTTGCCGCGGATCAATGGTGAATAGTCGACGCCCTGGGCTGATTCGACTTTGGGCAGGCCGGCCAGGCCCAGCATTGTCGGCATGATGTCGGGCACATCGATTGGGGTGATTGATGTGCGCCGCTTACGGCCGAGCAAGCGCGGATAGCGAATCAACATCGGAACGCGGATCGACTCATCCCAGGGTTGTTGCTTGTGATGCAGGCCCTGGCTTTGCAGCATGTCGCCGTGGTCTGAGGTGAAGACCAGAATTGTGTCTTCGGCTTTGCCCGTTGCATCGATCGCATCTGTGATTTGCTTGACGCAATCGTCGAGTGCAGCGATGTGGGAGTAGTAGCCGCCGAGATTCTTGAGAGCTTCTTCTTTGTGGGAAGCGGGCACGTTGTCGCGGAGCTTGAGTTCCAGGTTGCGGTGGAGTGCCTGGTATTTTTCAGGCGCGGTGCCGTAGGGATCGTGCGGCGGTCCGGCAGAGAGCAGCATGAAGTAGGGATCGCTTGCGGCGCCTCGTTTGCGGATGAATTCGCAAGCATCGCGAGTTTGGGCGATGGCGTCGTAGCCGTCCCAATACCTTTGTGTTGAGTCGTTGCCCTCGTAATACAGCGATCGATTGTAGGCATGCGTGCATTCGCAGACTTTCCAGTAGTCGAAGCCGAAGCGTGAGGACTCGGGGATGTAAGTAAGACGCCGTTCGGCCTTGCCTTCCGGACTGCCGTAGATGTGCCACTTGCCGATATAGCCGGTAGAGTAGCCGGCCTTTCGAAAGGCGCCGCCCAAGGTCTCACCCTGGGGCTTCAGTTCCACGTCGTTGACCACCAGGCCGTGTCTCACTGCGTATTGTCCCGTCATGAGCGAAGCTCGATACGGGCTGCAAACCGGCAGGCCGGAGACGGCGTTTGTGAAATCGAAAGACTCTCGTGAGAGTGCGTCGAGATGCGGTGTTCGTGCGTTTGGATCGCCACGGTGGCCAAGGGCTTGAGCGCGCCATTGGTCTACGAGCACGAAGACGACGTTAGGCCGCTTGGTGGTCTTGGCCTGGAGCGATAACCCCGCGCCGGCAAGGAAGGTGCGCCGTTGCATATTGTGCTACGGTACCACCACTAATTCGATCTTCGAGCCATCCGCGCCGCCGAGGAAGACGCGTTGGGTAGCTTTGATGAAGTCGCTATTGCGGGCCTTGGGGATGTCGAGGAATTGTTGTGGATTGCGGTCGGTCAATGGGAACCAACTGCTCTGAACGTGGACCATGATGCGGTGGCCGCGACGGAAGGTGTGGGCCACGTCGGGCATCTCGAATTGGATGCGGTCTGGCTGGTTGGGTGTAAACGCAACCGGCTTCTCGATGCTCTTGCGGTACTTGCCGCGAAAGGGTTCGCCGCGAACGAGTTGCTGGTAGCTGCCCATGCGAGTGGCGCCGGCAGGCGTGGGCTCGGGATAGTCGCCTGGGTAAACGTCGATGAGTTTGACGACAAAGTCTGAGTCGGTGCCGGAGGTGGAGACTTTGAGATCCACGTTGATGGGGCCCATGACGGTGACGTCTTGCTCCAGCGGTTCTGTTTTGAAGACGAGGACGTCGGGCCGGGCGGAGGCGAAGCGTTGGTCTTCGGTCATGTACGTGTTGCTCACAGTGACAGTGACGGTAGAAATGTAAGGCACGGGCTTGGCTGGGTCTGAGACGTATTCTTCAGTGGTTTGTGCTGCGGGTGCCTGTGTGGCGAGTGTGCCACCAGGGGCGAGGTGGAAGGCCTTGGTTTGGGCCTTTTCAGGGGGCCAGGTGTTGAGCTTGCGCCATTGGTTGACGCCGGTTTCAAAGATCCAAGCCTTCGCGAGGTTGCCATCGCCTTTGCCCTTGAGGAAGTGCATGAAGAAGGGGAATTCGATCTTCTCGCGATAGTGCAGGCCGGTCTTGGCGCCGAACATAACATTGCCGAGGCGGTCGCCATCGCCGCGGGCGAAGCCACCATGATTCCAGGGGCCCATGACGAGGAGGTTCTTGTTTTGCGGGCCAGCCTTTTCGAGTTCCTTGAAGATGCGCAGGGGGCCGATGGGGTCTTCCGTGTCATACCAGCCGCCGACGGTGAGGACGTTGGGTTTGGTTGGCTTGAAATGACGCCAGATGGAGCGCGACTTCCAGAATTCGTCGTAGGTCGTGTGGTCCATGTGCTGAGTCCAGAAGGGCTGAGTGCGCTTGAAGTACTTCTCTTCGGCATTGGCGAGAGAGCCGAGGTTCAGATAGAACTCATAGCCGTCGGGAGTGCCGAAGTCGAAGGCTGGGCCGGGAGGCGGAGGAGGTGCGGGGGCACCTGCGCGGTCTTTGAAGTTCGAATAGAAACGGAAGCGATGGGCCAGCATAAAAGCACCGTTGTGATAGCTGTCGTCGTTGAGGTAGTAATCGCTGACGGGGGCCTGGGGCGAGACGGCGACGAGTGCGGGGTGGCTATCGATGAGGGCGGCGCTGGCGAAGAAGCCGGGTTGCGAGATGCCCCAGATGCCGACTTTGCCGGTGTTGCCGGGGATGTTTTTGACGAGCCAGTCGATGGTGTCGTAGGCATCCGAGGATTCGTCGATGTCCTTGGGGGATTGCTTGTTGGGCTTGAAGGGGCGGGTGAGCGTGAAGGTGCCTTCGCTCATATTGCGGCCGCGGACGTCCTGGTAGACCACGATGAATTTTTCGCGGGAGAAGAGCGGCGAAGGGCCAAGGTTAGTGGGGTATTTGTCGATGCCGTATGGGGCCACGCTGTAGGGAGTGCGCTGCAGCATGATTGGGTAGGACTTGCCCTCGCTGAAGACGTCCTTGGGGATGTAGACGCTGGTGAAGAGTTTCACCCCGTCGCGCATGGTGATGTGGTGGTCGAACTTGGAGTAGTTCTCTTTGATGAAGGGATCCGGCGGAGGAGTGGGAGTTTGGGCCTGGAGAGTCAGTGCAAGGAGGAAAGCAGCACAGTAACGCATAGATGAGATTATACGAATGATGGTTGCATTGCTCCTGCTTGCCGGTTGCGCGGATGCCTCGTCGCTGTTTCAGCGTGGGCAGGTGATGGAAGCACGGCAGAAGTTGGATGCGGGTGTGATCGAGGGTGCGTTTTGCACGAAGTTGTCCGGCATTGTGTTTGCGGCGATGGGGGATTATCGCAGCGCGGTCAGGCCCTTTGAAAAGGCGTGCCGGATGGATGCGCGTGAGCCGGATGCCTGTTATTACTGGGGCCGGGCGTTGTATGCGCTGAACCGTTTTGAGGATTCGCTGGTGGCGTTGGGGATGGCGCGAGGGGGAGTGGCCTGGAAGTTGGATACGGCGCGGGGGCAGGCGATGGATGCGCTAGGGCGTGCAGAGGCGGAAGGAGTGTTACGACAAGCTTTGGAGGCGCGCCTGAAGTTGGATTTGCCTGTGGTGGAACCGGATCCGCTGCTTGCGCTGGCTTCGTTCTTGCACCGGCAGGGAAGGCGTGAAGAGGTGATGCGTTTGCTAGCTGGTGCGCCGCAACGGTATCAGAAGGTGGCGGCTTATCAGTATCAACACGGGCGCGTGTTGTCGGGCATGCAGCGGTGGCAGGAGGCGGCTGAGGCACTTGAGAGGGCTGTGGGGCTTGAGCCTGGCAATGCGGAAGCGCATGGGTTGTTGAGCCGGGCTTACTATCGATTGGGTAAAGATGAGTTGGGTGCGCGGCATGCGCGGCTTGCGGTTAGCGAGAGTCGTTGACGAGTTGGCGGGCGGCTGTTGGCCAATCCGCGTGGAGGAATTCGAATCCGGCGTTGAGCAGGCGTGTTGGGACGACGCGGCGGCTCTTGAGGATGAGTTCCGTTTCGGTGCGCATCAGGAACGCGCCGATCTCGAGCATCCATTTTGTGGCAGGGAGGCCGATGGATTGCTGCCAGGCGGTGCGAAGGGCGGCCATGAATTCCGCGTTGGGCAGCGGATTTGGAGACGAGATGTTGATGGGGCCGGAGAGCTCTTCGTGTTCAATGAGGAAGTCGATGGCGCGCGTGAAGTCGCGATGGTGGACCCAGGATACGTATTGCTTGCCGGGCCCATTGGTGCCGCCGAGGCCGAGCTTGACCAAGCGAGACAGAACGCTGAAGACGCCGCCAGGGTCAGGGCTCATCGTCATGGCGGAACGGAGGGCGATCTTGCGGGTGTTGGGCGTGTGGGCCGCGTTGAAGGCTTGCTCCCATTGGGTGGCGACTTCGATTGAGAAACCCCAACTTCCGGGATCGCCGATTTCGCCGGTTAGGTCGTCTTGAGGTTGGTCGATTGAGTGGCGGTAGATCGTGGCGGTCGAAGCGTTGAGCCAGAGGCGGGGCGGGTTGCTTGCGCTGGCGATGGCCTGGCCGAGGATGCGGGTGGAGTCGAGGCGCGAGCGGAGGATTTGGGCCTTGTTCGATTCGGTGTAGCGGCAATGGACGCTGCGGCCAGCGAGGTTGATGACGATGTCGGTGGAGTCGAGCAGGTGGGCCCACACGCCAGCGGATTCACCGTCCCACGGGAGCGTACGCCACTGCATGTTTTGCGGGTAACGAGAGAGGACGGTTACCTCGTGACCTTGGGCGTGAAAGCGGCGGGCGAGGATCGTGCCCACCTGGCCGGAGCCGCCGGGGATGAGGATGCGGAGCATCTGGAATCAGTCTAGGAGAGGGTTCCTGATTGTAAGATTTCCGATGTGTTGATTGTGATTCAGATCTTCGGTCCAGAGGATGGAGGCGTTGAGTTGCTGGGCGCTGTTGACGATGAGGGCGTCCCGCCAGGAGATTTGGTGTTGCTGTTGAAGTTGACTGGCCAGCAGAAGATCAGCGTGGGAGGTGGAGTGAATTCTCCAATTCCGAAACAATGAGAGGGCGCTTTGGGAACGCTCGATAGGATGGCGGAGTTTGCGAGTTGCGGTTGAATAAAGCTCGGTCAACACCTGAATGCTGATTGCCCCCTTGCTGGACTGATTGAGCGAGGTAAGGAGCTCGCCAGCGATTTTATGCTTGATTGGACTGGCGCTGTCGAAAACATAAATGAGAATGTTGGTGTCAACACACTCAACGCTCATGACGGTCGTAGATTTCGTCGCGGGTCCAAGGTATCTTCTCGCCGAAACCACTGTTCGGAGCCGACTCTATCAACTCGCGCAGCAGACTGGTTGAGTCGTCAACGGGAGGGACGATTTGTTGAGCCTGCTCAGTGATGAGGCCGGAAATGGAGGTGTTGCGCTGAGCGGCCAGGATTTTGAGCTGCTGGATCAAGTCGACAGGCAGGCTCAGCGTGATGTTGCGCTTCGCTTGAGGCTTCACATAAACCAGTTTGCCACTGGTTTATGTGATGTTAGTTCCCAGCGAAGCGGAAGTTGAAGTCGAGTTCGAGCTTGCCGGGGACGGCCTTTCCGTCTACCTGAGCGGCGGCGAATTTGTAGTCGTGGACCATGCGGACTGCGCTGGGGACGAGTGCGCCTGAGCCCTTTAAAACCTTAACGTTAAGGAGCTTGCCGTTGGCGTCGATGTCGAGTTGGAGGACTACCGAGCCAGGAACGCGCGCGACTCCGTAGCGGTACCGCTGTGGATGTGGCGAGTCGGCCAGGATTTGAGCCGGTTTGGTTTCGGTGGCGAACAAGGAGGACGTAGCCAGGGTGAGGGTCAGGAGTGTTCTTGTCATGCCTACCACGCGAGGGAGCCGGGTTCGTTTGGCTCAGGACAGCGAAAGTGGCTGGGCTGAAGTGGATTGGCTTGCAAGATGTCACCTAATTGGACTATCATTAGGGTTTATTGGCATGATCCAACTGCCTCAAATCACCAGCCAATCCGAAATTCCTCTATACCGGCAGCTCTATGAAGGGCTGAAGGACAGCATATTGGCTGGGTCGCTGAAGGATGGGGACCGGTTGCCGCCGACGCGGGATCTAGCCGGGCAATTGGGTTTGAACCGGGCGACGGTGAGCGCGGCGTATGCACTGCTCGAAGAAGATGGGCTGGTGAGTGGGCAGGTGGGGCGGGGAAGTTTTGTGCAGAATCCGGTGAGTGCGCCGGAAGCGAGGGAGATTTCGTTTTCGACTTCGCGGCCAGCTGAGGAATTGTTTCCTTTGGATGAAGTGCGCGAGGTGACCAGCGAGGTGATGCGGCGGTCGGCGGCAGCGGTGCTGCAATTGGGTTCGCCGCTTGGCTATGGGCCATTGCGGAATTACTTGATGGAAGAGGCGGCGGCTGAGGGTGTGTTTGATGCTGAGCGGGATGACTTGTTGATCACTTCGGGGTGCCAGCAGGCGCTCGATTTGATCCACAAGGCGCTGATTGGGCCGTCTGGATTTGTGTATGCCGAGGAGCCGATTTATCCCGGGGTGCGGAATGCGTTCGGGCGGGCCCTGACAGTGGATCCGAGCCAGGCCGGGATCGAGGCGACGATTGTGACGCCGAGCTTTCGCAATCCGACTGGCTACACGATGAGCCTGGCGGAGAGGCGGGAATTGGCTGAGTCTGGGCGGCGGCTATTGGTCGAGGTGGATATCTACTCGAAGCTGCGCTACGAGGGGGAGGTCTTGCCGACAATTCGGTCGCTGGGGGCGGGGGACCGGTGTTTGTTGTTGCGGAGTTTTTCGAAGATTGCGTTTCCAGGGTTGCGCGTCGGATGGGTAATCGGGCCGAAGGCGCTGATTGCAAAACTGGCGACGGCAAAGCAGTGGACGGATCTGCATAGCGACCAACTGTCGCAGGCGATTCTCCTGGAGTTTGCGCGAAGTGGGCGGCTGGAAGCCCATCTGGGAAGAGTGCTTGAGGCGGGGCGGTTGCGATTGAAAACGACGATTGACACCCTTGAGCAGGTGTTGCCGGCTGGGTCGGTGTTTACGCGGCCGCAGGGTGGAATGAATTTATGGGTGACGTTGCCGCGGGGTTGTGACAGCGTGGCCGTGCTTGAGAAGGCGCGGCGCGAGGGAGTGAGTTATTTGCCGGGGCGCTACTTCAGCGTAGCGACGCCGATGAATGAGGGTTTGCGATTGAGTTTTGCCGGACTGAGTCCTTCGCGGATTGTCGAAGGATTGAGGCGGCTTGGCCCTTTGTTTGAGGATGAGGCGAGAATCGCCTCGCGATACCAGGACCCGCAGCCAGAAATGGCGATGGTCTAGATTTTCAATAACCGGAGTAAAGAAATGATTTTGAACGAAGCGTTCCGCAAGAAGATTGGCCTGGCTGAAATGTTGAAAGGTGGCGTGATTATGGACGTCACCAACGCAGAACAGGCTTTGATTGCCGAGAAGGCGGGAGCCGTTGCGGTGATGGCGTTGATCAAGGTGCCGAGCGACATCCGCAAAGAGGGTGGCGTGGCGCGCATGTCGCCGATCTCGTGCATTCGCGAAATTCAGCGCACGGTGTCGATTCCGGTAATGGCGAAGGCACGTATTGGGCACTTTGTGGAAGCGCAGGTGCTTGAAGCGCTGGCCGTCGACTTTATCGATGAGAGCGAAGTGTTGACGCCAGCCGATGAGGAGAACCACATCGACAAGCATCCGTTCACGGTGCCGTTTGTTTGTGGTTGCCGGAACCTGGGCGAGGCGCTACGGCGCATCGGTGAGGGTGCGGCGATGATTCGCACCAAGGGTGAAGCCGGCACGGGCAATGTGGTTGAGGCTGTGCGGCACATGCGTACGATCATGCGTGAGATGCGCCAGTTGACGACGATGCGTCCGGATGAGTTGATGGTGGCGGCGAAGAATCATCAGGCTCCGTTTGAGCTGATTGAGTATTGTGCCAAGCACGGCAAGCTGCCGGTGCCGAACTTCTCGGCGGGTGGCATTGCCACTCCGGCTGATGCGGCGTTGATGATGCAGCTCGGTGCCGAGACGGTGTTTGTGGGATCGGGCATCTACAAGAGCCTCGACCCGGTGAATTTCGCCAAGGCGATCGTGAAGGCGACGTTGAATTACAAGGACCCCGCCAAGGTGCTCGAAGCTTGCGAAGAGCTGCCGGACGGGATGCCCGGGATCGACGTGCGGCAGATTCGCGAAGAGGAGTTGATGGCGGGCCGTGGCTGGTAACGGCAAGCTTTACGGAGTACTTGCGCTGCAGGGAGATTTTGAAAAGCACCAGCTCGCCTTGGAGCGAGCTGGTGCCCGGCAGTTTGAAGTGAGAACGGTGGATGCCTTGCGCGAGGTGGATGCGCTGGTGATTCCGGGCGGCGAGTCGACGACGATGCTGCGCCTGATGGACTACTACGGCATGTTCGAGCCGATGCGCGAGTTTGGTTTGACACGGCCAGTTTTTGGGACTTGCGCGGGGGCGATTCTGATGGCGCGCGGCGTAATGTCGCCAGCGCAAAAGTCTCTCGACTTGATGGATATCGACGTCGAGCGAAATGCGTATGGGCGCCAGGTAGATTCGCGGATTGTTGAGATTGAATCGAAGATTGGTCCGCTTGAGGCTGTGTTCATTCGGGCTCCGATTATTCGGCGGACGGGCGCTGAGGTTGAGGTGCTGGCGAGTTATCTTGGGGATGCGGTGCTGGTGCGTCAGGGCCGGCATCTGGCGGCTACGTTTCATCCCGAGTTGACGGAAGATACGAGCGTGCACCGGGCCTTTATTGAGCTTGTGGAGTCATGAAGCAGAGAGTCTTATTTGTTTGTGTGGGGAACTCGTGCCGCTCGCAGATGGCGGAGGGTTTTGCGCGGGCTTATGGGCATGATGTGATCGAGCCGGTGAGCGCGGGCTTGTCCCCGGCAATGCTGGTGGATCCGAATACGAAGGCGGTGATGGGGGAGCGGGGGATTTCGCTTGATGCGCATTTCCCGAAGGGGATTGAAGAGGCGATGACGCCGACGCCGGCACTCATCGTTAATATGAGCGGGGCGGCGTTGCCGCATCAGGTGGCCGGTGTTGCGTCCGAGGCGTGGCGGGTGCGGGACCCGGTCGGCGAGGTGCAGGGTGTGCATCGCGAAGTTCGCGATGAGGTGGAGGGGCTGGTAATGAATCTTGTGTTGCGGCTGCGACAGCGACGCGGGACTCCGGTTCCCCCCAGCGACGACAAGCCAAAGCGGTTTAAGTTTGGGCGCATGGGCTAGCCGTAAGACATTGCGAAGTTGTGTTGCGATAGACACGCAGGTCCGATCGAGAATTTGCAACTGGAGTGTCTATGACTCTGAAGAGTTTCTTCACCGCAGTGGCGATGATGTTGCTCGCTCAGGCTGGAATTTCCCAAGAGTATGATGTGGTGGTGATTGGTGGCACGCCAACTGGCGTCTCGCCTGCAATCGCTGCCGCTTGGGCTGGCAAGAAGGCCGTCATCGTCGAGCAATCGCCCGTGCTTTGAGCACAGCTTTCTAATGAAGGGAAGTTAGCGCGAGATGAGCGGAGCCGCTTTCGCTCCTTGGGATGAGGGGGAAGTGGGCGAGTCCTGAAGGCTTAGAAGGCAATGAATGGTGTAGGATTGATCATTAGCAAACTCCATGCAGCCGACCTTCGACGAGCAATTGAACGGACAAGATCTAGTTGCCTCAATGGGTTTGAATCTTGCCATTCTAATGCCCGTCAAAGATGACTGGGCTTCTGCCTCTCAGTTGATCGGATTGATCGATGAAAAACTTCGAGGTTCCAACGTCTCAGCTACTGCTGTCTGTGTCGACGACGGGTCGATTCTGAGTTGGCGGGATTTTGCATTTCCCGATAGCCTAAGCGCTGTCAAAGAGATTCGTACCGTGCGGCTGAGGCGAAACTTGAGCCATCAAAGAGCAATTGCAATTGGGCTTACGTATCTTCAGACAAATTTGGAAGCCGACGGTGTGTTGGTGATGGACTCGGATGGAGAAGATACGCCAGAAGGTGTGCTGTCGCTGGTGAAAGAATATTAAGGCGAGAAAAGAAAAGTCGCTATCTTTGCCGAAAGAAGGAAGCGCTCGGAAGGTTTTTGGTTTCGATTGTTCTACCACTGCTACCGATACCTTCATCTCTTGCTCACCGGAATTGGTGTTCGTGTGGGCAATTTCAGTATCTTGCCGCCCGGTTACTTGCCGGTTTTAACTGCACACTCAGAACTCTGGAATCACTACGCGGCAACCGTGTTTTGTTCCCGCTTACCTTTTAGAACCTATCCAATCGCACGAGGAACAAGATTATCTGGAAAGTCTCGGATGAACTTCTTCTCCCTGGTGACCCACGGCTTGAGTGCTATTTCTGTCTTTAGGAACTTGTTGAAAAACTCCCAGCGGCACCTGTGACGCGGGAGCATTTTCGAGCATCTATGTTGTATGCGCGGAAACGACCAGAACCAGGCATCGCTGATCAGCTACGTGAG
>VFZU01000117.1 GCA_016870995.1 Acidobacteriota bacterium
CTTGTTCGTGCTCGCCCCAGCTTCCAGGATCCGCGCGATCTCTTCATTGCTGTACCGCTTCTTCTTCATTGATCTCTCCTTTCCTCTTGAAAGATCCTATGATTTCCGCTGGTACGATTTTAGGGCGCCAGGTCAGAGGGTTCGAGGGGCGAAAAGGAGAATTGGCTCCCCGGCATGGATTCGAACCACGATTGACGGAGTCAAAGTCCGCTGTCCTACCATTAGACGACCGGGGAGCACCAACTGTCCTAGGATACCAAACTTACCGCCCGGCAATCGTCTTCAGACGGTCAATCTCAATCTCTTCCTCAGGCCGCAACCCAGCCATGCGCCCATAGGAATTCCACATGCCGATCGCCTCTTCAAAAGCTTCCTGCGCAATCGGACCCTTCTTCTCCACTCGCGCCAGTTCGCCCTTCAACGTTAAGGCAATCGCCAACCGCTTCCGCAGATCCGATCTCGACCCCGGCCTTCCCACCAGCTTGCGTAACAGTTCTACCGCTCTGTCGTTGTCCGCCGTCGCCACGCCCAAATCCCCACCCTCACGATTCATCCGCGAAGTCTTCACCAGAATGTCCGCCAGCCCTTCGGCAGCATCCTCGTTGTCCTTCTCCTTCTTGTTCGCCTGTTCGAGCAATTGCCGCGCTTCCTTGTAACTCGCGCGAGCTTGATCGCCCTGCTTCGATTTCTCCAAAGTCTCGCCCAGTCCACTCAAAGTCTTCGCAAGATCAAGCAACGGTCCCACTTCGCTATCCGGCTTTTCGGCCGCCGGCCGCAACGTAGTTTCCGCCGTCTTGAACATGCTCAGCGCCTCGCTAAACATCCCCATTCGCAACGCCTTGCCACCCACATTATTCGCAGACTGCGCATAGTCCCGCGCCTTGTCGACATTCCCCTTGTCCGCCTCAAAGATCGACCCAAACTGCCGCATCGCAGATCGGGCAAACGGCATCGACGCCTGCTGATCCCCGGCCAGGAACATCAAATCGCTCAACGTCGCATCGGCAGCCGCCAGCGCCTTCTTCACCTGTGGATTCGCTGAAGAAAAAGCGGATAGTTTGTTCTTCCAATCCTGCGCCACTTTCATGGCTTCCTTGTAATCCTGCGCTTCGTTCAGCAACTCCGACAGCATCTTGGCCGACCGCGCATACTCAAGCAACTCGATATCTGTCGTCCCCTCGCTACTCGCGAGTTGCATCGTCAACTCGTAAGCTTTACGCGCAGATTGAATCGCCGCCCCACGATCCCCAGCGAGCAAGCCACTCCCTTTCAATTCCACCTCGGCCAGCCGCAAATATGCCTTAGCCAACTCCCCCACCACTTCCGGCTTACCTGCGTTCTTTGCCAGCATGTTGTCCAGATACTTCTTCGCACTCTGGGTCGTCGACATGTTTTCCCCGCCCTTGCCTCCACCCTTCCCGCCACCACCAGCAAACAAGGAATTTGTGATGTTCTGAATTTGCGCTGCTTTGTCGTTCGACTTCGACCTTTGGAACACCGCAAACACACCCACCGCCAATACAGCCACCACCAACGCCGCCGTCACCCAGTTCTGCTTCAGAGAACGCAGAATGAACTCCGTCATCGCCTCCCGACGAGGCATCACCCCACGCCCCTCCAGATACGCCTCAATGTCCCGCCCAAAAATGATCGTCGTCGGGTACCTGCCCTCGAGATTCTTCTCAATCGCCTTGGCGACAATGTAGTTCACATCCTCGTCGACACCCTCGATCTTCGGCGGAATCGCCTCGCAAATCGCGCGGCCTCTCTCCATGATGGTGTCCTTCGGGCTGCCATACGGAGGCTTGCCCGACAACATCTCATACAGAATGACACCAAGGGAATACACATCCGACGCCTCGGTCAATTCCTTGCCGCGAATCTGCTCCGGTGAATAATAGGCGAGGCTCTCGGCTGCAATCTGCGTTTGGGTCGCAATGGCATCCCCACCCTTGGCAAACACCCGCGCCAAGCCAAAGTCCATCAACCGTGGTACACGCTCCATCGACAACAACACGTTAGACGGTTTCAAGTCCCCATGCAGAATCTTGCGCTGGTGCGCATAGCCCATTGCAGTAAGTAACCTTAGGAACGCCGTAAGGTTTTCACGAAGGTCCATTTTCAGGGCAACTTCAGTGATGGGTAAGCCGCCTTCGAACTCGCTCACCACAAACGGGCGACTTTCGCTCACCCAGCCCATATCCAGCACCCGGCCAATGTTTGCGTCGTAAAGCATTGTCAGGATACGCATTTCCTGCACAAATTGCTGTTGCAGCGCCGCATCCTCCAGCAGCACCCGCGCCACCTTCAGATTCACAAGAGCTTCCATCGAACCATCTGCCCGCTCGGCCAGATAATCCATACCCAAACCATCGCTGCCGATGGGTAACAAAATGCGCCACCCGGAGATCACATCATCGATCTGATCGTTCTCTCCGGGCCGGTCGACAAGTCGCAGGATCCTGTGTGCATAGGCCAGAAGCTCTTTGTCCTTGCCCAGCTGGTCTTCAAGAAAGACAATGCGAGATCTCGCGGGCACTTTGAATGCCTCGAGAATGATCGGCTCAATCGTTTTCCATTGCTTAATCGTCACAGGATTACCACTTAGTATGACGAACTGCGCCGCGTAGCGCTATACACACAATCCCTGAGTTCTAAACCTCGATTTGGGGGCGCGAAGGCTCCGGCCAGTCGAGATGGAAGAACTTACCACGCGCGGTATCAGTACGTTCGTACGTATGCGCTCCGAAATAATCGCGTTGCGCCTGCAGCAGATTCGCCGGCAGCGTCGCACTGCGATACGCATCAAAGTAACTCAAAGCGGAGAAGAACGTCGGCGCTGGAATGCCGTTGGTCGCAGCCGCAGCCACCACCTTGCGCCAATTGCCCTGGCACCGTTCCACTTCGCTCGTAAAGAACGGATCCATCAACAGATTCACAAGTTCGCCATTGCGCAGATACGCCTCGGTAATTTTCTGCAGGAATCGCGCCCGAATGATGCAGCCACCGCGGAAAATCCTCGCGATGTCCGCAAACGGCAACTGCCACTTGTACTCGACCTGCGCCGCCCGCATCAGCTGGAAGCCCTGAGCATAGGCGCAAATCTTTGAACAATACAGCGCGTCGTGAATGGCTTCAATCATCGCCTCGCGATCGCCCTCAAACTTGGCCACAGGCCCGCTCAGGGTCTTCGAAGCATTCACTCGCTCTTCTTTGACTGCGCTCAGGTACCGGGCAAACACCGCCTCGGCCACCGTCGGCGCGGGCGTACCCATATCGAGAGCATTGACGCTCGTCCATTTGCCAGTGCCCTTTTGCCCCGCCGTATCGAGCACGATATCGACAAACGCCTTGCCGATTACCGGGTCTTTTTGCGCCAGGATATCCGCCGTAATTTCGATCAGGAAGCTGTCGAGTACGCCCGTATTCCACTTCTTGAACACTGCCGCACAATCCGCTGCCGACATCCCCAACAGATTCTTCATCAGGTCATAGGCTTCGCAGATCATCTGCATGTCGCCATACTCGATGCCGTTGTGAACCATCTTCACGTAGTGCCCTGCCCCGTTCGGTCCAATGTAAGTGGTGCAAGGCACACCACCCACAATCGGCTTGCCCGGCGCCGCGCCTTCAAGCGGCTTGCCCGTCTGATCGTCCACCTTCGCGGCGACGGCTTCCCAGATCGGCCGGATCTCTTCAAACGCCGCCCGGTCTCCACCCGGCATCAGCGAAGGGCCGAACCGAGCACCCTCTTCCCCGCCCGACACACCAGAGCCAACAAAGCGCAATCCCTTGGCCTTCAAAGCATTCTCACGCCGAATCGTATCGGTCCACAGCGCATTGCCGCCGTCGATGATGATGTCGCCCTCTTCAAGCAACGGCACCAGAGAATCGATCACCGCATCCGTACCCGCACCGGCCTTCACGAGAATGATCATCTTGCGGGGCCGCTTCAGTGACTTCACAAAGCCTTCGAGCGTCGCCTCGCCCACCAGACCCCCAGGCGTATTCGGATTCTCGGCAACAAACTTCTCCATCGTCGCCGTCGTGCGGTTGTACACCGAAATGCGGAAGCCGTGGTCGGCAATATTCAAGGCCAGATTCTGGCCCATCACAGCAAGGCCAATCAGGCCAATGTCAGATTGTGCAATAGACATAAAACTCTTAGGCTACCATTCACCATACGGCGTGCCCTCAAGACTCTTCTGATCCGAACCCGACTTCACGTCATAGATCCCTGGCTCGGTCTGATTGACACTCGCCATCGCATCTTCCATCACCACGCGCCAGGTATCGGCCCGTCCCGTCATCGGGTCTACCGGAATCGATCGCAGATACCCCGCATCCACCAGATCCCGCAAGTCCTGTGGCGCTTTCTGCTTATCGTAAGTGTATTCGTCAATCACCGTGCGCATGGTGAACAAATTGTTCTTGAGCACGCTCTCCCGAGCCCGGATCAACGACTTCTGGTAGATCGGAATCGCCAGCGACAGAATGATCGAAATGATCGTCATGACGATGATCATCTCGACGATCGTGAAGCCGCGGCGAAGCTTATTCCCAGTCCGAGTAATTCGTTCCATCGGGAGCTTTCTCCATCGTTTTCGAATACACATCAAACACGTTTTGCCCGCCCCAACTCATACTCTTCGGATCGTCCTGAACGCTGCGCTTGCCCCATTCCGTCGACCCGGTAAAGGGATCCCGCGGCATCCTGCGCAAAAAACGGATTTTTTTGTCCTGCGGCCCCGGCACCTTCACGCCCTCAACTAGAACCTCAAGCGTCTCCGGGTAGTTCTCCGTCCCCAGCTTGGTCTGGCCCAGTTGCTGCTGCTCGGCCATGTCCTTGTATTTATCGATGGCCGTACGGATCTCCTTGAGCGCATAGCGCAAATCGCGTTCTTTTTCGCGCCGAACCTTATAGCGCGCCATCGGCAAAGCCATTGCGCTCAGTGTGATCAAAATCGTAAACGCAACCACCAACTCCACGAGCGTGATGCCCTTCTGCGAGCGACGGCGTCTTTCGGCTACAGCGATCATGGCGTCCTCTATTCGATCTTCACTGTCACTTCAGGCAAGGCATCGCTCGCCATCGGCTCGTTCTTCGAATTCAACAAACGCGCCCCGGCCACACGAATCGAGGCCTCGCCTTTTGCCAAACTTAAAAACGTTAGGCGCACCAGTGCGCCGGTGCCGCTCACCCCAGGGGCTCCCGCCGATCGGGTCACATTCACATCGCCTTGACCGAGATCCATCGTCAAATTCTCACGCTGACCATCAGACCCCATCAAACCACCAGGCGTCACACTGATCAGCTTCAGCATCTGTTTGTCGTAGTCGATCTTGAGTGGAGCTTTCGAGACATCTTCTGCCGACTCGAGGTTTACCGTCACCTCAACGGGCGCACTCAGGTAGTGCGGTCCTGGCTTTGGAGTCAGTGAAAGCTTGTTCTTGGCAACAGGCTGCGTTGGGAATGTAATGGCCCTGGGCAGCACGCCGGGCATCGGCACACCGGGCGGTGGCGTCGGCGCAGGCGGAGCGGAGATTGGGATCGATCCCTGCGGCACAGTTGTAGCCGGCACGATTGCAGTCGGCATTGCTGCCGTCGGCGCCGGCGTAGCCACAGCAGCAGATGGAGGCTTCTCATCCCTCGCCTGAAACGACACGCGCACCTGTTGATCCGTACCTGTCGATATCCCTCGCAAATTCAAATCCGTCAACTCCGGCGCACGCACCAGGTGCGGCACCAGCACCACCAGCAACTCGCTATCACTCCGATCATCTCCATCGGTCCCAAACAACCACCCCAAGCCAGGTAGCGTCACCAGCCACGGGAGACCGCTCAGATTCCGCGAACGGCTACTCGCCTTCAATCCGCCCATCACGTTCACTTCGCCCTCACGAATGCGAATATCCTCGCCAATCTTTCTTTGGCCAATGACGGGCTGCCTCACGCCACCGATATCCACCTGATCGCGAATATTTGAAACTTCCACTTCCACACGCAGCGAGATCTCTTCGTTGCCATGAATCTTCGGCGTGATATCGATATTGACACCCACTTCCGCAAACTGGAATTGCGTGGAAGCGATCGGGCTGCCGCCGCCCACGCCCGTTCCCACATTGAAGCTACCCGTCGCATACGGATAGCGGTCACCGATGCGCAACGTCGCCTTCTTGTTATCGACGGTCCTCACCTGCGGGTTCTGCACAACCCTCGTCTGCCGGTCATCGAGCAATGCCTGCAAGAATCCAGACGGCAAATTCACCGAAAAATCATTTGCCGATAGCTGATTCAAATCCCCCAGCGGCACCGTTGTCGAAGTCGCCCCCCCAGACCCGCCAGATCCACCAGAAACTCCACCCAGCGTCCCCCGATAGTTAATCGACTGAGCCAGCCCACCCTTACCCGCATTCACCATCGTCGCGGCCAAAGACCGCGTCCGCGTCCGGTTCGCCTCAAGGATATAGACATCCAGCATGATCTCCGACCGCGGCTTGTCCATGTCGTTGATGATCTTCTGCACCAGCGCCACTTGATCCGACGTGCATCGCACCATCACCGCCATCTGCGCCGCATACGGCACCACCTTGCGGCATTCCCCCACCACACGAATCGCATTGGCGATTTCCTGCAATTCCTGCGGCTCTAGCGCGTGCTGCAGATAGAACACCTTCACAATGTAGTCTTCGTAATCGCGCCGCTTCTGCGGGTTATCGAGCGTCACATAGATCGCATTTGACGAGATCGGCTTCCAGTAAGCCTTCGTCAGAATCGAAAGGTAGTCGAGCGCCTCCTCAATCGTCGTGTTCTGAAAATCCACCGGATAGTTCTTCCCCTGGTTCTGGCTGACAAAATCCGGGTCGAACATTACATTGATTCCGGCCATCTTCGACAGCGTCTCAAACAAAATCTTCGCCGGTTGATTGTTTATTTTCAAATTCACAATCTCGCGCTGAATCGGCTTCAGCACCGGGGCATCCATCAGCCCTTCCAGCTTCTTCTCGTTCTGCTGCCTCACCCGGTCCGCGGCACTCATCCCGCGATCTTCCGGCTCGGTCGCCTTACCCTCTTTTTTTTCGCGCTTGATCATCTCAAACGTCTGCCGCATCCGCTGCTCGGCAATCGCGCTCGACGGATCTAGTGCAAACGCTTTCTGAAACAGGGCCAAAGCCTCTTCCAGCTTTCCTTCGGCCCGCACCTTTTCCCCGCGGTCCACCATCTTCTGCGCTGCCTGAAACCGAACCCGGTCCAGCCCCAACTTGTAAGCCGTATCCCTCGGGTCGATCCCCAAAGCCTGCTCATAGAGAGCCAGCGCCTGGTCGTAATCGCCCTTGGCCTCGGCCAGTTGCGCTTCTTTCAATAATTTCTCGCTTTTGCGATTCTTCGCCTCCGCCGGCTGCGGCACAACTACGGTTTGCAACGTCAAAACGACGGCGAGCGCGATACTGTTTAATCTGGCTAAACCTTTGTAAAAAGGCATCTTATTCGATTTCTCGTGTTAAACTTAAAATTCTGAGCTCTCCCGGTCAGAGAGCTACTGTAAACTTTGACGCCCAGGGGCCCAAAATCGTGCAATGAAGCGGGAAAACGAAGGCAACAAGACCATCGCCGACAACCGGCAAGCCCGTCATGAGTACTTTGTCCTCGAAACCCTCGAGGCTGGCCTGGTCCTGACCGGAACCGAAGTCAAGGCCGCCCGCAACGGCAAAGTCCAGCTCAAGGACGGCTGGGCCGAAGTCCGTGCCGGCGAAGCCTGGCTTGAAAACGTCCATATCTCTGAGTACAGCCACGGCAATATCGAGAACCACCGACCCGTCCACGCCCGCAAGCTGCTCCTCCACAAGCGCGAAATCATGAAGCTCCACGGCAAAACCCGGGAGAAAGGTCTCGCCCTCATCCCACTCAAGATGTATCTCAAAGAGGGCCGCATCAAGTGCGAAATCGCCCTCGCCAAAGGCAAGAAGCTCCATGACAAACGCGAAACGCTAAAGACTCGCGAGCAGGAAGCCGAAGCCCGCACCGCCATGAAGGCAAGAAGGTATCAATGAACACCAGCATTCAATTCCAGGGCCTCACCACGGTCCCCTCCGGCGCCCTTGTTTTCGCCGCAACGGAAGGCGCTCCCCCCGTCACCGGCATCGCCGCCGTCGACCAATGGGCCGCCAAGCTCTACACCTCGGGCGAGTTCACCGGCAAGCCCTTTGAGCTGGCCACCCTCCATAACCCGGCCGGCATTGCCGCGGAACGCGCCGTTCTGTTAGGTGCGGGCAAGCCCGAAAAGCTCGATACGGTCGTGGCCCGCAAGCTCGGCGGCGCTGCCGTCCGTTCGCTCAAGGCGAAATTGATCACCACCCTCGCCTTCATCGTCGACAAGACTCTCCAGACGGCCGCCCTCGTCCAGGCCCTCACCGAAGGCGCTGTCGCTGGCGACTACGAACCCGATGTCCACAAGACCAAGAAGGACTCGAAACACCTCGACACATTCCTTCTCATCGCCGAAGGTGGCTCAAGTGACCTCGCCGAAGCATCCCGCAACGGTGCCGTCATCGGCGAAGCCCAAAACTTCACCCGCACCCTCGTCAACGAACCCGGCAACCTCCTCACCCCGCTCAAGCTCGCCGCCGCAGCCAAACAGATGTCCGAAGCCCAGGGCCTCGATTGCGAAATCCTCGATGAAGACCGCATGCGCCAGCTCGGCATGGGCAGCCTCCTCGCCGTCGCTCAGGGCAGCATCGAACCCCCAGCCCTCATCATCGTCCGCTACAAGCCCGACCAGCCTGTCGAAGGCATCCACCTCGGCCTGATCGGCAAGGGCGTCACCTTCGACACCGGCGGCATCTCCATCAAGCCCAGCGAGAACATGGAAAAGATGAAGTACGACATGGCCGGCGGCGCAGCCGTCCTCGGCGCCATGATGGCCATCGCCCAGCTCAAGCCCAACGTCGAGGTCACCGCTCTCGTCCCCACCGTCGAGAACATGCCCAGCCACAACGCCGTCAAGCCCGGTGACATCGTCACTTCGCTGGCCGGCAAAACCGTCGAGATCCTCAACACCGACGCCGAAGGCCGCCTCATCTTGATCGACGCTATCACCTACGCCAAGCGCCTCGGCATCAACCGCATGGTCGACGCCGCCACGCTCACCGGCGCCATCTCGATCGCCCTCGGCGCGGTCAACGTCGGAGCCTTCTCGAACAACAACGATTGGCAGCAGCAACTCCTTGCCGCCGCCGCAACAGCAGGCGAGAAGATGTGGGCCATGCCCATGGACGACGATTACAAAGACCTCCTCAAGAGCGCCTTCGCCGACATGCCCAACATCGGCAGCCGCGGCGCAGGCTCCATCACCGCCGCCCTCTTCCTCCAGGAATGGGTCGAGGACACCCCTTGGGTCCACCTCGACATCGCCGGCACCGCCTGGATCGACGACAACAAACCATTCCTCTCGAAAGGCCCCACCGGCATCGCCATGCGCACCTTCGTCGAACTCACCCGCAAGCTCTCCAATTGATGCTGCCCCTTCTGATTCTGCTGCTGGCCACCCCGCTGGCAGCGGAAATCAACCCCCGCTTCTGGTCCTCCTACTTTGGAGACCACCGCCTCACCAAACACTGGGGCGTTCATTTCGACGGCCAATACCGCCACGACCTCACTCAGGATTGGGGCCAACTCCTCCTCCGCCCCGGCCTCAACTACTACATCCGCCCCAATCTCTTCCTCACCCAGGGCTACCTCTACGTACGCACGGAATCGAAAAACACCGTCACGCCCGAACACCGCTCCTGGCAACAAATCCAGTACACCCCCAAGGTGCTCAATCTCAACATGAGCCACCGTCTCCGCCTCGAGCAGCGCTGGATCTCGATCCCCACCGGCCACCGCTACCAGAACCGCATCCGCTACTTCTACCGCACCGAAGTCCCTGCCACCGGCAAGTACTTCGTTGGCCTCCAGAACGAGATCTTCCTCGGCTTCGGCCCCAACAAGGGCGCCTCAGTCTACGATCAAAACCGCGCCTACATCTCCGTCGGCCGCCGCTTCGGCCCCATCGGCCGCCTCGAAACCGGCTACATGTACCAGAACACCCTGCTTCGCAACGGCATCACCCGCGAACACAACCACATCCTCGTTGTCTCTTTCCTCTCCGCCTTCACCCGGGTCAAGTGACGCCACTCTGCGGTTTCTAACGCTTTCCCATTAGTCACTTTTACTTATTCCACCTTAGAACCCACCCCTTTAACACTCAGGCGTCTAAGTACCGAATCCCGCAGATCCACAGAAAAGCCCGAATCAAGTTCCAATTTCTCGTGCTCGATATGACAAACATGCGTCGGAACATCATTGGATTGCTATTTTTCTGCCTGCTCGCGGCTGCGCAAAATCCTCAGGACGAACTGCTAAACCGCACCGGTGTCGAAGAGGTCCGCATCACGCTCGACCCGGAAGACTGGGCCAAGCTGCGCGCCAATTACCTCGAAAACACCTACTATCGCGCCACCTTCGAGTGGCGCGGCCAGCGCGTTGCAAACATTGGCATTCGCAGCCGCGGCGGCGGCACCCGTTCCGCCATCAAGCCCGCCCTTCGCATCGATTTCAACCGCTACGTCAGCAGCCAACGGTTTCAAAACTTGAGGGCCATCGCAGTCGAGAATCTCGAGCAGGACCCGCCCATGATGCGTGAGTACCTCTCGATGGCTCTCTTCCGCCGCGCAGGGCTCCTGGCCCCCCGCGAAGCCTACATTCATCTCTTCGTCAACGGCCAGGATTACGGCTTACACCTCGCCATGGAGAACATCGACAAGGCTTTCCTCACAAGGACCTTCGGTTCCGCCAACGGTGCCGACAACGGGGATCTCTACGAATACTCCTGGATCGACCATTGGAACTGGCACCCCCGCGGCACCGACGATTCCGCTTATGTACAAGAACCCTTTGAGCTGAAAACCAATTCCAGCTCCGCCTCGGTCAGCGTCTGGCGCAACCTGGTCGATTCGCTCGCCAAATCCAATTCGGACAACTTCACCGCCAACCTCGGCAACCAATTCGACATCGACAACTTCATCCGCTACCTCGCCCTCGAAGTTTTCCTCGCCGAAACCGATGGCTTCTGCGGCGAAGTCGGAACCAACAACTTCTATGTCTACCGCCGCCCCTCCGACAAGAAACTTCAGTTCATTACCTGGGATCGCGACACAACCATGTCCGACTACGAGCGAGACATCTGGCACAACATCCCGCACAATGAACTCGCCAGAAAACTCACCGACGTACCCGAGTACCGCGCAAAATTCCTCAATGCCATCGCCGACCTGGTTCGACTCGCGGAATCCGACAACCGCTGGCTTTCCCGCCTCGCCGCCGACACCTACCGTATGATCCGGCCCTACGGCACCACCGACCCGGTCAAACGCACCTCCAACGCGGAATTTCAAGAATCCGCCGCCTCCTTGCAATACTTCATCGTCGAGCGCCTGCGCCTCCTGCGCCTGATGCTCCAGCGGGAAGGCGTTCGGATGGAATCATTCTGAATCCGTGGTACTTCTGTACCGGAATCGAATAAAAATGTAAGTTTCCCCTAGGGCTTGCGAAGGCGAATCCCTATGGAATAATCTAGGGGTGGGCATGATGCTCACCCGGCGACAACTCGTCCTGTCTGGCCTTGCGGCAAGATTCGCCGCGGCTGCGGTTTCATCGCCCTTACAACCCTGGCTGCAGGATGTTCAGCCCGACCGGGCCACCCTCGTTTGGACTAGCGATCCGGCATCGCCTAATGCGCTCGGCAGCCAACCTCAATGGGCCACCTGGGCCGTCCCAGGCGCTTCCCCAACGATCACTAGCATCACCGCCACGCCCCTCCCGGATGGCCGCTTCTTATACAAAACGAGGCTCGAAGGCCTTCCCGCCGCCACCGAAGTCTCCTACTCGCTCGGCCCCATCACCGGTAAGCTCCGCATGCCCGAATCCACTCCCGGCCAGCTCCGCTTTCTGGTCTTCGGCGACAGCGGCACCGGCAGTGAAGAGCAGCTCCAATTGGCCCGCCTGATGGAAGCCGAATCCGCCGCCCTCGTCCTCCACACCGGCGACATCGCCTATCCTCTCGCCACCGACGAAGGCCTTGAAAACTTCTATTTCAAAACCTACCGCGGCCTGATGAGCCGCACCTCCTTCTACCCCTGCCCCGGCAACCACGACTACGAGGACGATCTCCTCCCTTACCGTCGCTGGCATGCCCTGCCCCACACGCCTGGCATCCCGGCCAAGGACCAGGGCCGCTACTACAACTTCGACTCCCAGGGCGTCGAATTCATTTCCCTCGATTCAAACGATTCGCTCTCTGAGGGAACCTCGATGCTCTCCTGGCTCGACACGCGTCTGGCCCAGAGCCGTGCCTTCTGGCGCATTGCCTACTTCCACCATCCTCCCTACACGGCCGGCTACCATGCCAACAACGTGAGCTGTCGCCTCGCGGCCGAGCGCCTGGCCCCGCGCCTCGAAGCGGCAGAAATCCCCCTGGTCATCAACGGCCATGAGCACAGCTACCAGCGCCTGGCATCCCGGCAAACGACCTACGTAATCTCCGGCGGCGGCGGCGGCGGCCTCTACCCCCCGGGAGCCCATCCGAATCTGATCAAATCGGGCACCTGGCACCACTATCTCCGCGCCAGCATCGACACCTGGCGCATGCGCATCGAAGCCATCGGCCTCGAAGGCGAAATCCTCGACCAGTTCGAACTCGCCCCGCCCCCCACGCTGAAATCGGCGGTGAACTCGGCCAACTTCCAGCCCCGCCTCGCCCCCGGCGGCCTGCTGAGCCTCTTCGGGCATCACCTCTGCGCTTCGCCGAACGACCTCAGCGTCGACCTCGACGGCGAATCGCTCCAGATCCTCGGAACCTCCGGCACCCAGCTGAATCTACGTCTCCCCAACCGCTCCCCCGGCCGAGCCACGCTGCGAATCAAGACTCCGAACGGCGAAGCCACCAGAGAAATCGAACTCCTCCGCTCGGCCCCAGTCTTATTCCGCGACCCGCAATCCCGTCCCTTGACCAACAACCCCCATGCCCGCGAAGGCGACACGGTCAAGCTCTATCTAACGGGCTCCGCCAACCAACGCTTCCGCCTCCGCCTCGGAACAAGAATCCTCGGCGAATTCCAAGCGACGCCCGTCCCCACCGTCCCTGGCGTCGAAAAGATAACCGTCACCCTCCCCACCGGCTGGCACCAGTTGGAACTCGACCCCCTCCCCGCATCCTGATCCCCGCCACGCCAGCTTCGAATTTTCAAATGAGCGGAACACCGGGGAAGGTCAATCAGTATCAACTTCATTCAATTCACAATTCACTCACCCTCGAACCGAAACACTCCAATATCAGAAACCGCGAAAAGGGTATCGCGAATTGAAAACAACCTAAGGGCCTTTGCGCTATGCAGCTGAATCCAAGCGCTCGCTTTGAAATTCCGTATCCAGAGATCGCCACCTCTGTCTAACGGCACTAACCTGTCACGCCAAGTAATAAGTTGCTTTAGCGTGACTGGCCCATCTAAGTGCCCTAAAAGGCGCTCCTTGAAACACCATCCATTCCTCCGTGCGCTTCTACGGAACAATTGACCATAGATATCCGAGATATAGCAATTACCAGTATTTGAGCAAGCCAGAATATCTGGATTGAGAATCGGCGCTTCAAAAGGACCTACTTTATCTTCACATTGAGCCAAAGAATGGCCTTTTGAGACTCTAAATCCTACAGTATCCAGAGAGTACAGAGCGTTTTCTCCAACTAAAAAGACATCCCGTTGGCCTGACATCTCAACTTTAAGTCCTCCCAACGCAGGCGATCCGTAAGAAAACACAGCACTTTTTCAGCTCCTCCCATGATCTTGGCTAATATGAATCTCAGATTGCAGTACTTTTCCATCTTGATAGATCTGATATGGATAATCTTGGCTAGGAGTATTAGTCGCAGACGCCCATATTGCTGCAGACAAAATGATGGACTTCCCGCAGAACTTCAAGTCAACAATTCCTTGCGTGGATACGTGAACTGGGAGTCGAATCTGAGCCCAGTGCGATCCACCATCAGTTGTTAAGTATGCTGAGTCAAATGAATGGGCAATCGCAATCGAACATGAAGCAGCGGTTATTTTTGCATTGCTAATAGGCAATGGGTCCGAACCGGGCACATGGGTAACGGAATAAACCGGGCACATAGGTAACACTTTTGGCTGGAGGGGGAAGCACCCGATGGCCTGGAAAGAGACTTGTGTGATCGAGCAAAGAGAAGAGTTCATCGA
>VFZU01000118.1 GCA_016870995.1 Acidobacteriota bacterium
CTTGTTCGTGCTCGCCCCAGCTTCCAGGATCCGCGCGATCTCTTCATTGCTGTACCGCTTCTTCTTCATTGATCTCTCCTTTCCTCTTGAAAGATCCTATGATTTCCGCTGGTACGATTTTAGGGCGTCAGGTCAGAAGATTTTCTTGAAGGGCGCGAGTACGACGTTGACGATCCAGTGGCCCGCGCTAGCGGTCTCCTGATAAAGCTCGAGAACATAGGAGACGTAACGAATGAAAACAATGAGGAGGAGGCCCCAACGCAGCAATGCGATTGCATTGCAAAGACGCGCGGCCAGGCGCTCCATGTTGACAATCTGCTCTGCCTTCTGGGCTAAACCTTCCTTCTTGACCCTGCGCCGAACTTCAATCTAGTAGGCAGCTTTGTTCTCGAGCCAGCCGGTCAAAAGCAAAAGCGCCACAAACAACGCTGTGGCGCCCAATGCCTCCCCCAGATGGGGGAAATTCAAGATGGAATCGAAAAGGTTCACTGCTTGATGATTGTGCCATCACGGCGGCGCACTTCGCCCCAGCCGCCATTGAGGGATTTCTTTTCGCCGCCCTCACCGAAGCCGAAGGGATACTTAGCCGCAGCCTTCTCGTCGATCTCGATGCCCCAGCCGGGAGCTTCGTTGACGTAGATGTAGCCGTTGCGCAACTCAGGCACGCCGGTGAAAACTTCGCGAACTCTCTCGTTAAAGGAGGAGTGTTCCTGAATGCCGAAGTTCGGGATTGTCAAATCGAGCGTGGCATTGGCGGCGTGACCGATGGGCGAAACGTCACCAGGCCCGTGCCAGGCTGTGCGCACGTTGAAGGCCTCGCACAGGGTGGCGAGCTTTCTTGCCGGCGTCAGGCCGCCAATCATCGAGATGTGTACGCGAATGAAATCGATCAAGCACTCACTGACGAGGTCCATCCACTCGAGGGGATGGGTGAAGAGCTCGCCCATGGCGAGCGGAGTCGTGGTGTGCTGCCGGATGCGGCGGAACCAGGCGACATCCTCGGGGCTGACTGGGTCTTCCCAGAAGAAGAGCCGGAACTGCTCGATGTCCTTGCCCATCTGCAAGGCTTGCGTGGGGTGGATGCGCTCGTGGGTATCGTGGAGGATCTCAATCTCAGGGCCGAGTTCCTTGCGGACGGCCTCAAACAATTGGATCGTGCGCCGGATGTAGGGGGCTGGCTCGTAGTAGGGCCCATTGGCAAGCGAGGTCGCGCCGCGGTTACCGCTGCCAGCTCCGGCACCATAAGCGGCCTGACCGGGGGTCCCGACCTGAACGCGCACGTGGCGCTGGCCTTCGCTGACCAGTTTCTTCGCCATGTCGACGCATTCGGAGATTTCGCTGCCAGAAGCATGACGGTAAGTGTCGACCGCCTCGCGCACCTTGCCGCCTAGTAGTTGATAGACAGGCATTCCGGCCTGACGGCCCTTGATGTCCCAGAGGGCCTGGTCGACGCCGGAGATGGCGTTGTTCAACACTGGGGAATTGCGCCAGTAGCTTGAGTTGTAATTGGCCTGCCAGATATCGTCGATGCGGTCGGCTGGCTTGCCAATTAGAAACGGCTTGAGATAGCGGTTAACCGCTTCCACCACCAGGTCTGCACGTTGCGTGTAGGTTCCGCAGCCGTAGCCGTAGAGGCCATCCTGGTCGGTCAGGATCTTAACAACCACCAGTCTCAAACCAGCGGGGGCGGTGGCGATCACCTGTACATCTTTGATCTTGGGACTTGGCATTCCCATGCGGGCCTGCCAGGCCAGAGCCTCGGCGGGCACATACGACGCCAGGGCAAGTTTCATCAGGTCGCGACGCTTCATGGTAACTTAGCCTTTCTCTTGCGATAGTGTGCGCTTCAGTGTTTCCAATTGGTCGGCCAGCTTGCGACCGCGGGAGACGAGGCTTACGACGTAGAGGGCCAGAATCAGCCAGGCCGCCGCAAAACCATAAAACATGTAAGTGAAATTTCTTTGGTCCATGAGTATTTCAAAAAGCGCGTCTTTAACCTAACACAGCTATCCGTTGACGGGTAAAGGCCAGGCGGCGCATACCTTCGAGAGTTCGCAACGATTCCTCTTGCCGCAGCCGGACGGTGACAAGCACCAGACACAGCATCAAAAAAGCGAACAGGTTTTGATAGGTCATCCCTTCCATGGCGGGGTCAATGTTGCCTCCACCGGTGCGGAAGCTCATCACCGCGCCTGGGTGCTGCGTGCGCCACCAGTCGATGGCTTTGTAGCAGATGACGACGCTGGCAAAGGAAAACACATTGAGGGCACCACTGACGCGCATACGCTCGTTCGGGTCGGGAATCATGTTGCGCATCATCAGATAAGCCGCATAGGTCAGCGCGGTGATGAAGGCCCAGGTGAGACGGGCGTCCCAGGTCCACCAGATACCCCAAATGATTTTGGCCCAGATCATGCCGGTGGCAAGGCCCACGAAGGTGAAGGCGAGCCCAACCTCGGTGGCGGCCACGGCGAGCGAGTCGGCCCGGAAGTTCTTTTTCGCGATCGAGTAGCCGCTGGCTGCCCCGGCGATGAAGAAGCAGATAAAGCACGTCCACCAGCTGGGAATGTGAAAGAACATGATGCGATAGATCATGCCTTGCGCCGCTTCGTCTGGGAGCACCATCAGCATCGTGTAGAGGTTGCGAACCAAATAGAGTCCGCTAGCTGCGCCCACACCGAACAGGATCTTGTCGAACATAAGAAAACCACCTTTAGTCTACTAGGATCGTATCAATCAAACCGAGCGAAAGAGTAGTGAAGATGACGTTGAAGCCAACCAATAAACGCACCCAGATCAGGTCGTCGCCCACAGGCACCTTACCGGCAGCGATGTTGTTGGTGAGGTACATGGCCGCGGCAAGGGCTGGGATGATCATGGGGTAAAGCATCACGGGCAACATCAGCTCGCGCAAACGCAGATTCACTGTCATCGCAGCAAAGGCTGTACCGAGAATCGCGATCGCCCACGAAGCCAGCAGGCAAACGCCCAGCAGCCAGAGGGGCAACTGAAACATGCTGATGTTGTAGAGCACACTGAACACCGGCAGGCAGACGGCCTCCACCAGAAGAATAAACACCAGGTTTGCCATCGTCTTGCCGAGCAAAAGCGATGAGGCCGGCACCTTGCTCACCAACAAGACGTCGAGGCAATCGTTGCTCTGCTCACGCACAAAGCTGCGATTCACCAGCAGCACACCAGAGAAGGCAAACAAGATCCACAAGAGGCCGCCCGTGATTTCGCGAATTTGTTCACTGGTGGGATCGAAGGCGAAGCTGAATAGGATCAAAACCACGAGAGCGAAGGCGAGCGAGGCGTTGAGCGCCTCCTTGCCGCGGAACTCCATCCGCACATCTTTGAGGAAGATCGTCCAGGACATGCGCAGCATCAGCTCACCGCCCCATAGGTGCGATAAATCCAAGTGCTGTCTCCCAGCATTTCGTCGGGACACGGACCGAAGTAACGCAGCTTTCCGCGTTCCAAGAATAGGATGCGCGAAGCATGCGCCATCGCTTCCGGGATTTGATGTGTCGACAGGACAACCGTGGCCTGCCGGGCCAGCGCCTCGGCTAGCAGCGATTGCAACAGAGCCGTGGCCTTGTCGTCGAGCGAAGTGAAGGGCTCGTCGAGGAGGAGAAGTTCCGGCTCGCCCATGAACGTACGGGCTAGTGCCAGGCGTTGGCGCATGCCGCGAGAGTATTCCCGCAGAGGCGCCCCAGCAACTTCGCGGAGATTCACCTTTTCGAGCCATACCTCCACGTCCACCTTGACCGGAAGCAGGTTGGCGAAGAACTGAAGATTCTCTCGTGCACTCAGCTCGTCGTAGACGCCGATACCATGCCCGAGCAAGCTCACGCGTCGCGCGATTTCGAGAGATCCGTCAGTGGGCCGAGTCAGGCCAGCCATCAGATGCAGAAGCGTGGTCTTACCGGCTCCATTGCGGCCGAGCAAGGCAATGCAGTCCCCGGCTTTGAAAGCGAAGGTGAGGTCGCGCAAGGCCGGAAAGTGACCAAAGAACTTCGAGACTTTTTTTGCCTCGAGAACCGCCATTACGCCGCACTCGATGGCTTTCGCAGCAGGTTCAAGAATCCGATCGCCAGCGCCATCAGACTCAACCCCACGATCCACCACTTCCGTTCCTGGATCTTCGACGGAATCGCTTGCGGCTCGGGCATTGCCGACTCGTCGGCTTCGAGCGCACGCAGGGATCCGGTGCCCGTTACTTCAAGTTCGTAATCACCCTTTTTGAGGGCGTACACTTCCGCCTGCGTTTGGGGCTCGGCGCCAAGGTCTTCGAGGCCATCGCCTGTGAGCTTCACGCCACTAGGGGTCACCAGACGAGTCTGGCCTTCTTCATTACCGATTGGATGCAGGATGCGCCCCTTCAACTTACCGGGCGAAGTGAAGGGTATGCTGTAGACCATGTCGAAGCGGGATTCCCCGGGCTTGAGTGCATAGGCGACCTTGTAAACGTTCGCTGGCCCAGCGGGTTCTGGCGTCGAATTCACCGGCATGTTACCAGGGCCAGAAACACGCAATTGCAAACTGGCTTTTGCCTCAGGCGACACATAGAACTGATAGCTTCCTTTTTCGGGGTCGCGGTAGCTGGCTTTACCGTCATTGCGGAAGATGACGCTCTCGTTGATCGTGAGCTTGCCGTCACTGGGTTCAACCAGCATCATGTGTTGCACGATTTTGATCGCGCTGTTTTGGGCCGTGGTGGAGTAGACTTCGAGCTCGACGTTTTTGCCCGTCTCACCCGGCCGCAACATCTTGTTGTAGGTCACTCCGTCAAAGATGGCTTGCAACAGCAACGGACCGTCGACACCTTGCTTGAACTCGAACTTGCCATCGGGCCCTGACTTCACCGTGCCCGCAGGCATCATCCCGCCGTCTCCCAGTCGCATCAACACCAATGGAATTTCGGCAGCAGGCTTGCCTGTCGTTTTGTTCGTCACTGTGCCGTCGATAGCGAACAGCGTTGTGGCGTAGAGCAAGAACAGAGTCTTCATTTCGACATCCCCAGACTTGCCTTCAAAGCATCCACTTCAGCCAGAACAACCGCCAGTTCCGCCTGGAGGTTCTTCTTCGATTTGGCGTAGTCGTCGTCGGATAACTTGCCGAGGCGCAATTCAAACTGGAGGTCGCGGAGATTTTCGTAAATCCGCGCCTTGCGCTCATCCTGGACACGGAACGGATTTTCGGGAGGCAACTTTGGCAAATCACTCTCGCGGATAAAGAGCGTGAGCGCAACCACCAGCAGGCAAAGGCCTATCACAACGGCAATGATCATGAGTTCCGACTATTTTTCCATTCCATCAAGTTGTTTTGCAGCCGTGACTTCGTATTCGGCCAACTGCTCGCTTGGCACCGGCAGGGCCGGGGCTGGCATCGGGGCGCGGAAGCGCTTAATGTAAACGCCCAATGCGATGAGGCCCAGTGCAATTGCGAAACCTGGCATCAGCCAACCCAGCAGGCCGAAGCCAGTAGTTTCCGGCTCGATCAATGCCTTCTTACCCTGTTCTTTCACAAAGCGGCCCGCGATGTTTTGGTCGCTGGCGCCCATTGTCTGTAACTGCTTGATCTTCTGCCGCGCGGGGAAGGCATAACCGCAGGCGATCATCGTGCAATCCCCTACCGAGTTGCGGCAACTGCCGCAAAGGCAGGCCAGTTTCATGCCGACACGCTTGATCTCAGGCGACAGAAAATCCATCGGGTTCTGGGCGATCGACACGCCAATCAACAAGCCGAAGAGAAGGACGGTCTTAAGCTTTCGCATGTTGATTGCCCTTCACCACGCCGGTGGCGGTGGCAAGTACCTCAGTTCTCGGGAAGCTCAGCTTGTGCTTGGAGGGTACGAGACAAATCAGCGTGCCAATCAGAACGCCCATGAAGCCGACCCAGATCCAGCCCACCAGCGGAAATACGTAAGCCTGAATCACGGCTCCCTGGCCTTGGGTGGCCATCGCCGCGAAATTCAGAAACAAGTCTTCGCCGAGACGCCGTCGGATGGCCACTTCGCTGGCCGGCTGGCGGCTAGCCTTGTAGATGCGGCGCTCGGGGTTCAACGTGTCGATCTTCTCGCCGTTCACGAAAACATCAACGGAAGCTTTCATCCAGGCGTGATTGTCGTTTTCGCCGTCCTTGAGATCGGTGACTTTCAGTTCATAACGTCCAATGTTGAAGCTCTGACCCAGCGAGGCTTCGTGGATCACGTCCTTGTTGAAGGCAGCGCCTGTAAAGCCGATGAACATCACCACAATGCCCATGTGGACCAGATAGCCGCCGTAGCGGCGCGTATTGCGGTGAGTCAGCTCGATTGTCGCCATCAGCGGATTCATGCCTTCCTTGCTTGCGATCGCCATAGAGCCCTTGACGAACTCACTCAAGATGGTGACCGTAACAAAGAGACACAAACCGAAACTGAGCAGTGCGTACTCGTTGCGAATGCCAGCGCCGAACAATCCGGCCATCAGAGCAAACATCGAGATTGTAGGCCAGAGGAAGTTGCGCTTCAGGCTCTCGGTAGAGCTCCGCCGCCAAGCGACCAGTGGGCCAACGCCGGTCAGAAATAGAAGGAACAAGCCAATCGGAATGTTGACCTTGTTGAAGAACGGTGCATCGACGCTGATCTTCTCTCCTGTGACTGCCTCGCTGATGACAGGGAACAAGGTGCCCCAAAGTACCGCGAAGCAGCTTGCGAGCAACACGAGGTTATTGAACAGGAAGCTCGATTCGCGGCTTACTACGCTCTCGAGATGCGATTCGCTCTTGAGGAAGTCCAAACGATCGAGAATCAGCCAGATCGTGGCCGAGATTCCGATTGCGAGGAATGTCGCGAAGTAATTACCGATCGAAGAGATGCCGAACGCATGGACGCTCTGTACGAGGCCGCTGCGCGTCAGCATGGTGCCAAAGATGCAGAGGAAGAACGTGGAGGAAACCAGCACCATGTTCCAGACCTTCATCATGCCCTTCTTCTCTTGCATCATCACGCTGTGTAAGAAGGCAGTGGCGGTGATCCACGGCAGGACGCTTGCATTCTCCACCGGGTCCCAGGCCCAGTAGCCGCCCCAGCCGAGAACGTAATAAGCCCAGCCCATGCCGAGCGTGATTCCGGCGGATTGAAACAGCCAGGTCACCAGCGTCCAGCGGCGCGTGGTGTGAATCCACTCGTCGCCTGGCTGCTTGGTGATCAGGGAGGCGATGGCGAAGGCGAACGGCACGATGAAGCCGACATACCCGAGATACAGCATTGGCGGGTGAATCGCCATGGAAGGAGTCTGCAGTAGCGGATTGAGTCCCTGGCCGTCTGGCAACGCAATAATGCCCTTGCCGATGGCCCAAACCTGGAATGGGGGTACGACGAAGTTGTTCAGGATCAAAAAGAAGATCTGCGTCGACATCAAAACGGCGATCACCCAGGGCATCAGCGTCTTGTATTGCTTGCGATTGGTGAAGACAACGACCGCGCCGTAACAGCTTAGAATCCAGCTCCAGAACAGGAGGGAGCCTTCCTGGCCGCCCCACCAAGCCGTGATTTTGTACATCAGCGGCATCGCCTTGTTGGCGTGAAGCGCCACGTACTGCAGGCGATAATCGCCTTCGATCAAGCCGTAGAGCAGCAGACCGCTAGCGGTCGTGATTAAGAGCCAAACCAGATAGACAGCCCGTTGTGAGGCCGCGACAAGAAACAGGTTTTTTCGCCACGCCCCAACAATCGAACTGAAGAGGGCAAAGATGGCAACACTAAATGCCAATAGCAACGATAAGGCGCCGACGTTTTCCATAATTTACAGGTACTCCATTTGCCGCTAGCTGCGGCTGGGCTTTGCGGTGTTGTAGGCCGGTTCACTGCCGGGCTTGATCTGGCCGGGTTTGGCTTCGTATTTCGAAGCACATTTGGCCTGGATCTTGTTCGCGTTGAACGTGCCGTCGGCATTCATGTGGCCGTCGGCCAAAGCCTGTGCATCATCGCGGAACGTATCCGGCAATGGGTCGCTGCCTGTGTAGGTCACCTTCAACAGGTGCGGTTGAGTGTTTGGTTCCGCTTGTACCAGATGAAAGCTCACTTCCTTGCCGTTGCGATGGATCGATCCCTTCACAACGTCGCCACCAACGCGCAAACGCTTACCTTGCGCCCGGTCTCCCATGTCTTTCAATTCCGCGACAGTTTTGTAATAGGTGCTCGTCTCTTTGACGCCACCCACGGCGAGCCAACCCAGTGTTGCGACCACGATACCGATGATGAGGCCAAATTTCATGTAGGGTTTCATTGGCAATACCTCTCGACCATAATTATATCGCCAAACAAGAATTACTGCAGTCTTACAGGAATTTGTTTTTCACTTTTCAGCCAGCTCTCGACGATTCGCCGGAGTTCTGCCGCCTGGAGAGGTTTGGCGAGGAAATCGTCCATACCGGCTTCGACGCATCGCTCACGCTCCCCTGGCAGAGCAGACGCCGTCAGCGCCACAATCGGGGTATGTCGTTGGTTTTCCTCGGCCTGACGAATCAACGCGGTCGCTTGATAACCATCGAGGTTCGGCATCTGGCAATCCATCAGCACCAAGTCGTAATCATTCGCTTTCCAGGCGGCGACCCCTGCGACACCGTCGGCGGCACAATCCACCGTGTGCCCCGCCATCTCGAGCAATGAGCGGACGACAAGCTGATTGACTGCGTTGTCCTCGACGACCAGGATCCTGGCTTTGCCCTGAGTTGCAGCAGATTTGGGGATTTCAGGCACGGCTTGTTCGGGGGCCGCAGCAATCTCGAGTGGGACTCTCACTGTAAATTTCGAGCCAACGTCTGCCCGGCTCTCCACCTCGATTGATCCACCCATCGCTGTCACAATCTCTTTGACGATGGAAAGGCCTAAACCCGTGCCGCCGAATCGGCGAGAAATGGATGAGTCGGCCTGATAGAACTTCTCGAAAAGGCGCGTGCGAGCTGCCTCGGTCATGCCAATGCCAGTGTCTTGCACGCTCAACTCGAGATGTTTTGTCGTCGCATCCACGCGGAATTGAACCCGAACTTCGCCCCGGTCGGTAAACTTAACGGCGTTCCCAACAAGATTGAAAAACACTTGTCGCAGCCTGACCGGGTCGGCCATGATCCAGGCAGGAAGAGACTCGAGCCCGTGCATTTCAAAGGTCAATTTCTTGGTTTCAGCGGCCACTTGAAAAAGCTGAGCTGCATCCTCAAACATTGGTTTCGGAGCAACCAGTTCAGGCCTCAAGACGAATTTTCCGCGAGTGACCCTGGCCAGGTCCAAGACGTCATTCACAATCGCGAGCAGGTTGCGGCCTGAGCCCGACAAGCTGCGCAGTAAATCGCTTTGGCGGGCATCGAGATTGCTAGCGGCCAGGACTTCTGCCAACCCGAGAATTCCGCTGAGGGGAGTTCGGATCTCATGGCTGATGTTCGCCAAGAAGTTGGTCTTAGCTTGATTGGCGGCGACAGCCTCACGTTGTGCCATGTTGGCCCTGTAAAAGAGCCAGGACAGAAGCACGAGCAGAAGTAGCAGCAAGAGAGCGAGGCCGGTTGAGAGCGCCGTGGCCCGTTTTGCGCTTGCTTCCCGATAGATCAGATCCAAGTCGCCACCACCGAAGTAGTTCCACTCCTGGATCACAGCGTGCGCCGAACCATCTTCGATCATTCGATCCAGTTCGTCCCGCAGCAATTGCGCCACGGCCCAAGCCTCAGGCGTTGAGCCGAAGCCAAGCTCGTTCGTAGTCAGGTCCTCACCGGATACGCTGAGGTTTATGCCTTCGCAGGGTTGGGGCCGATTTAGCAACATGGCCTGAAGGGGTCTGGCCTCCACCAGCCATCCGTCTACTTCGCCCTGGCACAGAGCCAACAGGCCGGCCTGACGACTCAGGTTCACCCTGAATTTAGCTTTGGGATAGCGCCCTTCAATCCGAGGCTTCACCGACGGCCGAGCCGCCAGCCTGGGTTGATCGGATAGCTCGTACCAGTCTGGCCGACGGGATACCACTACGTAGGAGTGACGGATGATCGGTCGCGTCACCAGGAGTTTTGAAGTCGCACCAGACACAGATGACAGCGGCCACAAATCCACAAGTCCGGTATCGAAGCGATTGACCGGCATCACAGCCCAGGACAGCTTCACCCCGACCCTCTTGGCTGCGGCAGTCATTAATTCTGCGGCAATTCCCTTGGGCTGTGGGGCACTATCCCCATCGGCTACGAGGGCGTGATAGGGCAAGGTGTTGTCGGTGCCCACGCGCCAGACGCGATTTCGATCCACCCGATCTGATGTTCCGCCGAGCGACCAATAAAGGCACACGAGTAGAGCATTTGCTCCTGCCCCGAGGAGCAGCCGTCGTTTTCTCAATCGCTTCAGCATCTGTGGCGGCGTACCCACCTAGTCGTATCGGCCGACATTAGCTGGAGGCGACACTAAAAAAGCTCAATACAGCGACGCAGCCTCCTGCAGGCTCTTGCCCGGGGAGCATCCTGTCGGGTCGCCTAAAGATCAGGCGCGAACTGTTTCAACGGCCATGGGCCGGCTTTCTGAGTTGCCTCGGTCGCCAGTATCCGCATCCAACGCAACTGGTGTCGGCACGAGGGGTTGCCGTGCCGCTACTGGCGTGACGGATCGCGAGAGGTTTCTCAGTATCCAGGGATTGTTGGCTTGGCCGTCAGGAAGGCACCTGATCCGAAAGTGCGGCGCCGAGCTGGCCGGCGCATTGTCCGATCCAGGACGACACAGTTTCTTACTCCGTCCCCATCTGCGGGCGCTACGACTGTGGTGCTTGGCGAATCTATCTGGGCGAGAATCCATGCTCGAATTCGAACATTTGCCAGACCTCGGGGGAGCTTGTCTCGACCTTGTTTGCGGCTGACTCAAACAACACAAACGGTTCTGACACATGCTTGTGGGGGCGAGTTCGGCTGCTCCAGCCGAGCTCCTGGCGTCGATCGAGGTTTGAGTGGGAGCCGCGGATGGCAAGGACGCGCGAGAACGCTTTAGCGCCGCACGGGCAAGAACAGGGTCTGCGCGATGGGCTGGTCGTTTTGAATCACTTCAAGTGGCAGGTCGCCGCTGGGCGCGTCGGGCGGCACAACCACGTTGAACTGGTACAAGCCGACGAACGGCGGCACCACGCCGCCAAACGTGACTTGTGCATCGATGCCACCGATCTTGAATGTTACCGGGAACTGCAGGCGTCCCAAAGTGGTCGGAGCTTGTCCCGCAATCGGGATATTGAACGGTGACATGTCGCCGAAGCCAGTCCCGTAAAAAATTAGCGTTTCGCCCGGCGATGCCGGAGTAGCGGGTAGGCCAGCAAAGGTTCCGTTGGCGACGATCGTTCCCGTGTTGCCCTTGCTTGCATAGACAAACTGCCGGTCACCAACTTTGAATTGAGCCGGAGCGAGCAAGCCACCGAACACACGCCGTATATTCATCTGGAAGGCTGGCGCCACTTGCCCTCTACTGGTCAGCACCACAGGCAGTGTCTGATTGATCGAGACCGTCGCGGGCACCTGCACGTTTACCTGCGTCGGACTCACGAAGGCGACAAACGCCCGCTGCCCACCCACCGTTACAGAAACCCCACCGAGCGAAGTGGGCGCCACACCATTGGTGAATGCTTCGCTCCAATCGGTTGTCGTATCGGTCAGGTTCGTGCCAAAGATTTCGAGATAGGATCCGGGGGCAGCGGTCTGAAAGCCACCAAAGGCTCCCGCAGTCTGCAAGCCGCCGGTTGTGATCGTTGGCGGCGGCACGGCGCCAACCAAAGCGATCGACTGGATGATCACCAGATTCGCTGCCGTCAAACTGCCTGAAAAATTCTGCAGCGGAATTTCATTGAATGGCGACGGTAGCGGACCCGGGCTAGGCACAGGTACGGCCGCGATGCGGTCCATCACCGCGAGGCTTGCGCTATCCACGATCCTGCCGAACACCGTAAAGCCACCGTTCTGGTTGTTCAGATTTGAGGCATTGCTGTCAGAGAGGTTAAAGAAAAACTGGTTGGTCGCGCTATTTGGGTTGTCGCCCAACTTGGCCATCGCAACAGTACCGCGGACGTTCGATTCCCGATATTCATTTACGACGGGCGGATCCTGCGGGATCGCGGGTAGATTGGGCAGTGTCGCCTGAAAGCCGCCTGCCTGCACGATGAAGTTGCGGACAGACCGGTGGAAAACAGAATTGTCGTAGGCCTTGCGATTCACGTAACGCAGAAAATTCTCGACAGTTCTGGGCGCCGAGTTGGTTAAGAGCTGAACCTCGATGTCGCCAAGATTGGTCCGGATACGAACAGCCTGGTTTGCTGTCTGGGCATAGGTAAAGGCCGCAAGCAGGCCGAGGAGTGCAAAAAATCGAAGAAACATGAAGCTATTTGGAGTCTAGCGCAACAGACGCAATCGGCTCGGCAAACAGGTACAACTCAAATCGAGGTGCGAGCGAACCGCGGCCCCAGCGGTTTACCAGCCAGCGCGCCCGGATAAACCGCGTGGCCGACACCAACATCGCCGAGGCGCCGGGATAGAACTTCTGAGGAAACGCAGCCAGTGGCTTTTCCATCCAGGTCTCGCCGTCCTCAGAGCCCTCGATGCGAACTTCTACCGATTCCTGTTCCACTACATTGAGAATTTCCATTGTCAATTGGAGCTTTGTTCCCGGCTCCACTTCCATGGCTGGCCCGGTGCCGTTGGCTGTGATCACCTGCTTTGCAAGCAAAAACGCAGCCATCGCTAAGCCTTCAATGCCCGCAGACGATCGCGCGCCGCCTCAAGGGTTTCGATCTTCTTGCAGAAGCAGAAGCGGATCCATTGGTCGCCGACGCCAGCCGTTTCGAAAAAGCTCGAGCCTGGCACGGCCGACACGCCCACCTTCTCCACCAGATGCCGCGCGAACTCGCGATCGTTCTTGAATCCGAACCCGGCAATATCCGCCATTACGTAATAGGCACCTTCGGGCTTGAGTGGCGCAAAGCCGGCTCCGCTCAGGATCTCGAGGATCAGGTCGCGGCGTTCGCCGTAGTGATGGGATAGGTCGCGATAGTAATCGTCGCTGGAGTCCAAGGCGTGCACGCCTGCCTGCTGCAGCGGCGAAGCTGCACCGACGGTGAGGAAGTCGTGGACTTTACGGATTGACTCGGTCAAGTCTGGCGCGGCCAACGTCCAGCCCACGCGCCAGCCCGTCACCGAGTAGGTCTTCGACATCGAGTTGATCAACACCGTGCGATCGCGCATGCCGGGCAGACTCATCGGCGTCACGTGCTCGAGGCCGTCGTACAAAATGTGCTCGTAGATTTCGTCTGTGATCGCGAGCGCATCGAACTCCTGGCACAAGTTTGCAATCACGGTGAGTTCTTCGCGGGTGAACACGCGGCCCGTTGGATTGTTTGGCGTGTTGATGATGATTGCTTTGGTGTTCTTGTTGAAGGCGCGGCGGAGTTCGTCGGGGTCGAAGGTCCAATGCGGGGGCCGCAGGGTGACCAGCTTGCGCGTTGCCGCGCAGAGCTGCGTGTCGGGGAAGTAGTTCTCGTAGAACGGCTCGAACACAATCACTTCATCGCCGGGGTTCGTCGTCGCAAGGAGCGTCGCGATCATCGCTTCGGTGGAGCCGCAGGTGACCGTGATCTCACGCTCCGGATCGAATTCAAGCCCGTAGGTGCGCTTGTATTTCGCCGAAATTGCATCGCGGAAAGGCTTGGCGCCCCACGTGATCGGGTACTGGTTGATATCGGCTTCGATCGCATCGATCGCCGCCTGCTTGATACTTGCGGGTGCCGGGAAATCTGGGAAGCCTTGCGCCAGATTTACAGCACCGTGCTGATTCGCGAGACGCGACATCTCACGGATTACGCTTTCGACGAAGTGCGAAGTCCGATTTGAGCGAAACCGCTCTCTCCGTTCCAATCCGCTATGCGCGGCTTGCATCACCATCTCACGATGGTAAACCGGAATTCCCCCTGCGTTCGAGTCCAGATCGCAATCCGGCCTTTCCAGCCTGCCGAGCTACGGTTGTCCGACCGGGCACATAGGTAACACTTCTATCCGGTCACATGGGTAACACTTAGTCTGGCAGATTTGGCTCTATTGAGGGAGGCAGAGGGGAGCCCCCATGGGGGCTCCCCTCTGCGGCGCGCATC
>VFZU01000119.1 GCA_016870995.1 Acidobacteriota bacterium
ATGCAAAGGAGGGACACATCCCCTCCTCTGCACTCCTCCCCTAAAAGCCCAGAAAGGCAGCATTGGCCAAATTCGTAATTGCAGAACTTGACATACACAACTACATTGGTCCGGCATATAAAATGAAAAAGGAATGAAGAGTCTTTTGTTCACGATGTCTGTGAGCGCGTTTGTGCTCGCCGCAGCAAGGCCTGTGGAGTTCAATCGCGATGTGCGGCCAGTGTTGTCCGATAAGTGTCTTGCCTGTCACGGAGCGGACGCCAAGACGAAGAACATACCGTTGCGACTGGATGTGGAGGAGTTGGCGAAAGCGGACCTGGGCGGGCGACGGGCGATCGTGCCAGGCTCACCTGAAACCAGCGAGGTGATTCGCCGCATCAATACAGATTCGAAGGCGAAGAAGATGCCGCCATTATTTACTGGCCATGCGATCACGGATAGCGAGCGAGAGCTTCTGACGCGATGGATTGCGGAAGGGGCAAAGTGGCAAAAGCACTGGAGCTATATCATACCCGTGAAGCCGGCGCAGCCTGCAGCAAAGCAACAGGGATGGGAGCGCAACGGGATCGATGCGTTTGTGCTGGAGCGGTTGGAGCGCGAAGGGTTGCACCCTGCGAAGGAAGCCTCGAAGGACCGTCTGATTCGCCGGGCGACGCTCGACCTGACTGGTTTGCCGCCGACGCCAGCCGAAGTGGAGGCCTTTGTGGCCGACCGTTCGCCGAACGCTTACGAAAAGCTTGTAGATCGATTGCTCCAAAGCCCGAAGTACGGGGAGCGGATGGCGATGCGATGGTTGGACAATGCCCGGTATGCGGATTCGAATGGGTATCAATTCGATGGCGAACGCGTGATGTGGCGCTGGCGCGATTACGTGATCGAAAGCTTCAATCAGAACAAGCGGTTTGATGCGTTTGTGGTGGAGCAGATCGCCGGAGATTTGATCCCGAATGCCACGGTTGAGCAGAAGGTGGGCACCGGGTTTCAGCGAAATCACAGGGCGAACACGGAGTTGGGGATTGTCGCCGAAGAGTACAACGTTGAGTATGTGATTGACCGCGTGGAAACCAACAGCGCTGTTTTTTTGGGGCTCACGTTTGGCTGTGCGCGTTGTCACAACCACAAGTACGATCCGCTGACACAAAAGGAGATGTACCAGTTCTACGCGTACTTCAATAATGTGCCCGAACAAGGCCGCGCGATGAAGTATGGCAACTCGCCGCCGATCATTGCGGACCCGACGGTTGAGCAGCAATCGAAACTGGCGCAACTGGCACATGAGATTGCGAAGACCAAGGCCGCAATCCGGGTGGATGCGGCAAAGGTCGCCGCATGGCAGAGAAGCCTGCCCAAGGATTCCATCGAATACTGGCGGCCGAGCTTTGACCTGAAGCGCAAGTTGAGTTTGGAAGATCCTGAGGAAACCCGCGCGAATGCCGGCGTCGTGGAATTTTTGCCAGGACGTATCGGCAAAGCGGTGAAGTTGAACGGGACCACCTATCTGGATGCCGGGTTCCAAGCGGCGAATTTCGATATTGAAGATCGCTTTGCGATTGCGTTGTGGGTGAAGCCTGAAAAGGCTGCCGACGGGACTTTATTCTCGATGGCCAACGACCGGCCAAGAGGTAGAGGGTTTGGCGTAGAAGCGCGCAATGGCAAGATTCAGGTTCACTTCACGAGCGACTACGACGACGATGCCGTTCGCATGATGTCTTCCGCCGCGGTGTTGAAACCAGGGATCTGGCAGCATGTGGCGCTGAGTTATTCGGGATCGAGGATGGCCGAGGGTGTGAAGCTGTTCGTCGATGGCAAGCCGGTGGAATTCAACGTGGAGTTGGATAACCTGTATCGGCCCTTTGGCAATGGCGGGAAGCCGCTTGGTGAGCCGTTCCGCATCGGGGCCGGTGGCGGGCCGACGCGGCGATTTGCCGGCGAGATTGATGAGGTGCTGATCTGGTCGCGAACCCTGCTGGCCGAGGACATCGCCGTGTTGGCTCAGGGGCGGACTGTTGGACAACTGCAGCCGGATTGGCGGCAGGCGAGAGAGATGTATCTCGAGTCAGCGGCATCGGTAGAGCAAAAACAATCGTGGGCCAAATTGATTCGGCTGGAGCAGGATCGCGAGGCACTGGAACGCAGCTTTCCGACGGTGATGATTCTGGCTGAGAATGCGAAGCGGCGCGAAACGCATGTGCTGCTTCGAGGTGAGTACAACAAGCCTGGAGAAAAGGTGGAGCCGGGCGTGCCTTCGTTCTTGCCGCCATTGCCCGCAGGCTCGGCGAATGATCGATTGGGGCTGGCGAAGTGGATGGTTTCGAGAGAGAATCCCTTGACTGCGAGGGTGAACATCAATCGCGTGTGGCAGTTGTTGTTTGGCACGGGATTGGTGAAGACGACGGAAGACTTTGGTAGCCAGGGCGAATATCCGTCGCATCCGGAGTTGCTCGATTGGCTTGCGGTGGAGTTTATGGATTCCGGCTGGGACCTGAAGCACATGATGCGGTTGATGGTGACGAGTGCGACGTATCGGCAGGAGTCGAAGTCGACGGCGGAGCTGACGCAACGCGATCCTGAGAATCGATTGTTGGCGCGTGGGCCGCGGTTGCGGTTGGCGGCTGAGGCGATTCGGGATCAGGCGCTGGCGGCGGCGGGATTACTGAACGTCAAATTGGGCGGGCCGAGCGTGAAACCGTACCAGCCAGCGGGATTGTGGGAAGAGCAGTCCATGCAGAACATGAATTACGAGCAAGACCATGGCGCGGACTTGTATCGGCGGTCTTTGTATATGTACTGGAAGCGGACGATCGCGCCGCCGATGATGGTGAATTTTGATGCCTCGACGCGGGAGAGCTGTGTAGTGAGGGAATCGCGCACGAATACCCCGCTGCAGGCGTTGAACCTGATGAACGATGTGACGTTCCTCGAGGCCGGGCGGCAGATTGGCCGACGGATGATGGTGGAGGGCGGAAGCACGGACGAAACCCGGATTCAATACGGGATGAAGCTGGTGCTGGCACGGAATGCCTCGCCGAAAGAGCTTGAGGTGTTGAAGAGCAATCTGAATTACCATCGCGATGTGTTTGCGAGCCAGCCCGAGCGCAGGGACAAGTATCTGTCGAAGGGCGAGTCGCCTGTAGATCGGAATTTGAACGCGACGGATCAGGCGGCCTTTATGGCACTGGCCAGCCTGATGCTCAATTTGGATCAGGCTGTAACAAAGGACTAGGCGATGCAAACCAGAAGGTATTTTTCGGGAATCGGGCTAGCGGCGCTGTCGTCGTTGTTTGCTGCTGAAGAAAAGAGCGAGGTGCATCCGAAGCTGCCGGGGTTGCCTCACTTTGCACCCAAGGCGAAAAACGTCATTCTGCTTTATCAGCATGGGGCACCGAGCCAATTGGATCTGTTTGACTGGAAGCCAGGCCTGGCGGTCCGGCGAGGCGAGAACTTGCCAGACTCGATCCGGCAGGGGCAGCGGTTGACCGGCATGACGGCCTTTCAGGAGAAGTTCCCCACAGCGCCAACGATCTTCAAGTTTGCGCAGCATGGGCAGTCGCGAGCTTGGTTCAGCGAACTGGTGCCGCATATGGCAAGTTGCGCCGACGATCTTTGCTTTGTGAAAAGTCTGCACACCGAGGCGATTAATCATGACCCGGCTGTGACGTTCAGTCAGACAGGCTTTCAATTGGCGGGACGGCCGAGCATCGGGGCTTGGGTGGCTTATGGGCTGGGTAGCGAGAATCAAAACCTGCCGGCGTATGTCGTGATGGTGAGCCAGGGTGGCGGGAATACACAGGCGCTGGCGGACCGCGCGTTTGGCAGCGGGTTTTTGCCGACGAAGTTTTCGGGTGTGAAATTCCGCGGCGGTGCCGATCCGGTTTTGTATCTGTCGGATCCGGAAGGGTATTCGCGCGAGGCGCGGCGGCGGTATCTGGATGATCTCGGCAAGCTGAATCAGATGCAGCTGGATGAAGCACAAGACCCCGAGATTGCGACCCGCATCTCGCAATACGAGATGGCCTTCCGGATGCAGACGAGTGTGCCGGAGCTGGGGGATTTGTCGAAGGAGCCCGAGTCGACATTTGAGTTGTACGGGCCCGATGCGAAGAAGCCAGGGAGCTATGCGGCGAATTGTATTTTGGCGCGACGGCTGGTGGAACGTGGTGTGCGGTTTGTGCAACTATTTCATCGCGGATGGGATCAACATTCGAACCTGCCGAGGGAAATTCGCGGGCAGTGCCAGCAGACGGATCAGCCGTCGGCGGCGCTGGTGAAAGATCTAAAGCAGCGTGGGTTGTTAAAAGATACGGTGGTGATCTGGATGGGCGAGTTCGGCCGGACGGTGTACTCACAAGGGACACTGACAGAGACGAATTACGGGCGGGACCATCATCCGCGGTGCTTCACGGCGTGGATGGCCGGCGGCGGGTTTCAGGGTGGGCTGACGTATGGGGAAACGGATGATTTCTCCTATAACATTGTGGACAATCCCGTGGACCTGCATGATCTGCATGCCACGATGTTTCACTCGTTAGGAGTGGATCACACCAAGTTGACGTACAAGTTTCAAGGACGGCACTACCGGTTGACGGATGTGAAGGGGCACGTCGTGAAGGCGTTGCTCAGCTGAGATCTACGACTTGCGATTGGCCCAGAGGTAGCGGCCTAACAGGAAGAGCCCGGTAAAAGAACAGGCGACCGTCAGGCAGCCAATTCCGGCGGTGGCGCCGAAGAGAGCTTGCATCAGTTGAGGTGCGAAGTTGGCCTTGGCGGCCATGACGCCTGTGAAGCCGTTGATCGGAATCCCCATCAGCATGCCTCCGGCGGAGAGGAGCATTAGAATCGGTTCGGTCAGGCGAATCGACTTGAGAATGGCACCGCTCAACAATCCAGCCAGGAGCAGAAAGATCGGGTCCTGAAGTTGGAGAAATGAACCCACCATCAGCATCAAGCCAGTGGCCGGACCAAGGAATTTCAGGGGAAGATTTTCACGCACAGGAGCCAGTGCAATCGCCAGCAGGACGATCCACTTGCCCTCAAAGAAGACGTGGTCTGTGAACCAGTACATGAGCTCCCAGCCTTTGGCTGCCGGGGGCTGCGTGACGATGCGGCGCGTCACCTCAGTGGCGATCAGGCCTCCGAGGGCAAAGAAGGCGAGGGCTCGCCAATCGGCTCGCTGACCAGCCGGAACGGTTGTCGCTTCCAATATGTGAGGGACCTCCACGCCCATTCCACGGGGCCGAAGCGGAATTGCCGCAGCCAGAGTGGACTCACTATCAGGTTAATCGACCACATCGAGAAAACGACAAAGAGAAGTTGATGACGTTCGAGAACGGCGAACATGCCGAAGCCATAGCCATTGAAATAAAGCGTCATGAGAATACTGGTGAGCAGGTAGTTGGTGAGGGCCATCTGGCCGACTTTCGAAAGTAGCCAGGTGATCGGGCGAAACCATCCGAGTTTGAAGATCAGCAGAAGAAGGCCAAGGTGTCCGAGGCAGATGGTGAGCCGCCCATATTCATAGCCGGCCATAAGCCAGGGCTGAGTCCAGGGGTCCCAATGCGATGAGACGATCCATTGGGTGAGGTAGATGAGAGCCGGCAGCCCGAGGGCGTATCCGCCCAACATGAGCTTTGCGTAGAAGCTCGCGGACTTCTCTGCCGGGAGCGTACCGGACTTGTAAAGAGCCATGCCAAGGAGCATGGGAAACACGACATCCCAAAGCAGGAATTTGAGCATAGCCGCGGTTTGCATGCCGAATGTGTGGCCGGCACGATAGCCGATCGCTGCAAAGTAACCCTTTCGCATTTCGGTAACCTGCTCTTCGATCCTGGCGCGGCGTTTAACAGAGTCATAGCTGTCGAGCGTTTCCTGATAGGCCTCGATTGCTTTGGTCTGCTCTTTGGTGCGCTTCTTTTCTTCGATCTTGAGCGCGGAGAGTGCTTCGGGGCGTTTGTTGAGCTGGGAGTAGACGAAGCCGGCGGTGCTGATGTTGATCAACAGAAAGACAATGGCGGCCGAGATGAGTAAACGCTTCACCGAGAGCACACGGAAGACGAATAGGCCGAGGCCCGCCATGCCGTAGGAGTAAAGAATGTCGCCGTCCCAAATGAAATAGCCGTGGATTATGCCGAGCAGAACCAGCCACAGATTGCGGCGCAGGTAGATGTCGGCTGTTGCGATGCCGGCGCCACGACGCTCGGCCCTTTCGGTGAGGAGCACAACGCCAGCGCCAAAGAGCATTGAGAACAGAAAGCGCATCTTGCCTTCGAACAGGATCTGGTTGGCGACCCAGTAGTAGAGGTTCCAGCCGGTGGCGCCACCCCAGGCTGAAGGGTTGTCGTAGGCCGCACTGGGGAGGCCAAAGTTCTGAATGTTCATCAGCAAGATGCCGAGCAAGGCGAAGCCGCGCAACATGTCGACAGAACTGATACGGTCCTCGGCAACTACCGGAGCGGTGAGTTCCATATGATGATCATAGGGGTTTTAAACTTGGATCGTACGCGCGATGTAATGCTGTGGATGATGTTCCTGCTGGCGGCGAACACCGGAGTGGGGCTGACGCTAGTGCGGGAGCGGATGGTCTTTCGCCGCTTGAGAGAGGAAATTGCCGGGTTTTTGCCGCCCGGTTACGATCCCAAGCGGCTCGATTATCCCTACATCTTTCCCTTCACGACACCACCTGCCTGGGCCCGGGCCTTGCAACTGCATATGGAGAAATTTCCCGAGCATCCGGTGCGTGCATCGTGGCAGCGGTTTTTGCGGATTCGCAACGTGCTGATGGTGGGTGAGGCGGTGACGCTTGTAGCATTCGTGGTGTGGATGGTTGTGGGTTAGACTGGAAAATTCTATGAAGCCTGTTGTTACCTTTGGTGAGATTATGTTGCGCCTGGCGCCTCCTGGTATGGAGCGCTTTATGCAGTCGCCCCAGTTTGTCGCGACCTTTGGCGGAGGCGAAGCAAATGTGGCCGTCAGTGTGGCCGGGTTTGGTTGGCCGGCAAAGTACACGACCGTGTTGCCGGATAAGAACGCCATCAGCGATTCGTTTCTTGGAGAGATGCGGCGCTTTGGCGTTGACGTCTCGCCCGTGGTCCGCGGGGCTGGGCGGTTTGGGATTTATTTTGTGGAGCCGGGCGCAAATCAGCGCGGCGCGAAGGTTCTCTATGATCGCGAAGGTTCCGCGATTGCAATCGCAAAGCCGGGAGCCATTGATTTTGCGAAGGTGTTTGAGGGAGCAGGCTGGTTTCACATCACGGGGATTACACCGGCGATCAGTGCGTCGGCTGCGGAACTCTCCATTGAAAGCGTCAAGGCGGCCAAAGCCGCTGGCCTGACGGTGAGCGTCGATTTGAACTTCCGTAAGAACCTTTGGAAGTATGGCAAGAAGGCGGCCGAGGTGATGCCTTCGCTGGTCGAGCACTCCGATGTGGTGATCGCCAACGAAGAAGATTGTCAAATGGCGTTGGGAATCGAAAGCGATGCCAATGTGCATGCGGGCAAGCTGGATCATGCAGCGTATGAGAAGTTGAGCGCCAAGGTGCTGCGAGCGTTCTCGAATGTGAAGACGGTTGCGATTACGTTGCGCGAATCGTACAGCGCATCGCACAACGGTTGGTCAGCTTGCCTGAACCAAGGCCACAATTTCATGGTGAGCAAGCGTTACGACATTACGCACATCGTGGATCGCGTGGGTGGCGGTGATAGTTTTGCTGGAGGGCTGATCTTTGGCCTGTTGGCACTGGAGACGCCGCAGGCGGCTCTGGAATTTGCAGTGGCGGCGAGCTGTTTGAAACACTCGATCCCCGGAGACTTCAATCGTTTCAGCCGTGAAGAGGTGGAAGCGTTGATCAAAGGCGGGGGCTCGGGTCGAGTTCAGCGTTAAGTAACCCTTTTCGCCGGAGCGCCGTTACAATAGAAGTTGTTTCAAACGTTATGACTTCACGCCGTCACTTTATGCTCGTGGGACCGGCGTTGCTCAACAGCGATCCTTTTTCTACCGAACTCGGAGCTGCTCAGGCGACAAAAACTCCCAATCTCTCGGTCTCCGTCAACGAGGTGATCGTCCCGATCACCGTCACCGACGAGAAGGGAAAGTTTGTCAGCGACTTGAAGCAAGCCGACTTCAAGATCTTTGACGAGAACAAAGAACAGAAAATCTCTTATTTCAACGCCGAGCGCGAGCAGCCGGTAGTTGTGGGTTTTCTTTTGGATATGAGCAACCTGAACCGGTTGCACTGGAAGACATTCGCTGAGGCGGCCGAGGAACTGGTGCTGGCATTGCTGCCGCAGGAAGGGCCGAAGAAGTTTTCCGGATATCTGATCACGTATTCGACCACGGCAGAAGTGAGTGTCGATACGACGTCGGCGCCGGACAAGATTCAAGAGAAGATCCGCAAGCTGAAGCCTGGCGGTGGTGCCTCGTTGTTCGACGCGTTGTACCTTGCCTGTACGAACCGTAAGCTGGTGCGTGGGGAGCCGATTGAGCCGCGCCGTGTGATCGTGATCATCGGCGATGGGCACGATACGGCATCGAAGAAGGGCATGGAAGAAGTGCTCGAGCTGGCACAGCGAAATCTGGTGACGATTTTCGGGATGAGCACGGTGGCATTCGGATTCAAGCAGGATGGCGAGAAAAATCTGATGCGTCTTGCCGAGGAAACGGGTGGGCGCGTGGTGTTCCCACTCGAGGGTTTGTACAAGGACGTCTCGGGTTATCTCTCTACTCCATCCGACGAAGGCAACTACGCCTTGAAGGTCGGTACGGGACAGTATGCGGCGGAGCTGGCGAAGGGGATGTTCAACGCGGTTGCGGCGATCCAAGGCGAAGTGACGACGCAGTACATCATTCGTTATGTGCCCGAATCGACAGACGATCGTAAAGCATTCCGCAAGATCCGTGTAGAAGTGCCGGGGATCCCGGGCTTGAAAATTCGCTATCGGGCGGGTTATTATCCAGCAAACCCGTAAAGAGGTTGAAGAGTAAGGGTGGGGAGGGCGATAAGTTGGGAATGAGCTATTCGGTGTTGACGGTTGCCTTGCCAGGCCGGGCTGCGGAGCCCGCCGGCGTCATCGTCTTCGACGCCGATGCGGAAAAGCTGGGGGTGAAGCTGCGGCGGGATTGGCATCAAATTGCTGAACCTGACGATGCGGAGATTCTGGCGGGGATTGAACACCATTTGAAGCAGTTGAGCTCTGAGATGGGCGCTGCCGGTGCGATGGAATGGCTGGAGTCGACACTGTCGAACATCCTTCAATTGGGAGACCGGACGGAAGTAAAGTCGCTAGGGCTCGACTTTACGCTGCATCAGTTGTACCGCGAGTTGGTGGTGACGCCAGTGCGGGAATTTGTGACTCACCTTCCGCGCTATGCGCTGCGATCGGCGGCGGGCCCATTTGGTGAAGCGATTGCGAACCCGAACGAGATTGCCGAATGGGTTGAGGCACCGGATGGCTTGCGCGTGTCAAAAGACATGTTTGTTTGCGAAGTTTACGGGCGCAGTATGGAACCCTTGGTGCCGAGCGGGTCGTTGTGTGTGTTTCGCAAGTTTGGGGCTGGATCGCGCGAAGGTAAGCGCGTCTTGGTAGAAGATCGCGAGGATGGCAACCAGCGTTACACGTTGAAGGTGTATCGATCGATGAAGGTGCGAAACGAAGCTGAAGGCTGGGTGCATCAGGCGATTGAACTGGAGCCCTTGAATCCCGAGTTCCCTGTTTTGAAGCTTGAGGCGGACCAGGACCGCTATGCGGTGGTTGCCGAGTTTGTCAGCCTTTTATAGTTGACGTTCGTACGACCAGTCCACCTGAGGATCGGTGCCCACCATAAAGACCTTTTCGCCTGTTTTTTCAAATCCCCACTTCGAGTAGAACTTCTGGGCCCGCACGTTGTGCTCCCAGACACCGAGATGGATTTCCTTGTATTGGTTTTCACGGGCGTGAGCTAGTGTGGCTTCCATTAACGAGTGAGCCGCACCCGTGCCGATCGCACGCAGTTCCATGTAAAAGCGCACGAGTTCGACACGATCCGGTGATTCTCCGAGAAGCCGACTGTAGCCCAGCGGCCCGGTCGAGTCTTCAAGGATGAAGAATCTCGATTGAGGATCTGAAAGTTCAGAAGCTACTTTTTCGGGGGCGTAGGAGGTGTCTAGAAACAGCTCCATGTCAGCGTCGGTGCAGGTGCCGACGAATGTTTCAAAAAATGTTCGCCGCCCGAGATCGACCAGTAGATCCAGGTCGGCAAGAGTTGCTATTCGAGTTTGCAAAGCGGGTCTCCTATGACGATGCCTTGCCAGGATATCGAAGGCAGGGCAAGGTAAAAACTTTCAGCCAGATTACGACCACCCAGATAAGCCGGGAACAGTTGGTCGGGCCGGGCTGTCTGCGACAGATAGGGTTCGTCCACATTGCCGGAGATGCCACTGACGCCTTCCCAGACGTAATCGAGAATCATGGATTGAGGGCTGCCGGCAAAATGAGACTTTTTGTCCTCCCAAGTTCCGAGCGTCCAATGATAGGGCGGCATCTTAAACGTGCGTGCGTTAGTGGAGACGAACTCTGTGGCGATCGCGCCCGGAAGCCACTCCATGGAGCTCTTCCGGCTCTTTCTTGCGCGGTCGTTCGAGCCCCAACTGGCGTAGCCGATGACCCCTTTTTGCGGACCGATCACTTTATTGGAAAGGTCCAGGATGACTCTGTCGGCGGGAAGCAGAATGCCAGCGTCGCGCAGCCAGGAATTGCCGTCCTCGTCGTTGTCGGCTTTCAAGTCGAGAACCACCTTACCCCGGTTCTTCGCGCCGCGGCAGCGCTCAACTGCCCGGCGGGCATCCTCAAAACTATAGCCAGCAAGCCTGGTAACCAGGTATATGGGAATCGCCGGGTGAGCGAAGGGTTGATCTTTGCGTCGATAAAAAGGATTGTCGAGCGCGCCTTGGCGCTGGATGTGAGCCCCCTTCATTTCCAGGTAGAGGGTAGTGAGTTCGCTATCTACGCCGGCATTGTCGGCTTTGGCCTGGGCCTGAATCCGGATGGGAATCCCCTGAGTGAGGACAATATACAGCGTGGATTCCACACTGCGGGATTTACGCAGACAATCGGCAATCGGGTTTGCGATCTGACTTTGGTAAGTCAGTCTGTCAATGTCTTCGGCTTCGGTGGTTTGGATTGTGCAGATTTGCGAGGGAGAGAGTTTGTGCCAGCTGGAATAGAACGTTCCTAGCCGCCGGGAAATCGCCGAGTTGGCATTTACCACGAGTGTGACGTTGGTGGCATCGCCGCCCATCAAGAGTGAATAGGCGGCGCATAGCAATGCCAGTACCCGCATTAGAGCGGCCACCAGCGGGATGGATAGGCCAAAGAGACAAAACTGATAGGGCCCATAATCAAATGCTATTCTCGAGTTTGATGATCTTGCACGTCTGTTTCTTCGATTAGACCCATGGATCTGGATCAACTGCACACTTTTCTTGAGATCGTCCGCCTGAAGAGTTTCTCCAAGGCGGCGCAGACTTGTTTTCGCACACAACCCGCGATCAGTGCTCAGGTGCGTCAACTGGAGTTGGAACTCAACGCCAATTTGTTTGAGCGTCTGGGAACCCGGATTGCGCTTACACCCGCCGGGCGGATCTTTGCAGAGTACGCAGAGCAGATTTTAGATCTTCGTCGAAGGGCACAGGAATCGATCCAGGAACTGGAACGCGTGCCGCGCGGCGAATTGATCATCGCCGCGAATGAAGCAACCTGTATCTACGTGCTGCCGGATGTATTCAGCGAATACAAGAAGCAGTTTCCGAATGTCCAATTGCATGTAGATCGCAGTTATGGATCTCGTGTGCTGCAAGCGGTGCAGGACAATCAGGCTGACTTTGGAATCACCCAGCTGCCTGTCGATGCCAAGAAGTGTCAGGTCGTAAAGGTCCACTCCGACGAGATTCGGATCATTGTGCCGAAGGATCATCCCTTGGCGTCCCAACGCAATGTGATGGCGAGCGACATCGCTCCCTATCAATTGCTACTGCCAAAGACGGGCACCACTCGCGCGAAGCTAAACTCATGGCTCGAACCGGTCGAAGAGCAACTACAGGTATCGATGGAGCTCGATTCGACAGAGATGATCAAGCGGTTTGTCATGGCCGGGCTTGGAATCAGTTTCCTGGCGGCCTCACATTGCCGGGAAGAAGTGGCTGCGGGTAAATTGGCGACCCTGGCGCTTGGGCCAGAGCCAATGATTCGGCGACTGGGGCTGATCTATCGCAAGGATAAAGCGTTGAGCCGCGCCGCGCTCGGATTCATCCAGGTAATTCAGGATCAGGCAGGAGAAGGATTGCGTCCACTCGGGTTGGTGGGAGTCGGCGATTGACGACCATCAAGCGCACAACGGTGTACATCTCGATGGGCGATAAAACGCAGGTGTTTCGTTCGCCTGAGGACATCCCGACGGCATTGCGCAAGCAGCTTGTGGCTTCGACCCGCGGCATGAATAGCGCAACGATCATGATTGCCGACCGGGGCGGGCGTGCCGAAATTCGAAAGATCCTAAATGGGGAACCAAGCCCGCTCAAAAGCCGGCTAAGAGCAGATTTCTTGCGGCGGAGCCTGGGTGGGGAAACAACACCGGTGAAGGAAGCTGCGGCCAGTACTCGCGTGGTCTCCTGGCGGCAGTGGAGCTGGCAGCAGTGGGGCGAGCTGTTGATGCCCGGCCTGGTCGGGCTGGGGCTGTGGTTCCTGTTCACCTGGAAATAGATTTGCTGAAGACCGCCAAAAAAATGGCGATAAGTCTTTTGTGACCTTTCTGTTAGCCAGACGAAGAACCTTGCATGTGTTCAGCGAGAGCGGCAAATCGATCCCAGTATCGTTGCGCGAGCAAGACGGCAATGTCGCGGTGTTCGAATCCGCAGAGCCGATCCCGGTGGGTGTCGATGTGGTGTGGGCAGGCCCGAGCGAAGCAACACGCGGTCAAGTGTTGAATTGCAGACCCTGTCTGAATCCTGAGGAGAAATCCAATTTGCTTGAGATCAGTGTTGAGTTCAAGCCGACGCGCTAGTCGCCTGATATCCTTCTACTTGTTAACATGCAAGTCGCAATTTTTGGTGCCGCTGGCCAACTCGGGGTAGAACTGGTTCGAGAGTTCACCGCTCGAAGTCATCAGGTTCATTCCTTTCGCCGTGCGGACGTGGACATTACCGAGACGAGTCAACTGGAAGCCAAGCTGGCCTCACTCGAAATCGATCTTGTTTTGAATTCTGCCGCTTACAACAAGGTGGATATTGCCGAGACGGAGCCCCAGGTCGCCTACGCTGTCAACGGATTGGCAGTGCGCAACCTGGCGGTGGTGTGCCGGCAACTGGACGCCCGCCTCGTGCATTTCTCAACCGACTATGTGTTCGACGGGACCGCAGGGCGGCCGTACCGGGAGGACGACCCCGTGAGGCCGATCAGCGCGTACGGCGTTTCGAAGTTAGCTGGAGAATTCTACGCACAAGCCTACTCGGATTCGGCGCTGGTGCTAAGGACTTCCGGCGTGTTCGGCCCGGCTGGGGTGGGCACGGCGGGAGGCAACTTTATCGAGTCCATGTTGCGATTGGCCTCAAAGGGCGGCCCCTTGCGGATTGTCAACGACCACATTGCTTCGCCCACGTTTGCGCCAGAGTTGGCGCGAGTCACGGCTGAACTCGTGGAGCGCGGCGAGACCGGTGTGTTTCACGCTGGCGGCGGCCAACCCATCTCCTGGTTCGATTATGCTGCCAAGATCTTTCGCCAGGCCAATTTGAGCCCGGAATTGAAACCCACCAACGAGCGCGAATATCGCACTGCCGCGAGGAGACCCAAGTATTCCGCACTGGAAAACTGGCGCCTGAACAAAACCGGAATTCTACCGATGATCTCGCTCGATGAGCAGATCCAGTGGTACTTCAGCTTGCGCAAAGCCTAGCCCGGATTTCTCACAAAAAACTAGCAAAAGGCCTCCATCCGTGCCATAACTGATTTGTCTACAAGCAGTTAACGCACAAAGAAGAGAGGCCTTCGCTATGACAGAGTGTATCCAAGAACGCTTCGAGTTTGAAGGGCATTTTTCAAAG
>VFZU01000120.1 GCA_016870995.1 Acidobacteriota bacterium
TCGATGAACTCTTCTCTTTGCTCGATCACACAAGTCTCTTTCCAGGCCATCGGGTGCTTCCCCCTCCAGCCAAAAGTGTTACCTATGTGCCCGGTTTATTCCGTTACCCATGTGCCCGGTTCGGACCAATGTTTTCAATTAGATAAGAACCATTTGATAACGTGGAAGGCATGAAATCCCTGTTGTTAACGCAGGGCAAATCATTGATTTATATTAAGTAGAGCTTTTGGTTTTTCAGAAGGCTACCAAGTTTGGAATTGGTTTTTCGGCAGGGGTGAGCGGGTGAACTTTGCCCAACGAACGGCACCTTTGAAATAGTCGACTTTGTTGATGCGAACCCCAACGGAGCACTTCCCTTCCCTTTGGGGGGTGAGGTTTACTTTGGCGGAAAGCTCGAGCTTGTGGTTCACGAAGTGGCACAACTCTTGACCGTCGTAGCGAAAGGCAACATGGTGCCACTCATCGAGAGGATGAAGAAGCGTGCGGTCGATTAAGGTTTGCTTATCTGCACTGGAGGCGGCAAATGAGTCGAGGCACCATTGGTCCCCGATGAGGCGAGTTTCGAGCAAGAGACGGGATTGGGAACCGGATTCCTGGAGGTGGAAGAATCGTTGCTCGGGTCGGCCACCGCGGTAGGGACAGAAGATGACTTCCCAGGTCCAGGTTGCGGCTCCGGCCAGGGGGTGTGTATCGAGAAAGATCGCGTCAGTTTCGCCGTTGAACTCGACCGCTTTGCCGTTCTTAGTCGAGATCACTTTGGGCTGACCGAGGATGGAGCACTTGTGCTTGGCGATGCGGTCGAGACGATCAAACTTCCAGACCTCGGCTTTTGGAGTGGAGAGGGGTGCGAAGAGGAGGGCGCGTCTGGAGACTAGCGGGTGCATCGGAGGATGTAGGCTGGCGGAAGGTTGCGCCACTCCCAGGCGAGGCGCTCGACGCGGCGGAAGCGATTGTTCACCAGGCGCTGGAAGTGCCGGCCCGAGGGCATGCACATGCCTACGTGGTAGCCAAAGGTAACCATTTGCCCGCCGGGCTTAAGGAGGCTGAGAACTTCTTCGAGCGCGGTCTGCTGCAAGGCGACCGGGAAGGAAGGCCAGGGGAGCCCGCTCACAATGCAATCGATCGACTGGATGTTGTGGCGCGAGCAGATTTGCCGCAGGTTTGCCACGCTGCCAACCTCGACGTCACGGCCAGGAAACTGCTTGCTCCAAGCTTTGGCGAAAGTCGGATTGAGCTCGACGGCCAGAAAGCGGGCGTCGTCTTTCAGTTGTGGCAAGAGAGCGTTGGTCAAAGCCCCTGTGCCGGGACCAAGTTCTACAACGTTTTGGGCTGAGGCCAGAGGCACAGAAGCCACCATGCGCTTGGCTAGATGGCGCGAACTGGGGGCCAGGGCGGCGGTATGAAAAGGGCAGCGAATGAATTCACGGAAAAGAAGCATGTGCTCCCGCAAGGACGCGCGACCCGGTTTTGATTTCAACATGAACAGAAACGTTTCATCTTGTTTTACCACCGAAACAGTGAGTTCAAACATGAATCGAGCCGATTCAGCATATCGATTTAATGGACTTGACGGAACATGACAGAATCGGGAAACCAGAAGTATGGCAATTCGAGTCGCTCTGCACCATCGCACGGTTTACCACTATGACCGCCAAGTTGTTCTTTCGCCGCAAGTGGTGAGGCTGAGACCTGCGCCGCACACGCGCACGCCAATCCTGAGCTATGCCTTGAAAATCTGCCCTACAGAGCATTTCATCAACTGGCAGCAGGACCCGCAAGGGAACTACCTGGCGCGGCTGGTCTTTGAGCAACCGACGCAGGAGTTCTCGGTTGAAGTGAACCTGGTGGCGGAGATGAGCGTCATCAATCCGTTCGACTTTTTCCTCGAGTCCTACGCGGAGAAGTTTCCGTTCGTCTATGAAGAGCCACTTGGCAAGGAGTTGCAACCGTTTCTCGGCACAATTGATGGTTCGCCATTGTTTGAGAATCTGCTGGCCGGGATTGATTTGACCCCACGGCTGACGACGCAGTTCTTGTTCGATCTGAACGCATCGTTGAACAAGCTGATTCGCTATACGATCCGGATGGAGCCAGGGGTGCAGACGCCGGAGGAGACGCTTGGGTTGGGGAGCGGGTCTTGCCGGGATAGCGCCTGGCTGCTGGTGCAACTTTTGCGGCGCCTGGGGCTGGCGGCGCGGTTTGTGTCTGGATATCTCCTACAACTGAAGGCGGACGAGAAGTCACTGGATGGGCCTTCGGGGCCCGAGGCGGACTTTACGGATCTGCATGCCTGGACGGAAGTGTATTTGCCTGGAGCGGGCTGGGTAGGTCTGGACCCTACCTCAGGATTGTTTACTGGTGAAGGGCATATCCCTTTGGCTGCGACGCTGGAGCCAGCTTCCGCTGCGCCAGTTACCGGGTTGGTGAGCCCCTGCGAGGTCGCTTTTGACCACGAAATGACAGTGACACGGATCCATGAGGACCCGCGTGTCACCAAGCCATACACGGACGAGCAATGGGCGGCGATTGATGCGTTGGGCGAACAGGTAGACCAGGATCTGATTGCCGGCGATGTGAGGCTGACGATGGGTGGCGAGCCGACCTTCGTTTCGATCGATGACATGGATGGCGAGGAATGGAATACAGCGGCGTTGGGGCCTGAAAAGGAATTGCGGGCGGGCAAGCTGATTCGCAGGCTGCGCGATGAGATTGCGCCCAAGGGTCTGCTGCATTATGGACAAGGCAAATGGTATCCGGGGGAGTCGTTGCCGCGTTGGGCTTTTACTTGTTACTGGCGGAGTGATGGGTCTCCACTGTGGCGTGACGATCAATGGATCGCCAACCCCGAGAAGAATTATGGCTTCGGCACGACTGAGGCGCAGAGCTTTGCCGAACGGCTGGCAGACTACCTGTCGATTGATCGTGACTATGTGATCTCGGCCTACGAAGATCCGCTTGAGTATGTGCTCAAAGAGCGGATGCTGCCGGTGAACCTGGACCCGAAGGACAACAAGCTTGAAGACCCTGAGGAGCGAGAGCGGTTCCGGCGCGTTTTTGAGCGGGGGCTCGACCAGCCCTCTGGGTTCGTTTTGCCGGTACAGCGGGTTTACGGCCTGGATGGGCAGAAGTGGCAAAGCGGATTGTGGATGCTGCGTGGGCGGCATCTTTACCTTGTGCCAGGGGACTCGCCGATTGGATTGCGGCTGCCGCTGCAGAGCCTGCCGTACTTTCCTGCTTCTCAATTGCGCTACATCTATGAGATCGACCCGATGTCACCGCGCGATCCTCTGCCGGTGCCGCAGAGATCGATCCCGAAAGAAGCAGAGACGAAGCGCCGCAAGCCGGTGATTGAGCGAACGTTGCCGTTTGACGCTGAGCATTATGGCGTGCGAACCGCGTTGTCGGTAGAGCCAAGGCGAGGCAACATCTATGTGTTCATGCCGCCGGTGCAGAACGCAGCCGAGTATGTAGAACTAGTTGGGGCGATCGAAGACGCGGCGGCCGATTTGAAGATGCCCGTGTTGATTGAAGGGTATCCGCCGCCTTTTGATTACCGGCTGAAGCAATTGAAGGTAACGCCAGACCCTGGCGTGATCGAAGTAAACACAAATCCGGCCTCAAGCTGGCGCGAATTGTCTGAAGACACGACGCGGCTCTATCGGGCCGCTCGCGAGTGCCGACTCGGAACCGAGAAGTTCATGCTGAATGGACGCCATACGGGCACTGGAGGGGGGAACCATATTGTGATGGGTGCGGCGCAGCCTTCGTCGAGCCCGTTTCTACGCAGGCCAGATCTATTGCGATCGCTGATCCTATTCTGGTTGAATCATCCTTCGCTGTCGTACCTGTTCAGCGGCACTTTTACTGGGCCGACGAGCCAGGCGCCACGTGTGGACGAAACGCGGCCTGATGCGGTGTATGAGCTTGAGATCGCCTGCAATGAGATCGACAATCATAACTTTGTCGAAAGCGCCATTCCCTGGCTCGTAGACCGGATCTTCCGCAATTTGCTGGTGGACGTTACGGGGAACACGCATCGCGCGGAATTCTGCATCGATAAGTTGTTCTCGCCAGATTCGACGACGGGCCGGCTGGGATTGCTCGAGATGCGGGCCTTTGAGATGCCGCCGCATGCAAGGATGAGCCTGACGCAGCAACTGTTGCTTCGCGCGCTGACGGCTGCTTTCTGGAAGCAACCCTATAAGGAAGCGCCGATTCGATGGGGAACTCGGCTGCACGATCAATTCCTGCTGCCTTCATTTGTGGAGCAGGACTTTGCACAGGTGATGCGGCATTTGAATCGCTCAGGATATGGGTTTGACGCGAGCTGGTTCGCGCCTCATTTCGAGTTCCGCTTCCCGGTTTACGGAACGGTCGTCTATGACGGAGTCGAGATCGAGCTGAGGCAAGCGATCGAGCCCTGGTATGTACTGGGTGAAGAGCCTGGCACTGGGGGCACGACTCGGTATGTCGATTCTTCTGTCGAGCGCCTGCAGGTGAAAGTTCGAAACCTGACACAGGAGCGGCATGTGGTGACTTGCAACGGCCGCCGATTGCCGTTGCGGCCCACGGGCACACATGGGGAATTCGTTTGCGGCGTGCGGTACCGCGCCTGGCAGCCGCCGCGGTGTTTGCATCCCACAATCGGAGTTCACACGCCGTTGCGGTTTGATCTGCTCGACAAGGCAAGCAAACTCTCTATGGGCGGTTGTATCTATTACGTGGCTCATCCGGGCGGTCGAAACTACGATACGTTCCCGGTGAATTCTAATGAGGCCCAAGCGCGGCGTTCCGCCCGGTTTGCCCCCTACGGAGGTACGACAGGTTGGATGTGGATTCCTGAGCTGGAACCCAATCCGGAGTTTCCGACGACGCTAGACCTGCGTCGTTAGACGCGGACTTTGTCGTAATCGAACCGTTCGTCGACCAGATGGAACCGAGGCTCGCCGTCCTTTTGCAGATAGTAGGTTTTGAGGGGCGTGCGTGTGAGCTGGCTGAGCTTGCGCGGCACCGGTTTGCCGTTGACCCATTCGTAGATCTCGACATCCCAGGGATTGAAGCTCGATAGCAAGCCTCGCTCTTTTGCGATGCGGAAGAGATTGACGTTGCCTGGCTCGTGACCACCGAGATACATGCCGATCATGTCGAGCGTCAAGCGATCCTTGCCGAACATGACCAGGTTGGTGAGGAGGTCCTCGCCGATCCCGAAGCCGTCGCCGTCACGGCCATAGATGCCTTCGATAATGTTCAGGCCCGGGTTCAACGTTTGATAGTTGTCGCAGGTCTTGTGCGCCCAGATCTCCTGGTTCATCGGGCTTAGGTCGGCTTTGCTTTCGTAGCGGGCATAGCCAAGCTGGCGGTGATTTTCGAAATAGCGTTTGACGCGGGTTTCGACTTCTGAATGGATGTCCTGCTTCATGAAGGCAGGGACGCCTGTCACCATGCGCCAGCCTGGGCAGAAGCGCACGAAGGGCTTTACAACCAAGCCTTGCAAGTTTTTGGTGGAGAGCGTCATGCACATGCCGTGCGACTTCCACTTAGCGATGTTGAGCAACCAGGTGCCAGACTCATTAACAGGCGCGAAGTGTGGGATGCGTTTGTAGACTACGGGATCGTGGACCTTGGCCCAGGTCATTTCATAACTGTCGCGGAAGTTGCGCTCGCGGCGGTCGGGCTCATTCATGTCGACGCCATGGCGCTCGTTGATGTCGACAAGACCGCGGTAGTTCCAGGTGTGGAATCCGTTGGCTTCGAGGAACGACATCCGCTTGACGCCGAGTTCTTTGAGGCCCATGACGATGCCCTCATAGAACTGTGCGTCCGTGCCGGTGCCCCAATTGTCGATGTCAGGACGCTTGTTGCGAACACTGGTGAAATTTGGCTTGAGGATGACGCGGTCGCCAACCGGAACCCCTTGCTCTTCAGCGGGGAGGATCACTTCGCGGACAAAGCTCAGGCCTTCGCGAAGCTTGCCAGCAGAATCGGTTTTCGACGCAACGCGAGTGCGCTTGATGAAGACTGCCTTGGGGTGTGCTGCGACGAAGGGATGTACAGCAAAGCGTGACTTCGGAACAGGTGCGCCCGCCAGGGAGATCGGCAGGCCCATGGCTAGCAAATGACGACGGCTCAGATCCATAGAAATTCCTTAATTTGAGAATCGCACAGTGGCGATGCGTTGCAGGGTGGGAAGAAACACTTCGGTCGAAGTGCCTCGTCTGGCGGCCTTGAGTTCGAGGGATGGAGCTTCCGGGCGGAGCAGGGTTGCCTTGCTGAAGTGTCCCTGGATGTGGGCCTGTACTTCTTCTCTGGCACCAGAGCCGTAATTGATCACGTGGAGTACAGCCTGGCCTCGCGCTTCGCCTTGCATGGCGAGGGGGATCGACGAAGTGGAGTTCCAGATGCGGGTGGCCCGGCGCTTGTGATTGATGATGTCGATCACGTCGAGAGCAAATTCGCTGGGATCGACAATGCGACGAGTGTAGGCGACGATGACGCCCTTGCCCAAAGAGAAGAAAGCGCGGTCCGATTCCTGTTTTGTAAGTCTCGCGGCCGGGGGCGGTGGTTGATCGAGGATCAGGGTTTGACCGGCTTCCACAGCGCTAAAACTTTGCGCGGGAATTTGTTTTAGACCAGCGGCTACCAGGCAATTGGCTCCCAGGCCGGCTGGAATTGGCGCAGAGGCAGGCCAGATCAGAGGGCTCGCGCCGCGACGATGCAACAGGTTGGTGAGCTCAGCACAAACAGCTGATCGTTCCACCAGTGCTGTGATTGAGGGCAGCATCGGCAAGCCGAAGAGTCGAGCATTGGATTTAAGCCAGGCGGCTGTCTTTGCGAGGCGAGTCCAGGATGTGAGTGCTTTCGGATCGTTGTTAAGGAGGGCTTCCCGATAGCGAGTTGGAAGATCGAGAACGTAGTTACCGCCCATGACACGGGCCTCTACAAGGGCCAGCTCAACAGTGTCGAAAGGGATCTCGACATCGGGCCTGACGCCTGCCTTGGCATCGGCGCGATAGGTCAGTATGGCGGGTTCAGAAGGATGCAATGCCCGGTGGAAAGCGACCAGATATCCGTTGGCATCTACCCAGGGCTCGGAACTGGCGCTGGCTACTTCTTCCTCCATTGCTTTGCGGTTAGCAGGACGCCTGATACCCGGCCAAAGACCACCGATAATCGAGGGTGGCGGATCGGCCGTTACGAGTTGGTCTAGCGCAAGAATTTGCTTCAGATTCGCTGGTAGAGTTTGTGCGGGATCCCAGCGCAGAAGCAAATCGGTCGGTTGAACAGCCATCACATTATTTTATGGCCTAGCTTTTCGGAAACGCGAAGTGAAATACTAGATGTACAAGGTCACTCAATCTTCTACATTGCAACTTAAGAATTCAGCAAAAGATTCGCTTAAGATCGATCACCGGAGCTATGAGCCCAATCCCGCGTTCTGGGATGAATATCAAGGGCTAGATGGAAGCGTACGGCCACACTGGGCCCAGTTTGCCGAATGCATGTCGGAAATGGGGGCGACCGAGTTTGACCGTCGCTGGCAGAGTGCACAGCAGATCATTCGGAACAATGCCATTACGTACAACGTGTATGGCGAAACCAAAGGTGCGGAGCGGTTGTGGCCGCTCGATCCGGTTCCGCTGGTGATTGGAGAAGAAGAGTGGGCCCATTTGGAAGTTGCCATTGCGCAGCGAGCGCAATTGATGAACGCCATTCTCAACGATTGCTATGGGCCGCAAAATCTGATTCGTCAAGGTAATCTGCCCGCTGAGCTGGTTTACGCAAACCCGAACTTTCTGAGACCTTGCCACGGCATTCCGGTGCCGGGCGATGTACGGCTTCACTTTTACGGAGTGGATCTGGCCAGATCCAGCAATGGGCAATGGTGGGTGATCGCGGACCGTACGCAAGTTCCCTCAGGTGCCGGTTATGCGTTGGAAAACCGGGTAGTGGCCGCGCGCACTTTACCCAACTTCTTTAACCAACATTCGATCCGCCCTTTGAATTCGTTCTTTGCAGCGCGGAGGCATGGATTGTTGCAACTGGCACCAGGCAACCGGCGTATGGTGCTGCTGACTCCTGGACCCTATAACGAAACGTATTTTGAACATTCGTTTCTGGCCAAGACCTTTGCGGTGCCATTGGTTGAGGGGCCAGACCTGACAGTTCGCGACCAGCGTGTGTATTTGAAGACGCTTGAAGGTCTTGAGCCGATCGATCTGATTCTGCGCCGGCAGGACGATAGCTATTGCGACCCGCTCGAATTGCGGGGTGACTCATTGCTTGGCGTGCCTGGATTGCTGGGTGCAGTGAGGGCGGGCAATGTTGTGATTGCCAACGCGCTTGGGAGTGGTTTGATCGAGACTCCTGCACACCAGGCTTTTCTGCCAGGGTTGTGCCGGAAACTGCTGGGAGAGGAACTGCGGCTGCCTTCGGTGGCTACCTGGTGGTGCGGCCAACCGGTAGAGCGCAATTACGTGCTTGAGCACTTGGAAGAGTTGATCATTAAGCCCACGTTCCCCAGGTTTGGATTGAAGCCTGTATTCGGCGCCGATCTGGATCAGAAGGGACGCGAAGCCCTGAGGCGCAAGATCGAAGCCCGACCAACGCACTACATCGCACAGGAACCAGTGGCATTGTCCACGGCACCGGTTTGGACGGAAGAGGGGATGTCGCCGAGGCACATTATGCTGCGGGCGTTTGCGGCTTGGGACGGGCACAATTATGCGGTCATGCCTGGGGGACTGGCGAGGGTATCGCAATCGGCAAGCTCGTTGGTTGTCACGATGCAGCATGGAGGGGTGAGTAAGGACACGTGGATTCTGGGTCGGCCTGAACAGACGCCCTTTGCTCGACTGATGCTCGACGAAGGCGACACAACGCTGCATTCGCCCGTTGTGACGAGTGACATGCCAAGCCGTGTGGCTGACAATCTCTTCTGGCTTGGGCGCTATGCCGAGCGGGTGGAATCGATGGTAAGAACGCTGCGCACCGTGCTGCCCGTATTGGCCGGAGAGGGCGATGTGATCCATAACCTGACTCTCGAAGCGGTGCTCGAGATGATGGTGGCTTACACGTATCTGCCAAAGACGGTTTTGAAATCGCCGATGGGTGAGCAGTTGCATCAATTGGAATCGATGCTTACGAGCATGATTCACGACCCGGCTGGCATTTCAAGCCTCGGCTTTAATCTGAAGCAGATGCGGCAAGCTGCCTGGCCGCTGAAGGAACGCCTGTCGAGCGATACGTGGCGAGTTCTGCACCAAATCGAGATGGAGGCCTCCCAACCCGCGAGGCCATTTTTGGGCAAGCGCCCCGCATCCCTGCAATCAAAGCTGGATCAGACGATCTTGCTGCTTTCGGCCTTTGCAGGTCTGTTGGCCGACAGCACGACGCGCGGACATGGCTGGAGATTTCTTGAAATCGGTCGTAGGCTGGAGCGCGGGTTGCAGACTATGGAGTTGTTGAGCCACGGCATTACGGGTCCGAATTCGGAGCCTGCACATTTGGAACTGGTGCTGTTGGTCGCCGACAGTTCGATTACTTACCGAACCCGCTACCTGACCATGCTGCGGGCTCAATATGTTCTGGAACTGCTTCTGTTCGACGAAACGAATCCGCGATCGATCGCCTATCAGCTTGTGTCGTTGACGGAACTTTACGACAAGCTGCCTCACCGGGATGGAGCGGGATTGTGGAGTCTTGAAAAGAGACTGGCGCTTAAGCCCCTGGCGGCGGTGCGACTGTCCAGTGCGGAGGAACTCCTACAACCCGAAGCGCTCGAGAAACTGCTCTCTCAGCTGCGGGAAGATCTCTACGATCTTTCTGAAGCGCTGACCGGTCGCTATTTGAGCCATGTGATGCCATCGAGGTTAGTGTCGGCATGATCTTCAAGTGCAGCCACACGACGCGTTATACCTATGAGGGACCTGTTGCGCATTGCTTAAGCGAGGCCAGACTGACGCCGCGGATTCTTGAGAACCAGCGGCTATTGGACTGGAGCCTCGCGGTGGAACCCAAGCCCGGGTCGATCATCTCGCGCAAGGACTACTTCGGCAATGATGTTAGCTCTTTCGCTGTGCTCGAGCCTCACGATCGGTTCACTGTAACGGCTACGAGCACTGTAGAGATTTTGCCGCCAACCGCAGAGTTGCAGTTGGGCCCGTCATGGGAAGAGGCTCGGACGATGTTGACTCGTTGCGATCAACCAGACCTCCTTGAAGCAAGTGAGTTCACCTGGGAATCTCCCTTTGTACCCTGGCTGGAAGACCTCTCCGCGTATGCGAACGCAGTACTTTTGCCGGGGCGGCCTCTTCTGGAGGCAGCTCGCGAACTCATGCAAAAGATCTACAGGGAATTTCAATACAAGCCAGCGGCAACATCGATTGAAACTCCCCTTGCGGAAGTGGCCAAGACGCGACGGGGGGTTTGCCAGGATTATTCGCATGTAATGATCGGGGTCTTGAGGGCTCACGGCCTGGCGGCGCGATATGTCAGTGGGTATCTGAGGGGAGATGCCGACTTTCAAGGAGCGCAAGCTTCGCATGCATGGGTGTCCGTATTTGTTCCAGGATTGGGTTGGGTCGATTACGACCCAACTAACAATGTGATGCCTTCGACAGGCCATTTGACGATCGCGTGGGGACGCGACTTTGGGGATGTGACTCCGGTCAAAGGAATTACGATCGGTGGCGGTAAGCACGAGTTGGAAGTTGAAGTTCGTGTCACACCGAAGCAACACTAGAGCTAAGCAATATTACCGAAAATTGCCAGGCCCAATTTCCATTAAATAGCCATCGATTTGCCGTTTCAGCTTGTAACGGTATTAAGTGATCTTACGCGACACGCCGCCAAACGATTGAAAAAATTGATCCAAATTCAGCTTTACAGATCTTGGTTCAAAACATAAATATATTTGTAACATCGAAAGAATTAATCCAAATATAAACTTGCAAACGATAATTCATTTCTCTAGTATGGATACTAATTCATGCATTTTCGCGAATCCTCAAAAACTATGGATGGTATGAGCGATGCCGATAGCCGATGATGGAGCGCATTCGCAAGACCCAAGTCGCGGACGACTTTTTGATCGTCGCGATCGGCTCCTCGGCTGGGGGGCTCGAGGCGTTGAGGTCGTTGTTTCAGCACCTGCCCGTCAACCATGATTTCAGCTATGTGGTGGCCCAACACCTGGCGCCCCAGCACAGCAGCATGCTGGCGGACTTACTTTCCCGAGAAACAGTGCTAGCGGTGAAGCAGCTCGATGAAGACACGGTCATGGAAGCTGGCAGCATTTACGTCACAGCTCCCAACCGGAATGTAGTTTATCGAGATGGCTGGCTGCGACTGCAAACGCCAAGCTTGCGGGGTCCGAAACCAAGTGTGGATACCTTGCTGAGTTCGCTAGCAGAAGAATTTCCACGACGCGCGATCGCAATCATACTTTCTGGCAGCGGATCGGATGGATCGATCGGAGCGAAGCGCTTGAAAGTCGCTGGTGGGCTTGTCATTGCCCAAGACTCGAAAACGGCAAAGTATCCCAGCATGCCGAAGAGCGCGATTGCCACAACTTGTGTCGATCGTACGCTGCCAACAGAGCAAATCGGGCCGTCCTTACAACAGTGCAGAGAGCAGGGATTGAACCCGCCTCAGCCCAACCCGGTTCGAAAAAAGTCATCTCAAGTCGAACAGATCCTTGAGAAGATCAGCCTTGCCACCAGCATCGATTTTCGAGGCTACAAATCCAACACAATCAGCCGCCGCATCAACCAGCGGATTGTCGCAACGCGCAGTGCCACATTGCAGGACTACATCACACTGCTCGACAACAATCATGAAGAGCTGCAGAATCTGGCGCAGAATTGCCTTGTCTCAGTGACGAGTTTCTTCAGAGAAGACGGGCGCTTTGAAGCACTGGGAAGCTTACTGAAACTGCGAGCGGATGCGTCAACGGTTGAACCGTTTCGCGTCTGGGTGCCGGGTTGCGCGACGGGTGAGGAAACGTATTCACTCTCGATGATGCTGGCCGAAATCATGCCAGCCCGCCGGATTCAGATCTTCGGTACCGACCTTGATCAGGCGGCGATTACCGTGGCCCGTCGAGGTTGGTATCCAGTTGGGCAGCTGCGGAACGTTTCTCAAGCATTGTTGCAAGGTCAATTCAAAGAGAGTGCGACGGGCTACCAGGTAGAGCGTCAGGTGAGAGACCGTGTGGTTTTCGCAAGGCATGATTTGTTGCGAGACCCACTGTTTCTAAATCTTGACCTCATCTCTTGCCGCAACTTACTGATCTACCTCAAGCCCGCATTGCAGGAAGAGGTGATGAGGAAATTTCATCACGCGCTGAAGCCGGGCGGGCTCCTTTTTCTTGGCAGGTCGGAGCATGCGCAGTCAGACTATTTCGACAGCGCTGATCGCAAGGCGAGGATCTACATCAACAAGCCGTTGCTCGAAACCGAGCGGCGATTGCCGTTCACAAGGGAGTGGAATAGTTGAATGCGCGGTGAAAGCAAAAAGGAAGGCCAACCTGCTCAAGAAGAAGATCAATGCCGCTCCGTTTTAATGGAGCATTTCGCTCCCCCAGCGGCACTGATTGATGAGAGCTTTCGGATGGTAGAAACACACGGAAATATTGGCCGCTTTCTGCGTGTGCCTGAAGGCAAGCCTCAGTTTACGCTGTTGTCGTTGGTGCCAAAGAGCATTATGGGCACTTTGCGTGCGCAAGTGCATCGCACGATCCGCACCGGGAATCAATCTCGCGGCATCCCGCGAAAGATCGAAATCGAAGGCCGCAATGTAATGCTGCAGACCAATGTCATCCCGGTGGAGCGTGGACCCAACGAGCGCCTCTACCTGGTCTGCTTCATCGAATCACAGGTTAAGAATCAAGCGACTTCGATTGTTGTATCCCCGGACAACGAAGAGCAGATTCGCGATTTGGAACGAGAACTCTCCAGTACCCGCGAGAATCTGCAAGCTGTTGTGGAGGAACTTGAAACTTCCAATGAAGAATTGCAGGCGTTGAATGAGGAACTGTAAAGCTCAAATGAAGAAATGCAGGCTTCGAACGAAGAATTGCAGAGTTCCAATGAAGAACTTCAATCGACCAACGAAGAATTGTTAACAGTGAATGAGGAACTTGAGCATAAGTCGATTGAGCTGAGCTTTTCTATCGAAGATTTGCAAAATATCCAGAACAGTCTGGATGCGGCCCTTTTCGTAACGGATGCCCGTGGGTACTTTCGCCACATCAATGAAGATGCACGGAAGCTATTTGGTCTTACCGCAGAAAACCTGAACGGCCCATTGAGCATCCCGAATGAAACGGGACTGGCGATGCAAGTGGCAGCCAATATCCAAAAGATTCTGGCCGACGGAGAAAGGCTGGAATTCCGCGCTGCAATCCAGGGCCGTCGCTTTCATGTCTGCATGCAGCCCCATATCGGAATGCACAAGGCCACACGCGGAGCTTTGGTGGTTTTTCATGAAGTCACAGAATTTGTGCAAATCACTGAGAAGTTCAGGCGTAGTGAAGCTCGATTGTTGCTGCTGGCGAGCCGGCAGGAGGCAACACTCAACGCATTGCCTGCACATGTCGCCATGCTCGACAGCAAAGGCACAATTCTGGTGGTGAACAATGCCTGGCGCGAGTTTGCGCAGAATAATGGATTCATTGACAAGCAGTTTGGAGTAGGGGCGAACTACCTGGAAATTTGTGACAACGCATTTGGCATCGATTCCGAGGGGTCCGATCAGGTTTCGCAGGGCTTACGGGATGTGCTGGCCGGGACATCGAATCATTTTTTGTTTCACTACGCCTGTCACGGCCCGAACATAAAGCGCTGGTTTCAACTGGTGATCTCTGGACTGCAAGACTCTAGGAACTTGTTGAAAAACTCCCAGCGGCACCTGTGACGCGGGAGCATTTTCGAGCATCTATGTTGTATGCGCGGAAACGACCAGAACCAGGCATCGCTGATCAGCTACGTGAGTCTTGAAGACCGGATAGCGCCGGAGCATCCGCTGCGCAAGGTGCGGGCGCTGGTGGAC
>VFZU01000121.1 GCA_016870995.1 Acidobacteriota bacterium
GAGCGTCTCGGCTACAAAACGCCAACTCAAGCTCGTCGCGATTTTTCTGTTGAATTCAAAATTGCTGCGTGATTCAATGGCAATAATTCACTCCCAACGCGCTGTCCACCACGTCCGGAGCGGAACAAATTTTGAGCAGCTTTGACTAGTCCTTACGCCACGCATCCTCGAAAGCCCGCCAGAAATTCTCATCGTTCGAGGTCCAATGGTCCGGCTTGGCGCTGATCAACTGAGCATGGTTCAAATGCATTGCGCCATGTCCAAAGGGGCAGATCCATTCGAGCTCTGGCGGCTCTGAAAACAGATTCCGGCTCCAGTTGCCTTTCGCCACCGGCATGCGCAGCCGGTGCAGGCAAACCCGGCAGCGGAATTTTTGGTCCATCCACAAGGCATAACCCAGCAGCAGCAACACAACATCGATCCCCATTACCGAAAATGTGTAAGCCAGATCCTTGGCGAGCTTATGGCCAGGAAACAACCCGCTTACCAGAACCAGCATGCCCATGTGCAGCCCGATCAACAAAACAACCTTCGCCGCAAGCAATGCCAACCACTTCTTCATGCCCCTTAGACGCTCTAATTCTTGAAGAAGTTCCAAACCAGAAACAGCACGTTGGCTGGCCGCTCTGCCAGACGCCTCATAAAATACGGATACCAGGCCTCTCCATAAGGCACATAGAGTCGCACTCGATAGCCTTGCTCAAGCAACTTCCGCTGCAAGTCGCGTCTCACTCCAAACAACATCTGAAACTCAAACCTGTCTTTGGGCGCATAGGTTGCTCCCGACACCATTCGATCATCGTGCGTGGCAATGGCGGGATAATTGCCTCCATCAAGTAGCAGTTTCGCCAGCTTGAGATAGTTGGCGTCGACATCCGCCTTCTCGGCAAAGGCCACTTCTTCAGGCTCCTTGTAGGCACCTTTGCAAAGGCGCACTGGAACGCCCATCGCATTCAATTCCGCCACGTCCCCCTCGGTCCGGAACAGATATGCCTGCAGCACCGCTCGCACGCAGCCATACTCCTCATGGAGCCGCTTGACGATCGACAGCGTGCGATCCACATACTCGCTCGATTCCATATCGAACTCCACCCGAGTATTCGTCTGCTTCGCTAAGGCCACCAATTCTCGCGCATTTTCAAAACACAAGTCCGCATCGATATCCAGGCCCAACTGGGTCAGTTTTACAGAGATCGTCGATTGCACATGCCGGTCGTGCAACATTGTGATCGCCCTAAGACAATGATCCCGGCTTTGATTTGCTTCCTCAATTGCGGTTACGCTCTCTCCCAGATAGTCCAGCGTAGTCAGAATCCCTTCGCGGTTGACCTTTTCACAAACGGCAATCGCTTCTTCCAGGGTGTTCCCCGCAATGAATCGTCTCGTCAGCGGCTTGGCAAACGTTGAATGTTCCATCCAACGCCGCAGACTCTTTTGTTGACTCAGGAAGATCAAGAAGGATCGAAACATGCGAGTGCCACCGCACCCTCATGCTAGCGCAGCAGTTCGAGGGCAAGGACGCCTAACACCGAACCCGCCAGAGCACCAACCAGCACGTCACTCAAAAAGTGCATTCCCAGCACGACCCGGCTTGCCGCGATCGAAACCGCGATAAAGCTGAACTCCATTGTGTATCCCGGATACAACTGTGCCAGTGGAGTCAGAATCGCAAACGCCGTAATCGTATGACCTGAAGGAAAGCTGAACTGATCCGGCGGCAACAACGTTGACCAGCAGTGTGGTGCGATATGGCAGGGACGTCGCCGTCCGGTGAAGCGCTTGGCGAACAGGAAAAAAGCAATGCCAACTCCTGCCGCTAAAAATGAAGAGCCCACCGCGAGATAACGTTTTGGCCCGCCGAACAGGATCAAGATCAGGGCAAGGGCGTACCACAGCCATCCATCCCCGCACCGGGTTGCGCAAATCATCCACAATCGGACCCATTGCGGTGCACTCCATCGGTGCACACGGTGCATCAAGCGGTGATCTCTCGTTTCGATGAAGTCGCGAACTAGCGGAAATACGCTCATTTGGCTAACTCCATCGGTTCAGACGCAAGCTGGTCGCATGCCGTTTCTGTCGTCCGGGATTCTTGCTTTCGCATAGGTCCGTTCAACGCTTCCAGTGCGGGAAACTTCACCGCGAAAAACCGGAAGCTTTGATCCACCCGGTGTCCAGTCAGGCCTGAAAACATGTGAATCCCCGAGTATAGCAACCGCCCTTGCCCTAAACACGCCAACCGCCCCGGCATATCAACGGGCGTTTTCTTGCCAAAAGATTCAAAAGAGCCCATGTTGTCAAGGCCAGCATCAATTACCAGCGTCATGCCCCAGTTATCAACTGTTCAAATTACAGTCACATGACGATCACAAAAAACATTTGTGAAACTCTCTGTTTTCTCCCTGGATAGTTGTTCTTTGACCCCTCCCGAACGTACGATGAGGTTTCAAGATGCCGAAATTGGATCTGATCTACTTCGACGCAGGGGGCGGTCACCGCGCCGCCGCAACCGCGCTGAAACAAGCATTTTCGGATTCTCACCCACACTGGCAGATCCGGCTCATGCACCTCCAGGAGGAAATGTCTTCCTTCGACATCTTCCGCCAGCTCACTGGTACCAAGATGGAAGACGTCTACAATCTCGTCCTCCGCAAAGGCTGGACTCTCGGCTCCAAGCAACTCCTTGTGGCGATGCACCTCATCCTGAAGCTCTACTACCCCCTGCAGGTTCGCCGTCTCAAGGAGTACTGGGCTACCGAGGCACCAGATATCGCCATATCGCTGATTCCCAACTTCAATCGTGCCATCCACGAAGCGCTCCACGCCGTCAGCCCCAAAACCAAACTCGTCTCGATTCTCACTGACCTCGCAGACTACCCGCCCAACTTCTGGATCGAGCGAAACCAGCATCAGTACTTCATTTGCGGCACCGCCAAGGCCGAGCGGCAGGCCCTCGAAATGGGCCACGCCCGCGAGGATGTCTTTCGCGTTAGTGGGATGGTCTTGAACCCTCGCTTCTATCAACCCATCGAAATCGATATTGCCGTCGAGCGCGCAAAGCTTGGGCTCGACCCTTCGCTTCCCACGGCGCTGATCATGTTTGGCGGCTATGGCTCAGCCGTGATGGCCAAGATTGCCCGCCTTCTCGAGGCCAGCAAAAACAGGCTCCAGCTCATTTTCATTTGCGGCAAGAGCACTCAGCTCAAAGAGCGACTCGAATCCATGAACCTGACGGTCCCTCACTTCATCGAAGGTTTCACCACTCAGGTGCCTTACTACATGAAGCTGTCCGACTTTTTTATTGGCAAGCCCGGCCCTGGCTCTATCTCTGAGGCGATCCACCTCGGTCTTCCTGTGATCACAACTTGCAACGCCCTCACACTCCCGCAGGAGATCTACAACACCGAGTGGCTCGTCGAGAACGAATTGGGCATCAAGCTCCCCAGCTTCGGTCACATCGAGCGCGGCGTCACCGAGATGCTCTCCCCCGGCACTCTTGCCCGCTACCAATCCAACGCCCGCAAGATGAACAACCGCGCCGTCTTCGAAATCCCCGCGATTATTGATAAGCTTCTGCAATGATCGGTTTGCTCGCGCTCACTCTTCTTACGGCCCAGGACAACTACACCAATTACATCAATCACCTCGCCCAGCAACACTTGGCGAAACGCAAAGCCACCGTCAATTCAATCACCACAATTGAAGCCGCCAAACAGCGCATGGCTGAATCCCGCGCCAAAATCCTGCGCCAAATCGGGGGACTTCCCACCTTCCGCGGCCCGCTTAAGCCTGTCGTCACTAAAGTACGCGATCAGGGTGCATACATCGTCGAAAACCTCCACTTCGAATCGCTCCCCGGCTACATCGTCACTGCCAATCTTTATCGCCCCAAGTCGGCAGGTCGACACCCTGCAGTTCTTTACTCGATCGGGCATTGGGACGAGGGCAAAATCGCCGGCCAGCGCATCGGCGCGAACCTTGCTGCCAAGGGCATTGTCGTACTCGCCTATGACCCCGTCGGCCAAGGGGAACGGCAGCAAGCTTACAACTCCCACTTCGGCCGCAGCATCATCGGCGGTTCTACAGAGCAACATTTCGTCAACGGTGCTCAGGCTTTGCTCGCCGGCGAGAGTGTTGCCCGATACTTCATCCACGACGCAATGCGCGGCATTGACTATCTGCTAACTCGAAAAGAAGTCGATCCCAACCGTATCGGCGCCTCTGGTTGTTCTGGCGGCGGAACTCAAACCATGTACGTCTCCGCCCTCGACGACCGCATCAAAGTCGCTGCCCCCAGTTGTGTCATGAATTCCTTCGAATATGTCATCCCCGGTCCAGTCGGTGACAGCGAACAGAGCTTTCCTGGTTTTGTGAGCGATGGGCTCGATCAATCCGATTGGGTCTACCTCTTTGCCCCCAAGCCCTGGCTCATCTCCTCAACTGAAGACGACTTCTTTACCCCCGCCGGCGCTAAGGTTGTCTACGAGCAGGCCCAGGCCTTTTACCGCATCTTCGATAAGGAAGCCCAGGTGAAATGGGTCATTGGCCCGGGCGGTCACGGCACTCCGCTCAAAGTCCGCGAAGCCATTTATGACTGGATGGTTCGCTTTTTGCTCGACGGCAAAGGCGACTCGAAAGAACTTGATCTCCCCATGCTGTATGTCGGTGAGCTGTGCGCCTATCCAGATTGTCACGCCCCTGGCAAAGCACTCTACGAAATCATTGCGGAATCCTGGCGCGCCCGCCGCAAACCCTCCGACCCAACCAGGCTGATTACGCAATCAAATACCCCCACCGGCCTCACAGAAGTGAAATGGCTCGGCCCGGAAAACTCAAAGGAACTCTTTGTTGTAATCAATGACGGCATCCCCGCCGAACGCCGCGCCGAAAGTCTCGCCAAACTCGGCAATCGCATCAAACTCGTCAAACTCCCCGGTACTTCCAATCTGGGCCGCTACAGTGGCGGATGGATCGACCATACTCGCGCTTGGCTCATCGGCTTGAACCTCCCCAGCATTCGAGCCAGCGACCTCTTAATTGAAATCCGCAAAGAGCTCGATCGGTATGAGAAGGTCCACCTTCACGCTTGGGCCTGGGGAGGAATTACCGCGTTATACGCTTCCCACGCCGAACCCCGCATCGCCAAAGTCTGGATCGAACGCACCCCATATTCCATCTCTCTTGCAATGGATTCCCCAATCCATCGAAATCTCCACGAGGCCATCGTTCCAGGTCTCGCGCTTGCTGGCGATTTCAAAGACTTCACCAGCAAGCGCACCTTCTGGGTCGATGCCCACGATTGGAATGAAAACCGCATCGAACGCGAATTGCCAGGAGTTTACCGCCGGCCCTTCGAACAATCTGATGCCGACCTACTAGCTGCCTTTCGTAAACACTAGCTTGGTTGTGAACTCACCCTGCGGAGCGGTGATCGTGTTTTCGATCGTCATGGTCTTGCCGTCTTCCGACAGGCTCCACATTTCGCTTTGGCCGATTTCCATCCCGTTAAATTCGCTCTTGGTCGCAACGTTCAACTTTGTGCCCTTCCAGTTCGCCTTTACCTTCGCCTCGCGCCCGCGCATCTGCACCTTGGCTTCTTTGCCGTCGGTCGAGTAGCTGCTCTCGGCATTCATCTCGCCACGTTCACTCTTCTGGTAGGACTTGATCTTCATCTCGGGGTCCTTGTGTTCGATATGCCGTTCCATCTTTTCAGGAGGTGGCATCATGCCAAAGTCGCTCTTGGCCAGGTCAACTACCCAGTGGCCAGAGAAATCAGGCTTGTCCGCCGCGATCATTATGGCGACAGGGACAAGCATCAGGAAAATTCGTCGGATCATGTTCCCAATGTAATATGGATCTGTGAGAGAAATCCTTTCACTCCTTCTGCTGGCCGCCGCGGTCTCCGCCGAGAGCTGGCAAAAAATCAACGCCGGCCCTTTCGAGATCTACGCAACCGACGATATCCGCGCGGCCAAGATCCTACTCGGCACCCTCGAGCAACTTCGCGGTCAACTCGGCGACATGATCGGTGTTGCCGAACCCAAACCCCTCTGGCCCATCCGCATCGTCATCGCCAAAGGCCAGCGTCCTACTCGCCTCACTCTCACGACTGCGGTTCACAGCATGCTCCTGCCCGAAGCGGCTATGAGCCGAAACCAGAAGCGTGACATCCTTTCGATACTCCTTAAAACCAACGCGGGCCCCCTTGAGCCTTCGCTCGAAGACGGCTTCCTCACCGTTCTCAGCACAATCGATGCTGACCGTCCTCGCGTTACCCTCGGCACCGTCCCCACGGCCGAACGTCAAACCCCCGATTGGGTCCTCCTCAATTACCTCATCACGAACGACCTCTACCGCGGTCGCCTTAGGGTCTTTCTCTCAAATCTCATGAAGGGCACCGACAAACCCACAGCCCTCCGCAACGCATTTGAAAAAGAAGAAGCCGCCCTTCGCGAAGAGGCGAAGGCAGCTCGCGCTAGCTTCGCTCCTGTTACTTTTGCCGCTCGCCCGATTTATCCTGAACGCGAATACCGCGCTCGTGACATCGAATCCACGGAGGGTCGCCTTCAACTTGCCATCGCCCAACTTGCAGACCCAAACCTGCGCGACAACGCTCGCCGCGTCTGCTCTTCGCAAGCGACCGAGCCCGAAGCCCAGGCCTGCGTAGCTGTCGCGTACGAACTCGACAACAAACCAGACCTTGCAGCGCTTGAAGCGGAAAAGGCCCTCACCTTTCACCGCATGTTGTACCTCGCCGCCGTTGGCCAACCCGATCGCCTCAAGCATCAGCAGCATCTCTTCACGCTCCTCCAGCTAAAACCCATCTACCCCGAAGCTGCTCTTGCCTTTGCAAGCAAAGAGAACGACCCGGCCAAAGCTTTCAAAGCCCTCAAGGACGCGGCCCCGGCTGCTCTCCGCGACGCCAATTATCAAAGCCAGCTCGCCAAATGGGCGCAATCCGCTGGACTTTTCCCAGACGAAGCCAAAGCCTGGGCCGCCGCTGAACGCGCCGCCTTCAACCCCCAGCAAAAAGAAGCTCTTCGCCAGGCCCGCCTCGGTGCGCAGGACCGTCGCTACGAAGCCGAAGCACAAGCTCGTCGCGAAGCCGAAGAGGCCCGGCTTAAAGACATCGAGAGAGTTCGACAGGAAAGCCTGCGTCGCGTCCGCGAAGCAGAAGCCAAAGCCCGCGGCCAACTCACCCCACTGGAACCCGGTACCAAGATCGAGCGCTGGTGGGACGGCGAACAACCCACTTCCACCCTGACCGCTACTCTCGTTCGCGTCGAGTGCCTCAGCGCCGGCAAAGCCCGCTTTGGCCTTGCTACTGAAAACGGAAAGATCACAACTTTCGACGTCGATAATCCATCGAAGCTGATCCTCTCTGGTGCTGGCGCTGAAACCTTCTCGTTCTCCTGCGGCACCCAAAAGCCTGCCCGCAGAGTCAAAGCTGGCATCAAAGACCAACGCATCCTGTCCCTGGAACTTCTCCGTTAACATGAATCCCTCAAGCCGATGGTGGGTCGTTGCGATCTTCTACTTATCTTCCAGCATCAACTATCTAGACCGACTCATCCTCGGAGCCGTCTCACCCGCCTTTATGGCCGAGTTTGGACTCAACCTGGAGCAATACGGCCAGTTCCAGGCGCTTTTCGGTCTCGTCTATTTGATTAGTTCCCCTTTGATGGGCTGGTTCCTCGATCGCGTCGGCCTCAACCTCGGCACTTCCTTAGCCCTTGCCTGGTGGAGCATCGCGGGGATGGCCCGCGGGCTCACCACCGGCCTTGCTGGATTGCTCACCACCCACGGTCTCGTCGCCATTGGGGAAGCTGCTGGTATCCCCTCCACAGCCAAAGCCGCCCAAACCTACCTCAAGCAAGAAGAGCGTGCTATTGGCAGTTCCATGTCGCAAATCGGCTTGGTGATCGGCATGACCCTCGCCGCCTTCATTGCCAACTTCTGCATGAATCATTGGGGCTGGCGCAGTGCCTTTTTTGTCGCGGGTTCTCTTGGCATGTTGTGGATCCCCCTCTGGTTTTGGGCCTCAACAAAGGCCCCGATCCAGGAAGCCGCACCTGAATCGAAAGGCTACGACATACGTGGGATCCTTTCCATGCCCCAGACCTGGGGCTTCGTGCTTGCCAACATCTTCTCCCTGGGCATCTTCCTTTTCTGGACCAACTGGACAAACCACTACTTCCGCCTCACCTTCAAAATGTCCACCGAGAACGCGAACCTGCTCGGCCCTCCACTGCAGGCCATTTCGCTCATTGGTTCCTTCTTTGGAGGCTGGCTCTCGATGCGCCTCATCCAGAAAGGCTGGGTCCCTATCGTTGCCCGCCGTCGCATCTACCTGATCGGTGCAATTGGCATGACGCTTTCCGCCCTTGTCCCCTTGGCGCCCAACATTGCTATTGCCTTCGCGCTCATCTCTCTCAGCTACTTTGCTTCTTCGCTCGCTAGCGTTAACCTCTACACCATGCCCCTGGACGCCTACGGCGGCAGCAGCGCCGCCTTTGCTGTATCGCTACTCACCGCCGGCTACGGGGTCCTCCAACTTCTTGCCTCTCAATCCATTGGCTGGGTTGCCGACCGCCGCGGCTTCTCCCCCATCTGCGTCGCCATCGCCTTCCCTCCATTGATCGGCTACCTCTTCCTCGAATGGACCAAGAAGCGATGACCGCTCGCCCCGGTGCCCCCGAGGACTGGCCGCGATACCGCCAACTCCTCGTTCACTGCCCCCAGGCCGCCCAATGGGCCGATGGCTACCCGTCACTTTGCATTCAAGAGCACGAGGAAATTCTGGCCTTTGTCCTTTACCGCATCGTCGCCGGCGAAGGCGAGATCCTCAACCTGGCCGTCCACCCCGAATCACGTCGCCGCCACTTCGCTACAGCTCTTCTCAACGCACTTCTGTTGGAAGCCTCCATCTGGCACCTCGAAGTCTGCCTTTCGAACTACCCCGCCATTGAGCTCTACAAGTCTCTCGGTTTCAAGCAAACCACCCAACGCCCCAACTATTACAACGACGGTGAAACCGCCCTCCTCATGTCCCGCGTCCTTGCATAATCAACTCATGCGCCGTCGTGTTGCCATTCCGCTCTTACTTGGCCCGAGCCTTGCGGCGCAGCCCACCCCACCCTCCTTGGAGATCTTTTCTCAAATCGCCTCCGATGAGCCCAAAGTCTTCAACCCCGCCATGGCTGCTCTCACGCGTCAATGGAAAAACTCCTACGCAATCATGCTGCTCGAGATGCTCACAATGCTCGCGGCAGACGATCCAGCTCGCGCGCGTCTGTTGCGTTTTCTCGAACTTCGTACTGGCCAATCCTTTGGGCTAAAGCTCCATGACTGGCACCGCTGGATCTGGGCTCAGCCTTACGATCCGCATCCCGACTACTCCATTTTCAAGGGCTTTCTCTATGCGAATCTCGATCCTCGCATGCAGTCCTTCTTTCCGTCCAACCGTCTTACCCCATCGCGAGTTCGTCTCGATCAGGTGGAATGGGGCGGCGTCCGCGTCAACGGCATCCCACCTCTCATCAATCCGAAAACGATTCCCGCTTCTGAAGCTACCTATCTCAAGGACAATCACATCGTATTCGGTCTCACTATCGGTAACCAGCACCGCGCCTACCCCAAGCGAATTCTCGCCTGGCACGAAATGGCTCTTGACTTGGTCGACGGCCAGAACATCTGCCTCGTCTACTGCACACTCTGTGGCACCGTGATTCCCTACATTGCGAAGTCAACCTCCGGCAGCCACACCTTCGGTACATCAGGTCTTCTCTACGAATCGAGCAAGCTCATGTTCGATGAAGAAACCAAATCGTTGTGGTCAACTCTGCAGGGCCAGCCCGTCATCGGACCCCTCGCAAACTCCGGCATCCAGCTCGACTTCGCCAATGTCGTCACAACCAATTGGGTGGAATGGCGCACCCTTCATCCCGACACCACTGTGCTCTCGCTCAATACCGGCCACAGTCGCGATTACGGCGAAGGTGTTGCTTACCGCAGCTACTTCGCAACCGATGAACTCATGTTCCAAATTTCCCGCCACGACAAGCGCCTTTCGAATAAAGACGAAGTGCTCGTCTTGCGCCTTCCCGGACGTTCGCCACTTGCCATTTCAATGGCATACCTTCGTAAGCATCCAAAGTTCGAAACTACGCATTCCGGCCTATCGATTTCAATCGACACCAATCGCGGCGGTGCCACATCCGTCACAGTGGATGGAAAGCCTTTTCCTGCTCATCGTTCTTTCTGGTTCGCTTGGCATACTCAGTTTCCAGAATCCACCCTGATCCGTTAACCTGCTACTCGAACCATTCGCACTGGCCGTCCTTCCAGGAACCTGATACTCCCAGCCCTTCGCCATCGTAGCGATCCCCAAGAACGAATCCGCAAAGCATCCCCACTTCTCCAAAACTGTGATGCAATCATAGAACCATGCAACAGGAAGTTTTTGATGTTGTAGTCGTCGGCTCCGGCGCCGGCGGCGGCACTGCAGTCCACATCCTCACCGCCAAGGGCCTCAAAGTCGCCCTCATTGAAGCCGGCCCCATGCTCGATCCCTTCAAGGAATTCCTAGAGCACAAACTGCCCACCGACTACGACCACCGCGGTGCAGAAGAAGGCGGCAAATATTACTGTGGCAAGGGTAAGCCCTTCGGCTTCTTCTCCACCACTTCGGGTGGTTGGGAGCTTGAAGGTGAGCCCTACACTGTGGGCGAAGGCAGCCAGTTCTCCTGGTTCCGCTCGCGTATCCTCGGCGGACGCACGAACCACTACGGCCGCATGTCCTTCCGCTTCGCCGAATACGACTTCAAGCCTTACGACAAAGACGGTCTCGGCTTTAACTGGCCGGTCTCCTACCAGGACATCTCTCCCTACTACGACAAAGCCGAAGAATTCATCGGCGTTTGCGGTACGGTCGAAAACGTCCCATCCTGCCCTGACGGCAAATTTCAACCAGCACCTGCTCCTCGCGTTCACGAGGTGCTCGTAAAGAAAGCTTGCGATCAGCTCAACATTACCTGCATCGCCAATCGCCGCGCTGTCATTCACAAGCCCACTAACGGTCGTGCACCCTGCCACTATTGCGGCCAATGCGGCCGCGGCTGCCAGACCGCTTCGGCTTACTCAAGCGCGCAAGTCCAGGTCTTCCCCGCAATGAAGACCGGCCGGCTCAGGATCTTCGACAATTCGATGGCCCGCGAAGTCCTTACCAACGGCAACGGCAAAGCTACCGGCGTCCTTCTCATCGACAAGCGCACCCGCACGGAGCGCACCATCCGCGCCAAGGCTGTCGTTCTGGCTGCCAGCGCCTGTGAGTCTACTCGTATCCTCCTCAACTCCAAAACAAAAGAGTTCCCCAATGGTTTAGCCAACGGCTCCGGTCTCCTGGGCCGTTACCTCATGGACACCGTCGGCTTCGGCCTCTCCGGCTACGTGCCTGCCCTCGAAGGGATGCCGCACTACAATACCGACGGCAACGGCGGCGCTCATCTCTTCATGCCTTGGTGGCTTTGGGATAAACACTCCAAGCTTAATTTCCCGCGCGGCTATCACATCGAAATCGGTGGCGGCTACAACCTCCCCGGCGTCGGCTCTTATCACGGAGCCGCCCGACGTCACGGCTATGGCGCGGACATGAAGACCAAGATCCGCGAATCTTACGGTGCCTCGATCGGCTTTGCGGGTCGTGGCGAAATGGTCCCCAATATTCATTCCTACTGCGAGCTCGACCCCAACGTCGTCGACAAATGGGGCATCCCTGTCCTCCGCTTCCACTTCAAATGGACCGACTACGAATGGAAGCAGGCGCGCCACATGGAGAAGACTTTTGCGGAGATCATCACCGCCATGGGCGGCCGCGTCTCCGGCCTCAGCGCTGCCCAGCGCGAAGCCAACGGCATCTCTGTTCCCGGCACGATCATTCACGAAGTCGGCGGCGCACGCATGGGCACAACCGCCAAGAATTCCGTCCTCAATGGCTATTGTCAGGCCCACGAGATGAAGAACCTCTTCGTCATGGACGGAGCCAGCTTCGTTTCGAATCCCGACAAGAACCCCACACTTACCATCAACGCACTCGCCTGGCGCGCCAGCGACTTCCTTGCAGAAGAGATGAAACGCGGCAATGTCTAACCAATTCGTATCTCTCGACTCCCTGGATCGCCGCGCTGCCCTGCGCTCGATCGCCCTCGCCATCACGGCCACCGGAACTCTCGATCTCGAAGCCGCCCAGCACGTGCACACTGAAACCGGTGGCGAGAAAGCGAAGACCGGTACCTACAAGCCCAAGGAGTTCACTCCGGGCGAATTTGCACTCCTCGGCCGCCTCGCCGAACTCATCGTCCCTGCCGACAAGATCTCCGGCAGTGCGAAGGACGCTGGCGCTTCTGAGTTCATCGACACACTCTCGAGCCAAAACGAAACTCTGGCCGACATCTTCCACGGTGGCCTCGCCTGGCTTGATGCCGAGATGCGCCAGCGCTACAACACTAACTTTGTGGCCGCCAAGCCCGATCAACAAACGGCAATGCTCGACCTCCTGGTCGCCGCAGAACGCTATGAGTCTGAACGGCGCGCCGAGCAACTTGTTTACGAGAAAGCTCCTGTCTACAAGGAATTCAGTTCCTACACGGTCAAGCGCGAACATCCCCAGGCTGTCGGCGCACGTTTCTTTGACTGGGTCCGCAAGATGACCGTCGACGCCTTCTACACTAGCCCCATCGGCTTCAAAGACCTCGGCTACATGGGCAACAAGGCCCTTTCGAAGTACGAGGTCCCCAAAGAGTCCATGGAGTACGCCCTCAAGCGCAGTCCCTTCGCTAAGGGCTAACGTCGCAATGCTGCGATTCGTGCTGCTCGCTCTAATCGCGGAGATAATGGCAGGCCAAACACCTCCGCGGCTGAGCAAACCTCAAGAATATTCCCAACGAATCGATCCGCTTCTTCAAATCAAGAATTTTGGAATGTCCTACTCCGAAGACGGGGCGGCTGACGGAAGCATCCTTCGTCCGCATGATCGGAGCTTGTTGAGTCCTCATACACTCTCTCTGGTCAATCTTCGGAACCAGGCGATTCCCATTCTCATTGATTGCCTTTCTGATCAACGTGTGAGCGCGGCCGTTTTCCAAGGAAACAACATTACAAGGCAGATTCGTGTCCCAATTGGCTATCTCTGTCTCGATCTACTGCTGGAACTCACCACGGCAGCGGGAATTTTCATTCGAGATTGTGCCGATGACGGTCTTGGTGCATGCGTCAATCAGGATTACTACTTCCGGCCTGATGACTACTCAAACTGCTGGCCAGATCACTGTCTGCCCAAGCCTTGGTTGTTTCGAGTTCAAGCCAATTGGAGAAGGGCCTATACTGCAAGGCGGCTGAAGTTCGTCAATCCGCCTCCCAGCCTGTGACCTTAACGCCGCGCATCCTCTCTCTGCAGTATTTATCTAGTTTTTCAATTCTGGGGCGGATTGATGAATCAGAGCAGAGTCGGCCAATGTATTCGTGCCTGAGCGCTGTCCAGCTATGCGCTGAAGCCCATTACGCTTGACGGAATACTCAAGGCGGAATATACTTGATCTTGATAGCGTCCTTCAGATGCCGCGACACAACGTCCCTATGTCAAGACGTCCAAACTTCGTCCAGCGGATTCATAGTATCTCGACCTTCAGTTAAGCCCTTCGCCTCGATATAAGGTTGCTTTGCCCAAGGCGCGCAGCGGTCAAGGCCAAGCGCAGCTTGCCCG
>VFZU01000122.1 GCA_016870995.1 Acidobacteriota bacterium
TTTGCTCGATCACACAAGTCTCTTTCCAGGCCATCGGGTGCTTCCCCCTCCAGCCAAAAGTGTTACCTATGTGCCCGGTTTATTCCGTTACCCATGTGCCCGGTTCGGACCCATCGTCAAAGGCCCCAACGGTAAGACCGCCTTCACTGAGGTCGACACCATCACCGCCGGTCCCATGGAGGAATCGCCAAGAGAGGCCGCTTGCGCAAGCGCAACAACTAACGCCGATAAAAATCACGTAAAGGAGAGGGACAGACCCGCAGGGCGAAACACCCTGCGGGTCCGTCTTTTTACCTAGCCTTCGCCAATGCTGATGAGCTTGTGGAGAAGCCCCTCGGTCCCGCCGTGAATGTGGATCTTATCCACCTTCGCGGCAACCTTTTCGAGCGTCTCCAGTTCCTTCATCCGCACAAGCAGCGGGTGCTCTGCCATGAGCCGCGCCGTGTTGAGCAGGCTGCGCGTCGCCGCCGTCTCTTCACGCCGCGCGATCAGGTTGGCTTGAGCCTTCTTCTCGGCCGCAACCACCTGGTTCAGGATCTCTCGCACCTCTCCGGGCGGGATAATATCCTTCACCGCGATCGCGCCCACTCGAATCCCGAACTTCGCCGCCTGCAGCCGTACATCTTCTGCAACAGCGTCATCGATATCCGTACGAGCGCTCAACACCTCATCAAGGCTCCGCTTGGCCAGCGTCTGCCGAACCGCCAGTTGCAGCGTCCGGTACAGATGCTCCGCCGCGCTCTTCACGCTCTGGCGCACCTTCAGCGGGTCCACAACCTGGAACTCAGCCCACAGGTTGACGCGGATCGATACTTTATCCGCGGTCATGATTTCCTGCCCCGAGATCTCAAGAGCCTGCGTCCGCAGATCCATCACTTCTACGGATGGAGTTGCGACTGCGTTCCACAGCGCGTACACGCCGGGAGACAGAGCTTCGACAAACTTGCTGCCGACGAACAACAGAGCACACTTGCCCTCTTCAACCATTGCGGTCGCAGTCCTCGAAGCAGTCCCCAACTTCAACAGAGCCGGGGTCGCGGCGCGGGGCGCAACGGGCTGCTCGGCCGCATTCACGATTTCCACCGCAAACTTTGCGGCGGTCTTCCAGACGAGCGTGCGCTCATCCGGCCCTTGAATGCGTTCCAGCTTTCCGTCGCGCCAAACCATCGCCACCTCAGTCGCTCCCGTCTCAACGACGTGAAAGAGCGATCGAACCAGCTCAGCCCGCTCATGAACCAAAAATTTGGCCCACGGGCTTACGAGAAATGCTTCTTCAACGGAATGGCGTTCCAGCTCTACTCCCAATCCAGTCAACCAATGCGTTCCCGGCCCGAGAATAGAATCGAAGCGCCCCTTTCGGGACACAAGTATGCGTTCCCGGTCTCCAATGGAGACGCGAATTACTAACGTCATGACAAAATCACCTCCTTGTTATAGGTTTCGAGTAAATAAGAAGATAGCGAGACCCCAGCCAGGGTTGCCACGCCACGCATGCCGGGACAAACGATTCGAAAGCGCCAGTACGGCAGCGCATCCGGCAATCGATCGGCGCAAGGACAGCGCGACCTTGCTCAAAAAACAGTAATGGATAACGATTGATTGGGCGGAAACCCTATGCTGGAGTGCTCTGGATGAGGTTTGAGAAACGGATTCGAACCGTCAACCCACAGAGTGTAAATCTGTTGCTCTACCCTTGAGCTATCTCAATGCTGGATTGTGGGTCCAGTGAGCGGAGAATTCGCGATCAATACGCACCGGCATACACTTGCCGAAACGGCGTGTACCAGCAAGAACGTTCTCGCGCTTACGAGTTACAAATTCTTGGCTATAGGTGCGCATTGCAATGAAGCTCCTTGAGTAAGTGTCTGTGATAATGCCACCACTGTCAAGTGAAAACTTACTTTTTCTGCCAACCAGAAAAAGGTTTCACCGTTGCGCAGTTCGGTCCCCCATCGCGTGCCGTCCCCGGTACACGCGTCGTCCAGGACTCATGCGTTGCATCAATCCCAACAAACGGCACCTTCAATCTGCGGCTCCAGTGCGTCCCCACTTGCCCCGCTGCAGCTCCAATATCGATATAGATGAATCGCTCTTTCGGAGGACCCTGCAGCGCCTTCCCACGAAACGCACTTCCAGTCCATTCCAGCTCGAACTCAAAGTGCAGATCCTTCCCCTTGGATCGTTGCAGTTGCACTGTCGTGTAATCGGTCCCTTTGCCCAACTGCAATCCGTAATCCACGCCCGCCGGCGGAGATTCAACCACAATCTCAAACTTCATCGCGCCTCCATCTTCGAGATCCATTGGTTGATGGCTATCGCCATTCTCTTTTGTGCTTCGAGGTCCATCGTCGGCATCACCCCAAACACACCTGCTTTTCCACCGGGCGCAAAGGCGATGTATGTTGCAAACCCATCATGCGCCCCCGTCTTTCCCAGAATCTTGCCACCTTCATAATGCACCCATCCTAGCCCAATCCCATCCGCGCGACCCACCGCATCAAATCTCTCAACCCCGGCGATGCTTCCGCGCTGCACGTAAAGCCCATGCGCAATTCTCCCGGTCACACTCCGATCCGCCAGCAAGTGCTTCAACCATTGCCCCATGTCATCTGGTGTCGAATACATACTCGCAGTACTCGCGAAACCAGACTGATCCACACAACCCGCTTCAGAGTTTTCGAGGAACCTCTTTCACTGCTCCTCATTCGGCTGGCCCGTTGTATCCTTCATTCCCAGCGGATTCGTGACACGATCCCGTAGCTGCGGCAAATACGGTTTCAGCGCTGCCCCGAGAAACCAGTAACCCGCATTCGAGTACTGCGCCTTCGATGCATCAATCGTCTTCAGGTTCGGCCAAAGATCCGACCCGCTCAGATTCCTCGGCACACCGCTCGTATGCATAGCGAGCCCAAACAAAGTAATGCCCTCAGGAACCTTCACCCCCGGCAGGCGCAAACTTCTGCAGCGGATCGCCGAATTGCAACTTCCCCTCAACGACCAGTTGTGAGAATACCTCTGCTGCCAACACTTTCGAAATCGAACCAACGCTTACGAGAGAATTCGGCTTCACCGTGCCACGCCCCTCGAAACTCATCTGTCCATTGTGAACAGCCAGAAGACCCACAGATGGCGTCTGCGTCACTTCCAAAATCGCACGTAATTCAACCGCCGGATCGACAGCAGCCAACAAGCCCAATAGCAGCAGAGTCATCTTCCGACCCTACCATTGCCGGTCTGCTATCGACGCCGTTTCGACACAGCTTTTTCTTCGCGTTCCTCGTCTTCAGTCTCGATCGCGAGCGGCGAGAACGCGCGTCGCGGAGTATCGGGATATGTTTGATCCCAACCTTTGATCTGTCCCCATACGATCCGGTTCAGCCGGTCGGTTGGTGCCGCATCCGGAACCGCGAAATTCATCTTCGCCGAATCGATTGCGGCCTGCTTGGCCTTACCATTCAGCGCCGACACTTTGGGATTGGTCACGAACAAATCCTGCTTCGGTATCTCCGCCACAAAAGGCGTCAAGTCTGGCGTCCCAGTGAAACTGTTCCGCATGTCATGCGCGATCAGGTCGAACAACGACATCGTTGGCAATCCCAGAATCAACTCGATCGACTTCAGAATGCTCTGGTGCGAGTAGAACGTTGAATCGATATGGCCGCGCTTCGTGTACGGGCTCGCCACAAACGCCGTCGTCCGATGTCCATCCACATGATCCACTCCATTCTGCGCATCGTCTTCCACAACAAAGATCGCCATCTTTGGCCAGAACTTCGACTTCGACAGAGCCTCCACAATCTGCCCGAGTGCGAGGTCGTTATCTGCCACCATCGCCGCCGGCGTCGAAGCCCCCGGGGATGTTCCGTTGGTGTGATTCGAAGGCAACTGCAACAGAATCAAATTCGGTAGCTTCCCCTCCGCCTCGTACTTTTTCAGATCTGCAAGAAAAATCTGCGCTCGCGCCAAATCCGGAATATTCGTGTTGTAAGCCGGAAAGTTCGCCGCCAGAATCTTGTTCAAAGGCTCGATTAGAGCTTTGATATTCCAGCGCTTCGTAAAGTCCACGCCCGCCTTCCACTCTTCGAGCATCTGCGCCCGCGTCTTGCCATACGTCTCACGGGTCGAGCCCGCATACTCCCCATACACCTTCACGCTCTTGCCCTTGGCCAATGCGTAATCCCAAATGAACCCGCCAGAAGCGTAAGCCATTGGGTCCGACCCATCAAACGGATAGCTCCGCCCCTGGTAGCCAGGCCACAAGCAATATTCCACTTCATTCGCCTGCGTCACCCACTGATGCCCATCCGCGCTGTTGCCTCCCGTTGCAAAGAAGTTGTCCAGGAGCACAAATTCCTCGGCAAGCTTGTGCTGGTTCGGCGTCACATCGCGGCCAAACATCACCAGCGAGGGGTCGCCATTACCCTTCGAGATATCCCCCAGCACCTGATCATAGGTGCGGTTCTCCTTGACGACATACACAACGTGTTCGATCAACGACGGCTCGCCAGAGCGCACCGGCACAGGAATCGGCTTCGCGCGTGGATTCGCAACCCGCACAACCGATCCCGCTCCGGCCAACCTCAGATGATTGTTCTCGGCCACAGCGGTCGTATAGTTGGCCAACTGTGCCGCATCCGGCAATTCAATCACTGCAGCCGACCCGCGATAGGAATGTACGAACCGTTTCGACGGCGCATCGCGCCAGGCCGACCCTGGTCCTAAGAGCGAAGTCACGGCCAGATGCTTGCCCCCCGGATGCATCGCAAGGCCATTCGGATACCATCCCGTCGGCATCAACCCTGCAATGCGACCCGTCGCAGCTTCAATCACCGCTACGGCATTGATGCCTCCGCAAGCCACATAAATCATCTTCCCGGTCGGATCCACGGCCACCGCCGTTGGTGCAATCCCTCGCACCTTCTCTGAAAACGGCTGCACCGGGATCGTCTGCACCACCAGATTGGTCTTCGTATCGATCACCGTCACGCTCTCGCTGTTCCCGTTCGCGACATACAACCGCTGCGTCCCTTCGTGCCACGCCATCCCCGTCGGATGCAGCCCTGTCGCGATCGTCAGTGTCGCCTGCCCTGTTGTCAGATCCACACGCGCCACGGTGCCCGTCGATGCAATTCCGCGAGCGTCCACCGTCACTCTCTCCGCTGGCTTCTGAATTGGCGATGCAAACAGTTCCTTGCCTTTCGGCGGCCGCCCACCGAGGTTGCTTACAAAAGCCACAGTCCCCGCTGCATTCACCACACTGGCAAACGGCGCAACGCCCGTCTCCACGCGGTGCAACACTTTCCCATCGGCCTTCCCAATCACTGCCAGCTTGTTTTCCCATGTTAGGGGCACAACCACTACGTCTCTACCAACCGCGAGACCGCCCGGCAGAAAGCTCCCTAGTTCTTTCGCCACCACGTTTACACTCGACTGCTTCAATGCCGCCAGTTGCGACTTCACGCCCCCGCTTCCCGACCTGCCCCCATTCGCCGCGAACACCGTCCCGCTCGCCGCATCGAATTGAATCGCTTGTGGCCCAGGCGTCCCGCCATGCGCCACGCGTTCTTTTACTTCGTTCTTCTTCCAATCAAGCCGATACAGATCGCTTGCGTGCAGCACCCACAGTTCATCGCCTTCACCCCAGGCCGCCCCATAAACACGGCCCTGAAACACACTCGGCACACCTGCCGGGGTAATCGCCTGACGCGTAGTAATAATGCCCGGATCCGTCACCGCCCGCACAGGTTGATTCACGGTTTGTCCTGACAAAAACAACGGCGCAAAAAGAACAAGAATTCGACGCATCCCTCGCAGCATATCGAATCCACCGTTCCATTTCGATGAGAGAGCGAAATCGAATTCGCTACCGGATGAACTGATCTACAAACTCCGCCCCAAGGCCGCACGCAATATAGTGCTTCCGGCACATCTCGATCTTCGCAAACACATCTTCATAAGCGGTCACCTTGCCCGCCTCATCCACGTAGATCATCGCCCCAGTGATGTGAAACAGCGTGATCATCTGTGGCACGTCTGCTGGCACTGTTAACGTATGCGTCTCCCCCGGTGGTTCGAACACATAGCTCCCAGCCGTCGCCATCCAGTCATGTTCGAGATAGTGCCATTTGCCCTCGATCACATAGCCATGCACGGGAGCCGGATGCCGGTGCCGGCTCAAGATCCCCGACTTCCGCACCCGCAACAAATTCACCCAATACCCTTGCCGCGTCGACAAACAAAGCGGCCGGAACCACACATTCTCCGCCTGCGGCACCCACACCCGTTCATCGTCCGGGATCACTCCATTCACGACGATGTCTTTTGCCATTTCCATTGGATTCAGCATCTTCACTAACCTATCAGGTAGCCGCCATCCACAGGCAGAATCACTCCAGTCATAAAGGACGCTGCGCTCGATGCCAGAAACAGCGCTGGCCCAGCTACATCTTCTGGCTTGCCCCATCGACCCATTGGCGTGCGCTTCACGATGGCTTCCCGCCGCTCCGGATCTTCTCGCAGCGCGAGCGTCAGCGGTGTCTCAATCCAACCGGGCGCCAGTGCGTTCACTCGAATCCCATCGGCAGCCCAGGAGATCGCCAGGCTCTTGGTCAACTGTGCCAGCCCACCCTTGCTCGCGCTATACGCAGGAGCAGGCCCGCTGCCCAAAAAGCTCAGCATCGAAGCCACATTCACTACCGAGCCTTTCGATTCTCGCAACAACCCATGGCAAGCCGAACACATTCGCATCGCCCCATTCAAGTTGATATCGATCACCTTGGCGAACACTTCCGGAGAATGTTCCTCAAGTCTACGAATCACCCCAGCCGCATTCACCAGCACATCCAGGCGTTCCAACCCTTCCACCGCAGCCACCACTGTTCCCGGTTGAGAAACATCGAGCCCTGTCTCAAGGCCCAATGCCCTCACTTCCGCCCCAGCTGCCTCAAACGCAGCCGCAATCGCAGCCCCAATGCCACTAGTACCTCCGGTGACCAACACCGATTTCCCTGAAAAATCGAACATGCCCGCTATTGTATCGGGCCGCGGCGCGCAGCCTAAAGCTCGGTCAGGTGTTCGATCCGCCCGGTCGAATCTCCAAACTTGTCTTCCTTCACGCCCACCCCATCCAGCATGTTCAGGAACAAGTTCGTCATCGGCGTACCTCTGCGATACACAATATGACGCCCGCCCGCGATCCGCCCAGCCCCGCGTCCAGCCAGCAATGTCGGCAGGTTGTGGTGCTCATGCTTATTGGAATCTGAGATGCTGCATCCATAGAGCACCATCGAGTGATCCAGCAAACTCCCATCGCCATCCACCGTCGAGCTCATCCGCTTCAAAAACCTTCCCAGCAAATCCACATGATGCTGGTCGATCTTCTGCAGCCGCTCAATCTTGGCTGGGTCGTTAAAGTGATGCGACAGTCCATGATGCGCATCCGGCACACCAATCGAACGGTAAGTGCGATTCCCGCCTTCCCGACCAATCATCAACGTAATCACGCGCGTAATATCGGCCTGGAACGCAATCGTCATCAGGTCGAACATCAACTCGGCATGCTCTTCAAACGTCGGCGGAATCCCGCCCGGCTGATCCATCGCCGGGATCGGAGCACCCGTCGCAGCGCGCTCTTCGGCCTTCTGGATCCGCCGTTCAATCTCACGGATCGACTCCAGATACTCGCCCAACTTCCGCTTGTCGCTCGTCCCCAGCGTCTGCCCGAGCTTGGCGGCATCTTCCCGAACGAAATCGAGGATGCTCCGGTTCTGCCGTGACAGCATCGCCCGCGCGGCGGGGTCCGTCGTTTCCCCATCTCCAAACAATCGCTCAAATACCGCCCGCGGATTCGACTCAAGCGGCAGCGGCGTCGTCGGCGAGCTCCAGCACAGCGTATTGCTGTACGCGCAGCTATACCCGGAATCGCAACCTCCCACCATCCGGTTCTCATCAAGACCCAACTCCAGCGACGGCACCATCGTTCTTGAACCCAGTTCCTTCGCCGCAATCTGATCGAGCGACGTCCCGGCCAGAATATCCCGCTCCGTCTTCCGCGGATGCACGCCAGTCAACCAGGTCGCCCCAGCCCGCGCATGATCTCCCGCCCCATCGCCCAGCGCCTCGCCATTCTTATGATCGAGCCCGGAAAGCACATTGATCTGATCCCGGTAGGCCTCAAGCGGCTTCAGCGTCTTCGAGAACTCAAACCCTCGGCCCGTCTCCTTTGGCGTCCAGTCCTTCATGATGATCCCGTTCGGCACGTAGAGAAAAGCCATCCGCACCGGTGCCGCACCGCTGCGAGCCGGAGCCGCGAACGCCGGTGTCATCGCATCGAACACCGGCAATGCCAGTGCCGTGCCTATCCCTCTCAAGAACGTCCGCCGACCCAGTGCTTTCTTCGTCACAATCATGGTTCCGGATTTCTCCTCATCTGAAAAGGTACACTACCGACAATCGATTCCACCAGTGCCGAGAATCGATACTCGCCACGCGCCGTCTGGCGGCGCACCTGCCTCACTACTGCCTGGTCCTCGGCCTCAAGGCCCCGGCCCAGCGCATAAATCATTAACTTCTCCGCCAGGCAATCCACAAATTCATCCTGTCGCCCCATCAACACCTGCTTCAACCCGGAAGGCCCATCGAGCACTTTCCCGTTCGGCAGCGCACCCGTAGAATCAATCGGCGCACCGCCCTCCGCCTTGCGAAACCGTCCAACGGCATCGTAGTTCTCGAGCGCAAACCCAAGTGGATCTAGCCGCGAGTGGCACGACGCACAAGCCGGGCTCGCCCGATGCTTCTCAAGGGCCGCCCGCAAATCCTTCGGCGACGTCGCTGCATGATCTTCCAGATCCGGAACATCTGCTGGCGGCGGCGGGGGCGGGGAACCGAGGACGTTCTCAAGTACCCACTTCCCACGCAATACAGGAGACGTACGCGTCGGATAAGAGGTAACCGTCAACACTCCGCCTTGGCTCAAAATCCCCCCACGCTCCGCCCGATCCACACTCACACGCCGAAAGTAACTCCCCCGCACATCCTTCACTCCGTAATGTCGCGCCAGCCGCTCATTCAGAAACGTATAGTCCGCGTTGATCAAGTCCAGCACCGGCCGGTCCTGCTCAATCACATGCCCAAAGAACAACTCGGTTTCCTTCTGAAAGGCCGCCCGCAACGCGTCGTCAAACAAAGGATACTTATCCGGGTCCGGCTTCCAACTCGCCACATTCCGCAATTGCAACCACTGCCCGGCAAAATTCCCCACCAGCGCCTTTGCCTTCGGGTCCGCCAACATCCTCTTCACTTGCGCCTTCAATTGCGGCCGCAACTGCCGCAATGCCGCCACCCGCAACAACTCATCATCAGGAATGCTCGACCACAAGAAGAACGACAACCGCGAAGCCAGCTCCAGATCCGAAACCCGATAGGACGACCCCGCTGCAACTCCAGCCGGTGCCTTCTCCACCCGGAACAAGAAGTTGGGCGACACCAGCACCGCTCGCAGCGCCGTCTCAATGCCCGTATCGAAGCTCCCGCCATCTTTCCTTCCCAGAGCAAACAACCGCATCAATGGCTCGATTTCACCAGCCACTACCGGCCGCCGGTAAGCCCGCCGCGCAATCGGCAAAAGAATCTGCTTCGCACATGTCTCTTCGGACAACCCAGATCCAGGCCTGCAAATAAAAATCCGTTTCCGGCTTGCCGTATCCCCGGCCCCGCTGGCCGAAAAAGGCCCCCCAATCGTGATGTACTCAATCCCCAATCCAAATGCTGGCGGTGGCCCAAATCCACGCCGCTCTGCCACTCCCGCCTCGCTCCGCAACGATTCCACCAACACCCCAGCCGCCACCGTATGCATCCCCGCCTTCAGCGGAACCCGAATCTCGAAATTCTTCGTGACCTGATTCTCCTCCGCCGGGTCCACATTCGCCGCAGTCACCTTGGCCCGAACCCCATCCACCCGAATATCCAACTGCGGAAACGGCAACATCGGATCTGGCGCACCCCGCATCCGCACCAGAATCGAATACTCTGCATCCAGCGGAAAATACCGCCGGATCGCCAATCCATTACGCAGGCTCAACGGCATCTCATCGGTCGTCAACGCCTCGCGCGAACGCGACGTGTACCGCTCCAGTGCCAGCGCTGCCTTCACCGTACCAACCGCCAACCGTGCCACACGCCGCGCCGTGCTCATGTACTTCTCAAGCAACATCGGTGATGTCGAAAGCACCGATCCAATATTGTCAAACCCATACCCCGAGTCATCCGTTGGCAATGTCGCCGAGTGATCCAGATCAAGCGACAGCAGATCGCGGATCGCATTCGAGTACTCTGCTCGATTCAACCGGTGAATCGCAGGCGTCCCCGGATTGGGCTTCCGCGCAAAGTTCGCATCGAGTTCTTTCTCGACATGCGCAGCGACGCTCGCTCGCGCCTCCTCGCTCATCTTCGGTCCATTCGGCGGCGGCATCTCTCCACCTCGAACCTTCCGCAGAATCTTTTCCCATTCCGGCACCGCTGCCGGAATCGCACTTGCCTTCAATCCCTGCAAAGACAGGCTCCCACTCTTCAGCTTCTCGTTGTGGCAGCCAAAGCAGGTCCGCATCAAAACCTTCTGCGTACTCTCCGCCGCAACATCAGGATTTTGCGCACTCACCGCAAGCAATAGAAAAGAAAAAGGGAATAACAAGGATGGCGTCCCGTTGATGACTAATTTATCATCTTCCTTATGAGATTTCTTCTCCTCTTCTGGGCCGCAATTTCTTTTGCAGCCACGGTCGACTCCCGTTTGATCGACGCCGTTCAGAAGGGCGATCTCGAACGCGTTCGCGCTCTCCTCAAAGCCGGTGCCAAAGTCAATGAAGCCCGCCCAGACGGCTCCACACCCCTCTCCTGGGCCGTTAGCCGCGAAAGCCTCCCCCTCACAAACCTCCTGCTCGCCGCCGGTGCCAACCCCAACCTGCCCGACGAAAACGGCGAAACCCCGCTTGCCATCGCCGCCGCCTTCGGCCACCTCCCGCTCGTCGAATCCCTCATTAAAGCCAAAGCGAATCCCAACGCCCCCCGCTGGAATGGCGAAACACCCCTCATGGCCGCTATCTCGGGCAAGAACCTCCTGGTCCTCCAGGCCCTCTTGAAAGCCGGTGCCAAAGCTGACACCACCGAAGAACGCTCCGGTCAATCTGCCCTGATGTGGGCCGCCGCTGACGGTAGTGCCTCCATGGTCAAAGCCCTCATCGAGGCCGGCGCACCCGTCAACGCCGTCACTAAGAAAGGCTACAGCGCCCTTCTCTTCGCCGCACAAAACGGCAATCCTGAAACACTCCAGGCCCTCATCGACGCCAAGGCCAACACCACTCAGGTTTCAGCCAACGGTGCCTCACCCTTCCTGATTGCCCTCAGCCGCGGCCACGAAAAGGCCGCTTTGATCATGCTCAACTACGGCGTAAACGTCAACGCCAAAGACTCTAATGGAGGCACTCCACTCCACGAAGCGGTCACGCAAGGCAAGATCGCCCTCGCCAAAGAACTCATCGCCCGCGGTGCTGATCTCAAGGCCCGCACTGCCAATGCCAGCGGTCGCGCCAGCTTCTTCCGCGTCGGCGGACTCACCCCCTTCCTCAGCTCCGCCCAAACCGGCAATATCGAAATGATGAAGACTCTGCTCGCCCTCGGCGCCGACCTGAAAGATAAAAACCCCGACGGAGTGAACGCTCTCTTCCTTGCCGTCTTCAGCCGCAAGCTGGAACCCGTCAAGTTCCTCGTCGAGTCCGGTGTCGATGTCAACGAGACCCGCAAGGGTGACGCCGGTGCCCTCCACGCCGCCATCCGCTTCGGCCTAAACGATGTCGTCCAATACCTCGTCGACAAAGGCGCTGATATTAAGGTCAAAGACCGCTTCGGCCGCAACGCCCTTGAAGAAGCGGAATTCGAAGCCCCCAAGCCCACCATCGAGCTCATGCGCAAAATCTCCGCTGCTCAAGCCAAGTAAGGTATACTCGAATTTGTTCGGGCCGTAGCGCAGCCTGGTAGCGCGCTTGCTTGGGGTGCAAGAGGCCGCGAGTTCAAATCTCGCCGGCCCGACCATTTCAGACCTTTTAACCCCTTATTTTTCATTGGATTGCGGATTCACTCGAATCCCCCGCCAGACCGCTGGAATTGATGCTGTGCCGGATTTTGTGCCGGGTCTGTGCTTCTTCCGCCTTTTCGATGGCCGCGCGAATCGTGTCCGCCTGTGGATGGACGTACCGCTTCGTGGTTGCAAAGTCGCTATGCCCCGCCAAATACGCCAGCGTGTATGGGTCCATGCATTCCGCCCATCGCGTCAGTCGGGTGTGGCGGAACGTATATGGAACAAACACCTCCACCGATGCCATCACGCACGCCTTTTTGTGCTGCTTCTTGAGACTCGATTGGTTGATGTGTCCAGTGGCGGTCGTTGCGGGGAACACCCACGGACCATCCCCAAACTGCTCCCTGCGCCAGTCGAGAATGGCCTTTACGCGCGATGACACAGGCACGATGCGCCGCGCGCTCGCTGTCTTGCCGAACTGGATGTACAAGGCCCCTTCCCGTTCCTCATCGAACCTCAGTCGATACGCTTCTTCCGGTCGAAGTCCGCAATCGACCAACACCAGCGCCAGGTGATAAAGCAATTGAGGGTCTTTCGGTGGAATCGGCACTTCCCCACGAATCGTCGCCCTGATTCCCGACTTGGCATTTTCGTAAGCCTCCACAATGGCCCCGCCAATTGCTCGCGCCGCCCCCAAGTACCGTTCCTCCTCATCGAGAGTCAGGACGCGCTCACGGCGATTCTCGCCAGGTAGCAGGGACACGCGCGGCATGGGCTTTTGAACCCTCTCCCATTCCATTGCCAGGCGAAAAATTCGAAGCAAAACCGCCAGCTTCCGGTTCATGCTCGAAACTTCGTAGTCCTGCGCACGCAACCTCTCAACATAGGCAGTCACGTCGCTAGCCGTGATTTCATCGAGTCGCTTCTTCGCCATCGCCGATATCGAGCAAAGGGTTTTCACTCCTGCACTGTAGTGCGAAATGGTTGCGGGTTTTGAGCTGAACCTGCCTTCGATGAACTTCCTGAACTCGCCTTCAGAGAACTCCTGAAGCGTGGGGGAATTCCGCTTCTCAAGTATTCCCACTTCCCCCTTCGCCAATCGAGTCTTATGAGCCGCCTCAATCTGCTCAGCGACACGCTTGTTGCCTTGTTTGGACGATAGCCGGATCTCCCGGCCCTCCCACACAAAGCGATACCACCAGACCTCGCCGCGCTTGTAAACGCTCATGCGACCTCCACTTCTTCCAATGCCCTGCACAGCATTTCAGGATTCGACCGCGCCGCCGTCCGTACATGATACTCAAGGCATTCTTGAGAATTGCGCCAGTTCTCCAGAGCAAGCGTAACGTTCTCGATATCAAGCAAACCCTCTCCGTACGCGGTCAAAATGCCCTCAAGGAACTGCGACGCGGGTGTGGTGTGCTTGTGTTCGAGATCAGCTTCGAGCCTGTTGAATGCGGTTGTGAGTTGATTCGTCATTGTGTTTTCTCCTATAGCTGGATGTGAGTAAGCGCCGCCGCGCCCGGTGCGGGTGCTGACGGCAAGACGTGAGAGACGGGTCGCCTAGCCGCGCGTGGCGCGGATGCTGAGGCTAAAAACTTGTGGGTATGCTTGCCCGATTGGGCAGGGTGAATGGGAGAATAGCTAAAGGCCATTT
>VFZU01000123.1 GCA_016870995.1 Acidobacteriota bacterium
CGAAGCGTTCTTGGATACACTCTGTCATAGCGAAGGCCTCTCTTCTTTGTGCGTTAACTGCTTGTAGACAAATCAGTTATGGCACGGATGGAGGCCTTTTGCTAATTTTTTTGTGAGAAATCCGGGTTAGCAATGATGCTCCTACCTCTTCTTTCCATCCTCGCTGCGGCACCCAGTTTCGAGTCCACTGTCGCGCCCTTCATTAAGAAGAACTGCGCCATGTGCCACAACGCGCGCAAGCAGGAAGGCGGCGTCAATCTCCTCAATCTCACCATCTCCGAAAAGCGAGAGATCTGGGAACTCGTCGTCCACAAACTGCAAACCGGCGAGATGCCCCCCGCCCCTCTCCCCAAGCCTCCCGCCGCTCAATCCAAACCTGTCATCCACTGGATCGAACAACACTTCGCTGCCATCGACCGCAACGCCAAGCCCGACCCCGGCCGCGTCACCGCCCGCCGCCTCAATCGCATGGAGTACAACAACACCATCCGCGACCTCCTCGGCCTTGACTTCAAGCCCGCCGAAGATTTCCCCGCCGACGACTCCGGCTACGGCTTCGACAACATCGGCGACGTCCTCAGCCTCTCTCCCGTCCTGATGGAAAAATACCTCAACGCAGCCGAGCAAATCTCCAGAAAAGCCATCAACACCGAGCCGCTCCCCAAGCCAGAAAAAGTCCCCTTCGGTGCCGGCCGCATGAAAAATCGCCGCGCCAACTTTCTCGAAATCACTCACTACTTTCCCTCCGCTGGTACCTATGAGTTCCAGGCGTCCATCACTGGCCCCAGGGCTGGCGGCCCCGAATGGAAGACCAATCTCACTTTCACCGTCGACAACACCACCCCAACATCGCTCGAAGCTACCCTCGGTACCGACCGCCCACGCAACGCCACACACAAGGCCGAAATCAAGACCCCCGGCGTCCACCGTGTCCGCGTTGAGTTCGATTCATCCTTAATCCCCAATGCCGCCGAAGAAGTCAACGACAAGACCCTCAAAGACTTCAACCTGCTCATGGAACGTCTTGAAATCCGCGGCCCCTATGATCCCTACCGCGTCATCCCCGACAGTCAGCGTCGCCTCTTCACTTGCCAATCCACCGAGATCGACTGCGACAAACAAATCCTCACCCGCTTCGCCCGTCGTGCCTGGCGTCGCCCCATCACCGCGAAAGAAGCTGACTCGCTCGTCCTCATCTCCGCAAAGGCCCGCATCGCTGGTGACACCTTCGAGCAATCCATTCAGGCCGCCATGCAAGCCATACTCGTCAGCCCCCATTTCCTGTTCCGCATCGAACGCGGCACCAAGAAGCTCGATGCAGACGGCCTCGAATCCCTCACCGATCTCGAGCTCGCCTCCCGCCTCAGCTACTTCCTCTGGTCAAGCACGCCCGACGAAACCCTCCTCGCCCTCGCCGAACAAAACGCTCTTCGCAAACCCGGCAATCTTGAGGCTCAAGTCCGCCGCATTCTCTCGGACCCCAAAGCCGACGCCCTTGCCGACGGCTTCGCCGGCCAGTGGCTTGAATACCGCAATCTCGACATCGTCCGCCCCGATCCCGAACGCTTCCCCACCTGGAACCCCCAACTCAAATCCGCCATGCAGGAAGAAACCAAACGATTCTTCCTCGACCTCACGCGCACCAACGCAAGCATCATGAACCTCATCGATGCCCGCTACACCTTCCTCAACGAAACCCTCGCCAAACACTACGGCATCCCGAATGTTACCGGTGACAACTTCCGCAAAGTAACTCTCCCTGATGGCAAGCGCGGCGGCATCCTCTCGATGGCCAGCGTCCTCACCGTCTCGAGCTACCCCACCCGCACCAGCCCCGTCCTCCGCGGCAAGTGGGTCCTCGAAAACGTCCTCAACGCTCCGCCTCCCCCTCCACCGCCCGACGTCCAACTCCTCGACGAAAAGACCGTCGGCACCAAAATGAGCATGCGCGAACAGCTCAAGCTCCACCGCACCAATGCCACCTGCGCCTCCTGCCACGCGCGCATGGACATCCTCGGCTTCGGCCTGGAAAACTATGACGCCATCGGTGCCTGGCGCAGCAGGGACGGCGCTTTCGATCTCGACGCTTCCGGCACCCTCCCCAGCGGCGAATCCTTCACCGGCCCCGAGCAACTCAAGAAAATCCTCGCCGCCAACCCCAAGCCCTTCGCCGAATGCTTCACTGAAAAACTGCTTACCTTCGCCCTCGGCCGCGGCGTCGAACGCACCGACCGCCATCACATCTCCGCCATTGTCAGTTCCGCAACGGCCTCGCAATTGCGCATGCAAACTTTTATATTGGAAATAGTAAAAAGCGCGCCTTTCCAGAAACGGCGTCCGGAGGTCCCCAAATCATGAAGACCCTCAACCGTCGCACCCTCCTCCGAGGACTCGGAGTCAGCATCGGTCTCCCCATGCTCGACGCCATGGCCGCGACCTCTTCTACCCAAAGCCCCACCCGCCTCGCTTTCGTCTACGTTCCCAACGGCATCAACATGGCGCACTGGACGCCCCAGGCTCAAGGCAAAGCCTTTGAGATCACCCGCGTCCTCACCCCGCTCAAAGAGCACAAAGACAAGCTCACCCTCCTCACCGGCCTCACTCACAACGGCGGCCGCGCTCTCGGCGATGGCCCCGGTGATCACGCTCGCGCCGCCGCCAGCTACCTCACTGGTGCCCACCCCCGCAAGACCGCAGGCGCCGACATCAAGAACGGCACCAGCGTCGATCAGCTCGCCGCCATGAGCGTCGGCAAACAAAACAGACTCGCCTCTCTCGAACTCGGTATCGAAGACGGCCGCCAGGTCGGCAGCTGCGATTCTGGCTATGCCTGCGCTTACTCGAACAACATCTCCTGGCGCAGCGACTCGAGCCCGATGCCGCCCGAGATCAACCCGAAGAACGTCTTCGCCCGCCTCTTCGGCTCCGCTGCCGCTGGCGAGACCCAGGAGATGATCGCCCGCCGCGAGCGCAACCGCCGCAGCATCCTCGACTTCGTTCTCGACGACGCCAAGAGCCTCCGCGCCGACTTAGGCTCCACCGACCAGCGCAAGCTCGACGAATACCTCTACTCCATCCGCGACATCGAACAACGCATCGAAAAAGCCACCCGCCAGGATCTCGGCTTCGCCCAACCCGAAGGCACCCCCGCCGACTACGCCGAGCACGTCCGTCTCATGTTTGATCTCATGACGGCCGCCTTCAAAACCAACTCCACTCGCATCGCCACCTTCATGATGGCCCGCGAAGGCAGTGCTCGCTCCTACCGTGAAATCGGCGTCCCCGACGGCCACCATCCGCTCACACACCACCGCAACGACCCCGAGATGATGGAGAAAGTCGCCAAGATCAACTGCTTCCATTTCTCCCTTTTCAGCGAATGGGTCAAGAAGCTCGCCACCACCGAAGACGGCGACGGCACCCTCCTCGACCACAGCGCCATCGTCTACGGCAGCGGCATCTCCGACGGCAACAGGCACCTCCACCACGACCTGCCCGTGTTAGTCGCCGGCCGCATGAACGGCAAGATCACCCCCGGCCGCCACATCGTCTACGCCCAAGACACCCCGATGACAAATTTCTATTTGTCTCTCCTCACCAACTTCGGCGTCAAAGCAGAATCCATCGGCGACTCAAACGGCGAACTCAAAGGCCTCTCTGAATTGGCTTAGCGCCCTACTCTGGCCACCCAACCCACCGCAAGAGCCCACCGAGGCGGCGCCGCCCACAGGCCCGAAAACTCAATCGAGGCATTCCATGGTGCCGTAGCCGCCAACATCCAAATCATCCAGACCGACCCCGTCCTATCCAATGACCACTTCCTCCCACTCATCCAACGCAAGCCCATGAAGGTCATGCTCCAAGCGAAAATGGCCTAGCCCGCAGCCCCAGACTAAGTTGAGCCCGCGACGGTCCTAACAGCCTCCACACCCAACTACCCCGCACCAGCCTGCCCCAACACCTCACTCCCGCCAAAGGCCTCGGCGCTCACATCCAGTTCATCGACTTCCGCATCATTGAAAAGAGGGATGTCTAAACCCTCCACGCCGCAGGCCTACAGGTCTTATCTGGCTCCTCTAGCGACCCCAGCGTCTGGCGTCACTTTACCACCCTCAGCGTCGATGGCATTCTCAAAGGCAATTACATCGACCTCCTCCGCAAACCTCCCATCGTACTAGTACAAACCCGCTTCATAATCCTAAGCCTGTTTTCTAAACGTTCCCGCGGTTAAGGGTGAACCATGAAAACCATACAATTCAAAAACCACAATCTCCCTTCTCGGCCTCACCCTGCTAGCCATCTCCTCTCCTGCAGCGATCCTGGAATACCAGGTCGTCCTCGGCAACCCCCAAACCTCTCGTTCACCATCCATCATAGGAACCAAGTTTGAGCCTGTGGGCGCAATCCCCAAACTCAATGGCACCTTGAATCCAGGTGACCAGTTCCGGATCACCTACTCAGCCCCAGCAGGCAAGCTGTTCAAAATTGAGCCAAGGGCATCTACCACTGACCCCAATGGGTATTTTCTTACTGCGGAATGGTGGTCTGACTCTGCCCAGTTTGCAAGCCCCACCGCGGGAAGTTCGGTTCAATTTGAAAGTCTCAGCGGTTCCACTGGCGCCCCGTCCGAGTTCAACCTCGACTATGACACCCAGGGCCGCATAAGGGGCTTCATCGCCTTCAACGCCTCGGAAATGTCATTCCGGTCTATCTCCATGCTCTTCAACCTCCCACCGTCGATCTCGAAGACCTTTACCAATTTGGAGCCCCCCTTCATGAGCATGTTCGTTTTCGCTTATGACGAATCGTTGAGAACCCCCGTGGCCTCCCTCATCGATGCCCCAACGCCCAGGTCCCCGAGCCCGCCACTATCTTCATCGTTCCCGGCAGCCTCGCCCTCCTCGCCGTGGCCAAGCCGAGGTTCCGTCGGCTCTGTCGCCAGCTTGCAACCCGAAGCTTCTAAAATCGAGTCATGCGATTTTTCCTTCTTTTGTTCTTCGCCTCGCTCGTCTCCGCTCAAATCACCCAACAGACTTTCGAGGCGAAGGACCTAAAGGATCTCCCGGTCGTCTCCCGCTTCACCGGCGCCACCCTCCTCGACGGCAACGAGGTGAGCTACGCCGAAGTCGAGTTCCCCTCGCCTCAAGGAACCAAGGACCCCTTCATCCCCCAAGGCAAGCTCAGTTGGCGCACCTACGTCGCCCCCGAAGCGCGTTCCCCAATCGAGGTCTACCGCAACTACGAAAGCGCCCTCAAGCAAGCCGGCTTTGCCATCAAGCTCACCTGCACGCCCCAGGCTTGTCTGTGGCGCAGCTACTCGAAACCCGAAGCCTACACGAACCGCATCGTCGCTCTCGCCCCCTCCAAGCGCCTGATCGTCTCCTACGCCAACCAATCTGTGCCCCCCACCGACCTCATCTCTTCCGGCAACGCCGCTGGCCTACTCGCCTCGCGAGTTCTTAACGGAGCAACCCAACACCTCCTTCTCGTGATTGGGGCCAAGACTACAAATGCCAGCGTCACACTGCCCGACAAGAAAACCACGCTCAGGGACCTCGGTGAGCGCACCTACATCTTCGTGGCTCTGATCGAAGAAAAGGCCCCCGAACTCGGCAATGTCCAGGTTTTCGACTCCGCAGCGATCAAAACCAAACTCGCCTCCGAAGGCAAAATCGCCTTCTACGCCCTCTACTTCGACACCGGCAAATCCGACCTGAAGCCCGAATCCAAACCCCAGCTCGACTCCATGGCCGAAGTCCTCAAATCGAACCCCGCCTTCAATGTCTACATCGTCGGCCACACCGACACCGTCGGCGACCTCAACATGAACCTCGACCTCTCTCGCCGCCGCGCTCAATCCGTCGCCACTGCGCTCACCAACACCTAGGCCATCCCCACAACCCGCATCACGGCCCAAGGCGCGGGCCCCCTCGCCCCCATCGCCTCCAACGCCGACGAGCCCGGCCGCCAACTCAACCGCCGCGTTGAGATGGTGCTTCGCTGATACTCTGAAATGGAGATGAAAGCCCTCCTCCTCGCCCTCGCTCTGCTCCTCACCGCCTGCACCCAGACTCCGCGCGAGCAGGCCAACTCCACCCAACCCATCAAGACTTACCAGCTCACCGGCGAGATCGTCGCCATGGACGCCCCCACCCAGGTCCTCACCATCAAGCACGAAGACATCAAGGGCTGGATGGACGCCATGACCATGGGCTTCCCCATCAAAGAAAAAGCCGAGTTTGAGAAACTCAAACCCGGCCTCAAAATCACTGCCGACGTCAATGTTCAGGGCGACGACTTCTGGCTCACCAAAATCGTCTCCAAACCCTAAGCCTTTCGCGCCATCTCGATCTCGAGCGTGATCGCGATCTCTTCGCCAACCATCAACCCGTCCGAATCAAGCGTCTTGTTCCAGGTCAACCCGAAGTCCTTCCGGTTGATCTTCGTCTTGGCCACCACTCCGCGCACGATCCCGCCCATCGGGTGCTTCACTTCGCCGCTGAACTCTTCAAGCGTCAGCGTCACCGGCTTCGTCACACCATGCAGTGTCAGCGTCCCATCCACCTTCGTCACGCCACCAGCCTTGTAAACCTTCGAAGATTTGAAAGTCATCGTCGGGAACTTTTCCTTATCAAAGAAATCCGCACCCTTCAAGTGTCCATCCCGCTTCGGCTCGTTCGTGTTCACGGTCGTTACATCAACGGTCGCCTCCACGCTCGACTTCGCGAGGTTCTTGTCATCCACCACAACCTTGCCCTTCACATTCGAGAAGCGCCCGCTGACATTCGTCACCATCATGTGCTTCACCGTGAAGCTCGCCCCCGAATGGGCCGTGTCGATGTCATAAGTCTGGCCAAACACGCTCAATGCGCCGGCCGCAAGAATCATAATTGCTTTCATTTTTCTAACTCCTCTTACTTGCTGTAATAAAACCGTTCGTTCACAGTCTTGCCGTCTTTCCAGCGCCGCACCGCCGCCTGCGCCAGCTTCATCCGGTAACCATTCTTGAAGGTCACCTCCATCTCCCACTCCGAAAACGAAACATCATCTCCGGCCGCACGCGAAAGCACCGACGCACCATGAAACTCCGCGATCGAATCGAAGAATTCTACTTCCCGCTTCCGGTTCAACTCCTTGCCCACCAACGGAGCATCCGAGTTTTCTTGCATCACCACATCGTCTGCGTTCAATTCGTCGAATGCTTCGAGCGCCTTGCCCGCCAGAACCGCGTCATCCAGCTTCTTGCTCAACTCAGCTACGTTAGCCATGACTCAGCTCCTTCACCGCGAATCGCGGACTTTCTCAAGCAGCCCCAGCAGGGTCTGCAGCTCTGTTTTGTTTAAATGCTTCATCGCGCGCTTGGCTCCCAGATCCACTTCCGGATCCAACTTCACCAACAATTCGAGTCCAGCCTTCGTAATGAAGCAATACACCTGCCGCCGGTCCTGTTCCGGACGTTCCCGCCTCACCAGTCCTTTGGCCTCCAACCGGTCGATCAACCGTGTGATCCCCGGCGTATTTTCAATCAGTCGCTCGCCCACCGTCAGCGTCGGCAGCCCATCTGTCCCCGCCCCGCGCAGAATCCGCAGCACATTGTACTGTTGCTCGGTCAGCTCAACCGCTCCGAACAGCCCAGCATGTATGTGCCGCACATGATCCACCGTCTTCATCAAAGCAACAACTGTTTCTTGTTCCACAGAACCAAACGGCTTGCTCTGCTTGATTTCCGCTCCGATCCGCGACGAGCTCATACTTGTACTTTACATAACAATAGTTGACATGTTAACTATTGTTATGTCAAAAAAGACGCATTGGGCTTTCAGCCCCTCCCGCGCCTCACTTCTGCAGTCAAACCCCAGTCGATCCCATCCCGTTGCCAAAAAGAAAATGCCCACCGCCCGGGCACAACTCGGGCAGTGGGCTCAAAGTAGCCGTCCCTGCTACTAGTTCGGCAAAACCACCGTGTCCACAACGTGAATCACGCCATTGGACTGCATCACGTTCGCGATCGTCACCATCGACATCCCACCCTTCTCATCGGTCAGCACCAGCTTCGATCCATTCATCGAAGCCTTCAGCGATCCGCCCGCAACAGTCTTCATCGTCGCGGTCCCACCACCAGCCTTAATCGCCTTCTTGATGGCCGCGGCATTCATCGTCCCTGCCACCACGTGATAGGTCAACACCTTCGTCAGCATCTCTTTGTTTTCGGGCTTCAACAAAGTCTCCACCGTCCCAGCCGGCAACTTCGAGAAGGCATCATTCGTCGGCGCAAACACCGTAAACGGCCCCGGCCCCGCCAGCGTCTCCACCAGCCCCGCCGCCTTCACAGCCGCCACCAGCGTCGTGTGGTCAGCCGACTTCACCGCGTTCTCCACGATGCTCTTGTTCTCAAACATGGCTTGGCCGCCAACCATCGGGTTCTTCGCCCAGGCCGACATTGCCAGAAAAGTAATTGTAAGGAGTGTGTGTTTCATAACTCACACTGCATTACGCTCCCCACGTCCGGTTGGATTGATCCCCGTCACGCCACCACGTAAATACAAGCAGAAAGCTGGCCTCGCTCTGTGGTCACTTCCACCGTTGCGCGGCGATACTCTTCTCCTTCAAACTCATCCAGTCGCGCCCAGTTCTCTGGCAGGTCCTCAGACTCAAGCACCTGCACTGCGACCTCCGCCCCATTCGCATCCAGGACCAGTCCCGGATAACCCATCTGCGCGCCCCAGCCTTCTTCAAGCAACCGTCCCCTCACTGTCCCCGCCCATTTCCCTCTGAGCGCAGCAACCTGATCGTGGTTCACCCGCCCAGGGGCCAGCGTTCCATAAACTGCCAATCTCTTCGCCCCGTTCATCACATGAGTCATCCTGCCACTAAGATCGCCCGTTTTCAATCCGGAAAGTAATACTCGTAATCCGGCTCCCGAAACTCGCTCTGAGTCCGCCGCAAGATCTCATCGCGCCGATCCCTCGCCCAATCCGGATACAGTGCCCAATCCGCCTTCGAGCCAATAAAGATTGCATCGAGTCCCAGCTATGGGGGCCCACCCTCCAAGTGGCTAGGCCCCCATACGCAATGTCCACCGTCTCGCTTACAATCCCTTCTCGAGCACCTGCCGGATCGCGTTGTCGCTATGCATTCCGGATGCACCCTGCGCGTAGGCACACCGCATCTCCAGCACGCCCCCCGCAAAGCTCACTGCCATCTCCGCTGGCTCCTTCACATTCACCAACCGAACTTTCTCAACGCTCGCTGCGACTGCTTCCTTCCCCATCGCATCCATGCAGATCACGCGCAGGGCCATATTCAACCGGTGGCACGACACGTTGTCCAAAAACTTGAGCGCCTCCGCATCGTTCTCGATGCTTGCCCAGTCCACGTCGTAGGGAATGGCCTTCCCGTAAATCTCGGCAATCTCCGCCACACGCCCAGGCAGCGCCACATCTTTCAGTTCCTGTACCATCCGTCGTTCTGTAAGTCCCATGTTTTTCCTCTGTTGGGGCAAGCGAGATCCCAAATCGAAATCGATCACATCCCACCCAAAGAAAAATCGTAGTATAGTCGATAGAGAACTATAGATTATGCAATCTGGCCACCTCGACCATCTCGAAGCCGAATCCATTCATATCCTGCGCGAAGTCGCTTCCAACTTCGCCCGCCCCGTCATCCTCTATTCCGTCGGCAAAGATTCCTCCGTCCTCGTCCACCTCGCCCGTAAAGCGTTCTTTCCAGGCAAGATACCTTTCCCGCTCGTCCACATCGACACCACCTACGAATACCCGGAATTGATCGAATTCCGGGACTGGTTCGTCAAAGAAATCGACGCGAACCTCATCGTCCACGTCAAAGAAGAAGCCGTTGCCCAGGGCACCAATCCCTACTCCCTCGGCACCGCCAAGTGCTGCAGTCTCCTCAGAACGAGAGCCCTCGTCGAAGGCCTCCAAAAACTCCAGGCCGACGCCGCCATCGGTGGCGCCCGCCGCGACGAAGAAAAATCCCGCGCCAAAGAGCGCGTCTTCTCCTTCCGCAACCAGTTCGGCCAATGGGACCCCAAAGACCAGCGCCCTGAACTCTGGAACCTCTACAACCCCAAAGTCGACCCCGGCGAATCCATGCGCGTCTTCCCCCTCTCCAACTGGACCGAGTTCGACATCTGGAACTACCTCCACCGCGAACGCATCCCCATCGTCCCCCTCTACTACGCCGCTCCCCGCGAAGTCTACGTCCGCGGCAACACACTGATCCCCGTCAAGGCGAACGTCAACGCCCTCCCCGGCGAGAAATCCCAAATCCGCATGTGCCGCATGCGCTCCCTCGGCTGCACCCCCTGCTCCGGCGCCATCGAATCCGACGCCGACACGATCCCGAAAATCATCGAAGAACTCTTCAGCTTCCGTCGCAGCGAACGCGAAAACCGCGTCATCGATCACGACCAGGAAGGCTCGATGGAAATCAAGAAGCGCGAGGGCTACTTCTAAATGACAACTCTTCGCTTCTCCACCGCCGGCAGCGTCGACGACGGCAAGTCCACCCTCATCGGCCGCCTTCTGTTCGACACCAAGGGCGCTTACGAAGACCAGATCGAAGCCGTCAAGAAGAGTAAGGTCAACCGCTCCGGCCGCGAGATCGACTTGAGCCTCCTCACCGACGGCCTCAATGCCGAACGCGAGCAGGGCATCACCATCGACGTCGCCTACCGCTTCTTCGCCACCGCCACCCGCCGCTTCCGCATCGCCGACACCCCCGGCCACGAACAATACACCCGCAACATGGCAACGGGCGCATCCACCTCCGATGCCGCCATCATCCTCGTCGACGCCATCAAAGGCGTCAGCCGCCAAACCCTCCGCCACGCCACCATCTCTCACCTGCTCGGTATCGAGCACCTCATCTTCGCCATCAACAAAATGGACGCCATGGCCTGGTCGGAGGACGTCTTCAACGCAATCAAAGCCAAGCTCACCGAGCAATCCTCCCGCTGGCCCGGCGCAAAATTACACTACTTACCCGTCAGCGCCCTCGACGGCGATAACGTCGCCTGGCGCAGCGAAAAAGTCACCTGGTACAACGGCCCCAGTCTCCTCGATCTTCTCGAAACTCTCGAGGTCTCTCCCGCCGCCGCCCCCTTCCGTTTCCCGGTTCAATATGTCGTCCGTCCCGGCGACGGCTTCCGCGGCTTCGCCGGCCGCATCGCGAGCGGCGAAGTCCACCCCGGAGACGCGATCGTCGTCCTTCCCAGCGGTCGCCGCGCCACCGTCAAAGAGATCTCCACCTTCGACGGCCCTCTCGCCAAAGCCCACGAAGGCCAATCCGTCACCCTCGTCCTCAACGAAGAAGTCGACATCAGCCGCGGCGATCTCATCGCTCTCGAAACCGCGCGCCCTGAACTGAGCCGCCACTTCGAAGCCGACCTCGTCTGGATGGCCGAAGAACCCCTCGAACCCGACACCCCTTATCTTCTCCGCTCCGCCACTCGCGAGCTCAACGCCAGGATCACCCGCATCGAATGGGCACTCGACCCAGAAACCGGCAACCACCTCAAGGCCAACTCGGCCCATCTCAACGACATCCTCCGTGTCTCGATCGAAACCACGCAACCGCTCGCCTTCGATCCCTACACGCGCTGCCGCGAAACCGGCAGTCTTATCCTCGTCCACCATCGCACCAACCGCACCATCGCCGCCGGCATGATCGTCCGCGGCACGCAAAAGACTGTCCGCACCACAGAATCTCTCGCCTTCGATCTCGGCCCTGTCACCCCCGGCGAACGCGTCGAGCGCTACGGCCACATGCCCGCCGTCCTCACTAGCAAAGACCCCGATTTGCTCGAACGCATCCTGTTCGAACACGGCGCGCTCGTCCTCCGCTGGCAAGGGGATATCCCAAAACAACTGGAAGACTCGGGCGCAATCATCATCGCCGACCACGGCCTTGAAGTCCCCACCGACAACACCCTCGAGTTCCTCGAAGCCGCAGGCATCCTCCTGCGCCGCAACAATTTCATTTCCGGAGAAGGCATATGAGCCAGGTCCTTACCGACATCAACAAAGCCACCACCACCAACGCCTGCTTCACCTGCAGCTTCCAACTTGAGGACGTCGTCCTCCTCCACCACCTCATTCAAAAGGACCCCAACCTCCCCGTCCTTTTCCTCGAAACCGGCTACCATTTCGCGGCCACTTACAATTACCGCGATCAATTAACGAAGCAGTGGAACCTCAACTTACTGAACCTCGCCGCGAAACAGTCTGTCGCCGATCAGGAAGCGCAGTTCGGCATCCTCAATCAATCAAGCCCGGCTCAGTGCTGCCAGCTCCGCAAGGTCGAGCCTCTCTTCAACGCCCTAGAAAATTACGACATCTGGTACACCGGCCTCCGTCGTGAGCAATCGCCCACTCGCGCCAATCTGGAGGTCCACGAGGCAACCGTCCTCAAGTCGGGCAAAACGATCGCCAAGGTCAGCCCGCTGGCCCACTGGACTTGGAAAGAAGTCTGGCAATACGCCCGCCAGCACAACCTCCCCATCCTCGAACTCTACGATCAGGGCTACACCAGCATCGGCTGCCAACCCTGCACCGCCAAACCCGCCTCGGATGACAACCTTCGCTCCGGTCGTTGGGGCGGCAAGAAACTCGAATGCGGCATTCACACTTTTTCTAACTAACTCCTATGGAACCCATCCTCGGCTTCTGCATCGCAATGGTTGTCGGCCTCACAGGCGCTGGTGGCGGCCCGCTCACGGTCCCCCTGCTCGTCCTGTTACTCGGCCGCAGCGCCTCAGAAAGCGTCGGCACCTCCCTCGCCTTCGTCTTCATCACCAAGCTCTGCGCCTCGCCCCTCTACATCTTCCGCCGCAACGTCAACTGGACCATCCTCGGCCTCATGATTGCCGGCGGCTTCCCGGGGGTCCTGCTCGGCAGCTACATCCTGCTCCATCTCAGCAAAAAGCAGATCGAACCGATCTTGCTACCTCTCGTTGGCGTCACCATTGCTGTCCTCGCCATCACCAAGCTTTTCCGCTCCAGTGAAGCCATCCGTCCCACCAAAGACCGTCGCTGGCTCATCCCAATTGCCACTCTCCCCATTGGCGCAGAAGTCGGCTTCTCCTCCGCCGGCGCGGGAGCCCTTGGCGGCCTTCTCTTGATGTATCAAACCGTGCTCCCCGCCTCCACCATCGTCGGCACCGACCTGCTTTTCGGCATGTTCCTCAGCGCCGTCGGCAGTGGCGTCCACGTCCTGTTCGGCAGCGTTGACACCGTACTCGTCACCAAGATGCTCCTGGGCGGTATCCCCGGCGCGATCCTCGGCTCGTGGCTAGGCACCCGCATCCCCGGCCACAAACTCCAGGTCGCCATGAGCCTCGTCTTCGGCTACCTCGGCCTCCACATGAGTTGGAAGGGCCTCGCCCCATTACTAACTCGATAGTACAAACTGACTTCTTTCTAGTACATTCCACCGTTCAGTACCGATTTCGCTAGTACAGTATTTTCCCAGAGACAGCTCCTGCTCTACTCTGACTTTGGGGGGAAACCACAACCTAAATGAAATCTGGTCCGAACCGGGCACATGGGTAACGGAATAAACCGGGCACATAGGTAACACTTTTGGCTGGAGGGGGAAGCACCCGATGGCCTGGAAAGAGACTTGTGTGATCGAGCAAAGAGAAGAGTTCATC
>VFZU01000124.1 GCA_016870995.1 Acidobacteriota bacterium
CCAGTACTACTCCATGATTTCCGACACCGTGCCGGCGCCGACCGTGCGGCCACCTTCACGGATCGCGAAGCGCAGACCCTTGTCCATGGCGACCGGCGTGATCAGCTCGATTTCCATCTGGACGTTGTCGCCCGGCATCACCATCTCGGTGCCAGCAGGCAGCTTCGCCACACCCGTCACGTCCGTCGTGCGGAAGTAGAACTGCGGGCGGTAGCCGTTGAAGAACGGAGTGTGACGTCCGCCTTCTTCCTTGCTGAGGACGTAAACTTCGCCCTTGAACTTCTTGAACGGCTTGATCGAGCCGGGCTTCGCGATAACCTGACCGCGCTCCACATCGTTCTTTTCGATGCCGCGCAGCAAGAGACCAACGTTGTCGCCAGCGCGACCTTCGTCAAGCAACTTCTTGAACATTTCGACGCCCGTGACGGTCGTCTTGCGGGTTGCCGCGAAGCCGACGATTTCAGCTTCTTCGCCAACCTTCACAATGCCCTGTTCAATACGACCGGTAACCACGGTACCGCGGCCCTGGATCGAGAAGATGTCTTCGATCGGCATAATGAACGGCTTGTCGATCGCGCGCTCCGGCATCGGGATGTAAGAATCCACGGCGGCCATCAGTTCGTCGATCTTGGCTTCCCACTGGGGTTCGCCGTTGAGAGCGCCGAGAGCGGCAACCTTCACCACCGGCAGATCGTCGCCAGGGAACTGGTAGCTCGAGAGCAACTCGCGAACTTCCATCTCGACCAGCTCGAGCAGTTCGGCGTCTTCCACCATGTCGGTCTTGTTCAGAGCGACGACGATGTAGGGCACGCCTACCTGACGGGCGAGCAGGATGTGCTCGCGGGTCTGGGGCATGGGGCCGTCGGTGGCGGCAACCACGAGGATCGCTCCGTCCATCTGGGCGGCGCCCGTGATCATGTTCTTGATGTAGTCGGCGTGGCCGGGGCAGTCGACGTGAGCGTAGTGGCGGTTCGCCGTCTCGTACTCAACGTGGGCGGCAGCAATTGTGATACCGCGTGCTTTTTCTTCAGGCGCATTGTCGATCGAATCGAAGCTGCGGAACGAGTTCTTCGGGTTGTGCTTGGACAACACCTTGGTGATCGCCGCCGTCAAAGTCGTCTTGCCGTGGTCGATGTGGCCGATGGTGCCAACGTTGACGTGGGGCTTACTGCGGTCAAATTTTTCTTTAGACATTTCCGTTGCTCCTGGTTAGCGCTGGGCGCCCTTCGTTTTAGCGATAATTTCGTCGGCCAAGTTCTTTGGCAGATCTTCGTATTTGCCGAAGTGCATCGTGAACGCGCCGCGGCCCTGTGTCTTCGACCGCAAATCGGTCGCATATCCAAACATTTCCGACAACGGAACCATCGCATTGATGATCGTCGTCGAACCTTGCCGTTCCGTGCCTTGCAACTGGCCACGGCGAGAAATCAAGTCGCCGTTCACCGGTCCCATGTATTCGTCCGGCACCACAACTTCCACCTTCATCACCGGTTCCATCAGCACGGGCTTGGCTTTTCTCACGGCATCCTGCAGAGCCAGCGAACCGGCGATCTTGAACGCCATTTCGCTGGAGTCGACTTCGTGATAGCTGCCTTCGTACACAACCACTTTGATGTCCGACATCGGGAAGCCGGCAATGATGCCCATTTCCAGACGTTCGGCAACACCCTTCTGAATGGCCGGGATGTATTCCTTCGGAATTGAACCACCGGTCACTTCGCTGACGAACTCATAGCCGCCGCCAGTTTCCTTCGGTTCGATGCGCAGCTTGCAGTGGCCATACTGACCACGGCCGCCGGTCTGCTTCGAGTACTTTTCTTCGCCGAGCGCCGTTTGGCGGATCGATTCGCGGTAAGCCACCTGCGGCTTGCCGACATTCGCTTCCACGTTGAACTCGCGCTTCATGCGGTCCACAATGATTTCGAGGTGCAACTCGCCCATGCCGGCCAGAATTGTCTGATTCGTCTCGGCGTCCGTATTCACACGCAGCGTCGGATCTTCGGCCACGAGCTTGGCGATCGCCATGCCCATCTTTTCCTGGTCGCTCTTGGTCTTCGGCTCGATAGCGAGCTGAATCACCGGCGCCGGGAAGTCGATCGATTCGAGAATCACAGGCTTGTTCGGGTCGCAGATGGTGTCGCCGGTGATGACCGACTTCAGACCCACAGCGGCGCAGATGTCGCCAGCCAGAATGTCCTGAATTTCTTCGCGCTTGTTGGCGTGCATCTTCACGAGACGGCCAATGCGTTCGGTCTTGTTCTTCGAGACGTTCATCACCGAATCGCCCGAATTCAACTTGCCCGAGTACACGCGGATAAAGCTCAACTGACCCACAAACGGGTCGGTCATGATCTTGAAGACCAGCGCCGAGAACGGCTCGTTGTCGTCAGCCTTGCGGATCACTTCGACGTCGCGCTTGTCGAAGTCCACACCCGTCATCGGGGGCACATCGATCGGCGAGGGCAGGTAGTCGACAACGGCGTCAAGCATGTTCTGCACGCCCTTGTTCTTGAACGCCGAGCCAGTAATGACCGGGAAGAACAGTTGCTCGAGCGTACCCTTGCGAATCGCCCGCTTAATTTCGGCTTCGGTCGGCTCTTCGCCATTCAGGTACTTTTCCATGATGTGGTCGTCGGCTTCGGAAATCGCCTCGAGCATCGCATCACGGCATTCCTTGGCCTTGTCCATCAAATCGGCAGGGATGTCGACGTCATCGTACTTCGCACCCAGGGTTTCTTCCTTCCAGATGCGCGCCTTCATCGTGACGAGGTCAACGATACCCTTGTAGTGATCTTCGGCACCCACCGGGATCTGAATCGGAACTGGCTTACAGCCCAAGCGATCCACCATCGTCTTCACCGAGTAGAAGAAGTCCGCACCGATGCGGTCCATCTTGTTCACGAAGCAGATGCGCGGAACCTTGTACTTGTCAGCCTGGCGCCACACCGTTTCGGTTTGCGGCTGCACGCCCGCCACGGCGTCGAACACCGCTACGGCTCCATCGAGCACACGCAGCGAACGCTCCACTTCAGCGGTGAAGTCGACGTGGCCAGGCGTGTCGATGATGTTGATCTGAATGCCTTCCCACGAGCAGGTCGTCGCGGCGGAGGTAATCGTAATTCCGCGCTCTTGCTCCTGCGCCATCCAGTCCATGGTGGCGGTGCCTTCATGCACTTCGCCGATCTTGTAAGAACGGCCAGTGTAGTACAGAATACGTTCCGTAGTTGTCGTTTTACCGGCATCAATGTGAGCCATGATGCCGATATTGCGCATTTTCTCTAGCGGTACGAGACGTGGCATAAGATCTTCAGTGTTTCCCCAGTTTTTTTGAACTACCAGCGGTAATGAGCGAAAGCCTTGTTGGCTTCGGCCATCCGGTGGACGTCATCTTTCTTCTTAATCGCGCCACCACGCAGGTTGGCGGCGTCATTCAATTCATTGGCCAGCTTTTCGACCATGCCCTTTTCGGCGCGGCCGCGCGCGTTGGACAGGATCCAGCGGATCGCCAGCGAAGTCCGGCGGTTCTGGGGCACTTCGATCGGCACCTGGTAGTTGGCGCCGCCGACGCGGCGGGTCTTCACTTCAAGCAACGGCTTGCAGTTTTCGACGGCCTTCTTGAACACCTTCAGCGCATCATCCTGGGCGCGTTCAGCCAGAATCGTCAGCGACGAATAAAAAATCCGCTGCGCTGTGTTCTTCTTGCCGTCCCACATCATGCTGTTGATGAACTTGGTCGCGAGGGTCGAATTATAGATCGGGTCGGCCCCTACTTCGCGTACTTCAGCTCTACGACGTCTTGCCATATAAGATCCTCAATAACCCCTTAGCTCTTCGGGCGCTTGGCGCCATACTTCGAGCGGCTCTGCTTGCGATTCTGCACGCCACCGGTGTCGAGCGTGCCGCGGACTACGTGATAGCGAACGCCAGGAAGATCCTTCACACGGCCTCCGCGGATGAGCACAATCGAGTGCTCCTGCAGGTTGTGACCTTCACCGGGGATATAGGTCGTAACTTCGATCCCGTTGGTCAAGCGGACACGAGCCACCTTCCGGAGGGCCGAATTCGGCTTCTTAGGCGTGGTCGTATACACACGGGTGCAGACGCCACGACGCTGCGGGCACGCCTGCAAGGCCGGGCTTGCGGTCTTGTAATTGATCGGCGTGCGGCCTTTGCGCACGAGTTGGTTGAACGTTGGCACGAAAAGTTACCCTTTCAACGTTTGGGCGTCCAAGCGCAAAAGCACATGAACGCGACAAATTTTACTGATTCTTAAACTGTTAACTACTCAAGTGGGCGTTGCAAGTGCAATAAAACTAACGACTTGCGATTTGAAGGTTCTGGACTAGCCCTTGCCGGGGTGCGTCGCGCAATCTTTCGACCGGTACGTCCCAGTAGCGGGGCCGGCTCCCAGCCGACGTTTCCCTAAGCTTCCCCTGAGGTAGGATCGGCGGAAAACGGGTAGCATGAGAGCAGAAGCACTACTCGCCAAACCTTATCACTCTAACCCATATGTCGCGAAGTTGTCAAATATGCCCTGTGGAAAACTTTTCGCGACCCACCCGCCGCACATCCCAATTCCCCACCCCCCATTCCCACAACCGCACCAGCCCCAAGCCTTCCGGCGGCTCCTGTCCCAAAAACCGCAACGCCCGCGCAAGCAAATCAGCAGCCTCCCCCACCTCAATCCCCGGTGCCAGATTCTGCTTCGACAACTTCTCACCATCCTCGCCAAGCACCAGCGGCACATGCAGATACCGCAACTCCCGATACCCCAGCAACCGCTGCAAATAGATCTGCCGCAGCGTCGAATCCATTAAATCCGCGCCCCTCACCACATCCGTCACCCCTTGCACCTCATCATCCACCACCACCGCCAACTGATACGACCAAATCCCCCCATCCGCCCGCCACAACACAAAATCACCCAGATCCCGCTCCAGCCGCGACCCAAACCGCCCCTGCAATCCATCCTCAAACCAGATCTCCTCATCCGTCACCCGCAAGCGCCGCGCTCGCAACACCTTACCCTCGGCCATCCCCGCGCGACAGGTCCCCGGATAGCGCCCCTCGCCAATCTCCTTCCGGCTACACCCACAATCAAACACCAAACCACCCAACCGCTCCATTTCGCGCTGATACAGATCCCCCCGAGCGCTCTGGTAAACCACTTCTCCATCCCACACAAACCCCATCCCCGCAAGCGCCCCCAGTATCGCCTCGACCGCTCCCTCCCGCGACCTCGGCCCATCCACATCCTCGATCCGCAACAGCCATTCGCCGCCCCGCTGCCGCGCCTCCAAATAACTGGCCACCGCCGCCACCAGCGACCCAAAATGCAGTGGGCCGGTCGGTGAAGGAGCAAATCGTCCTCGATACATGGCTGAGAGAGGGGAAAGTGAAGAATGGTGGGCGCGCAGGGACTCGAACCCCGGACCCCCTCGGTGTAAACGAGGTGCTCTAACCAACTGAGCTACGCGCCCGAAACGGTTACAACTCTCCTCTTAGTCTAACATCGGCCAATGCCTTACGATGAGGAGTACCGCCCGTGAAAGCCTGCCTGCTGCTGATCGCTATTTTGTTGCTCCAGTCCTGCACGAGCAAGCAGGTGGAAGCCAGCGGCTACACGGACGTCCCACTCGGCGCCATCGCCACACTACGCCTTCCCGCTCAATTCCAGCCTCTGCAAAACCGCGCCAAGCCCGCCTCGCCCTCGCTCATCCCCAAACCGCTCGGCGAAACCGCCGGCCCCGCGGAAGATCAGAACTTCTGGGCTGTCACCCACGCCTTCGCCTTCCGGGAAACTCCGCAAGGCATCCCCGCCCTCCTCACGGTCAGTCGCGTGGCCGACAAACAGTCCTTCGCTGCCGCGCAGCTTTATTACGAAAATGTCGTCCGCCTCACTCTCGATCCCCGCTGGTCCACCGCGAAACGCCTCGATTGGAAGCCGAAGAACCTCACAAAATCGCAAACTCTATTCACTGCCGACCTCGAAACAGGTGTGAACGGTTCCACTGTCTACGTAATCGTCGATCGCGACAATCTGATCCAGGCCCTGTTGATGGGCGTCAACACCGTCCTCCTCCCCCAAGCTGCCCAACAGGTTCTCACCGCACTGTCCGCAAACTATCGGCTCTCGACACCGCTCGAAGACTACTTTCACCAGGCCTCTCAAGCCCTGCAAGCCCACGCCTCCACCCGTCGAACAAACTACCTGGGACTACTCGAAACCCTGCAGAAAGAAGAGCTCGACTACACCCCGACGCCCCGCGTCGTCGTCTTCAATCCTAACCTCACCGGCCAATTCCACTGGCCCGGATTCGACCGCAGCGCCGTTCCATCTCATTTCGCAATTGCAGGCCACCTCGGCGCATTGCAAAGCGGCAACAAAGAAGCCTGGGCCAATCTCGAAGCTTTCTTCCCAGGCACTCACCTCATCGCATCCAACCCTACCGGTCTTGAGAGCCTGACCAGCACCAGGCCTGCCCCCCGTTCTCTCACACTATTGAACGATTCCGGCTGGACCAAAGACCAACCACCCCAAGCCTTCGCGACCCTCGAATTTCCCTTCGACAAGCCCATCCCCAATCTCTCGGAATGGCTCACCGCACTTGAAGCCATAGGCCGCCAAGCCAGCGCACAAGGCCTGGTGAATTAATACCGGCGGCCAGCTTCAAAGGGTCTTTAGAAGATGTACTTCAGCGCGAACTGAATTCGCCGCGGATCTTCAGCACTGATGATACGACCGGCGTTCGGGTTGCCAATCGCCGTATTCGGATTGCCAAAGTTCGGCGTGTTGGTCGCATTGAATGCCTCAGTACGGAACTGCAGCGTATGTCCCTCAAACGGCAGCCGGAACGTCTTGCCGATCGAAGCATCCAGGCTCAGGCGTCCCGGGCCTTCGATCACGTTCCTGCCAACGTTCGACACAACACCAGGCGCCGAAGGCACTGCGAAACCAATATCGAACCAGCGGTCAATCGTTCGTTCGCCGACGGGGAGATTTGGATTGCGCAGCCAGTCGCCACGCACCGCACCACCCAGATTCTGGTTGTTGACGTTGATGCTATTGCTCAGCAAGAACCCAGACGAAGAGGAGAACAACCCGCCCAGCTGCCAGCCACCGAGGAGCCAATCCAGCGGGCCTCCGCCCGACAGGAACTTGCGCCCCTTGCCGAAAGGAAGTTCATACACGCCGCTGCTGACAAAGCCAAGCCGCCGATCCAGATTCGAACTCGCCTTTTCGCGGGAAAGATCGTACGGCGTCACGCCACCAGCGGAACCGTCCAGCAGATCCTCATTGCCATAGTCGATGTTGTGCGACCACGTGAAGGAGCTAAGCAGCGTAAAACCTGAGGAGAAGCGCCGCTCCACCTTCGCGGTGAAAGCATTGTAGTTGGCATTCAGGCCGTTTTCGTGCAGCGTCACCGAGCCAAACTGCGGACGGATCAACCTTTGGTTCGACGGGACCGTTGCCGAAGGCGTAAGCGGCTGGTTGATGTTTCGCGTCGTCGCGAGCGCGGTCGATTTCGTGCCGATATAACCCAAAGTCACCAAAACGTCGCCCGGCAGCGTTCTCTGCAGATCGAAGAACCACTGGCTTGCATACAGATTCGACCGGCGGTTGGGGAATACAAACACTTCGATGCCCCTTGAAATGGTGTTCGTGCTGAAGGCAGGGAATCCATTGCGAACCAGCTGTGTGGTCGTCTCGAAGTTCTGCTGGATGGCCACGTCTTGCGACTTCGGAGCTCCAGACCGGTAGTTCGCACCTTCAGTCGACAAGCTGTTCGGCTCACCGTAGAAGATGCCGCCACCCGCGCGGAGAACGGTCTTCGGCGTCAACTGATAGGCCAGCCCCAGCCGTGGCGCCCAATTGTTCAGGTCGTTCGCGCAACCACAGGATCCCGAAGACGTCGGAAACTCGAAGGCCTCCGTTCCCAGGTTGTAGCGGCCAATGCTCTGCTTGTTGAGATCGGGGAAAATCCCTTTGCGGAAGATCTCATAACGAATCCCTGCGTTAATCGTGAGCCGTGAATTCACCTTGAAGTCATCCTGCACGTAACCGCCGTAGTACCAGCTGACAATGTCTTCGCCCTGGTTGTTGCCGTAGGTTCCGCCAGAAACTTGCCCGAGAATCATGTCCGCCAACCCGTTGCCGCTATTGCCGCGGCTCGTACCATTGTTCGGCTGTTGGCTGGTGTAGGCCCCGCTGAAGGCAAACTGGCCGCGGCGGAAACGTGCGGCATTGCGGAAGATGTTGAGCCGACGGACCTCGCCGCCAACTTTGACCGCGTGCCGCCCGCGCTGGATCACCAGCCCATCCGTCAGCATGATGTTGCGCAGGTTGTTCACGTTCGGCCAAAAGCTGCGGGGTCCCAACTCTGCAAATGCGGCCGGCGAGAAACGGGTGAATCCGTTGTTCGGCAAGCCATCGTTCAATTGCTCTCCAGGCGAATTCCGGATGCCGAATCCGGGGTTCAGATTTTCAGTGAAAGGAATATCAAACTTCGTATCGAACTGAGAGTAACCAACACGCAGTTCATTGAACATGGTCGGCGACACCGTCGAGGAGATCGAACCTACAATGTTGGGTCCCTTCAGGGAAACGGTTTGCCCGCCTCCACCGTTGGCGGGATTCGGCAGCGGGCCATTCTCGTTGCGGAACTGATCGCGATACGAATAGCGCCCAAAGATCCGGTGCTTGTCGCCAATGTTGTGGTCAACACGGACGTCGTATTGGTCGGCGTCGTCGGCATCCGAAGGGCCAAAGAAGTAGTTGTCAGGGCTGTTGTCGCGACCAGCGATATTGGCGGTCGGGTAGAGCTTCAGCAGGTTTGCCACCACTGGGTCCACACGCGTCGCGGGAATCCGGTTGTTGGCAAACGGAGCCCGAATCGCAGTCGCTCCAGTTCCGGTCAAAGTGGCGGGGTCGAAAATGTTGCGCCGCACAGCGGGCTGCTGGCTGAAGTCGAACCGCTCGATGATATCGCGCGAAGGCACAGAGGAAATAAACGTCTGCCCCTTACGAATGTTCGTCCGCTGAAAGCTGCCAAAGAAAAACGTTTTGTTCTTGCGGATGGGCCCACCCAAAGTCGCGCCATATTGATTCTGGCGAAGCGTCGGCTTTGCCGCACCCGAGCGATTTGCGAAAAAGTTCGAGCCGTCAAACTTGTCGTTGCGCAAGAACTCATAAGCGGATCCATGGAACTGGTTCGTCCCGGATTTTGTGGTCACGATCACTCGCGCCCCTGCGCGATAGCCATATTCAGCGCTGATGTTGTTGGTCACAACTTTGAATTCAGCCACGGCATCCACAGAAGGCTTGTTGGCCTGCGCCTCGAAGCCAAGCGGCCCCCCCGAGGTCCTCGAGCTATTGTCGTTACCGTCGAGCAGCACGTTGTTCTGCGCAATCTGCATCCCCACCGCCGCGAAAGCGCCTTCATTGCGGGCCCGGCTACCGACGCCCTGTCCCCCGCCAGGCAACACGCCAGCAGTGAACTGAGCAAGCTGTAGGTAGTTGCGGCCATTCAGCGGCATTTCGAGAATCCGCTTGGAGTCGATCACCTGCCCCACCTCGCTGGTCTCCGAATTGATCAGCACAGAAGAGGCCGAAACCTCGATCGACTCGGCGACCGTACCCGGCTTCAGCTCGAAGTCGAGTCGCGCCGTCTGGCCGGTCTCAATCCGAACGTCGGCAATCTTCTGGCTGGAGAAACCGCCACTCGATACCTCAACCCGGTAAGAACCCGGATCGAGAAAGGGGAAGCTATAAAGCCCCGTAGCGCTCGTGGTGGCGGAGCGCGCAACCGATGTGCCGTTGTTGGTCAGGGTCACCGTGGCGTTCGCGATGACAGACTTTGTGGGGTCGGTGACAACACCCTGCAATCCAGAGTTCTGTGCAAATGCGGAGGCGATCGACAAGACCGCAAACAGGAAAAGCGATTGGAGACGTTTCATGAGATTGAAGCAATACCACCTCAAGGCTCGCACACATGGCTTGGGCTTTGCAAAGAAGGACCACGCCATCCTCTCAACTGCGGATTATGGTTTCTTCTCAGCGTTGGGCCGGCGCGGCTTCTTCGCAGTAGCGGGTGAATTAGCAGCAAACCCGGTAATCTCAGCAATCCGCTGATGGAATCGCCGCTTCCGTTCTGAACTGATTTGCCAATTCACAGGGACAGACTGATAGCCTTCATCAAACGGCTCATCCTTCCGTCTCCAGTCAAACCAGCCCCAGGAAACATGCTCTCCTACGGTGGCAGCAAGACGTCCGTCGGGCGCCTCGAAATCGTTGTGGTCGTCCTCATTCACAAGCACTGGGATCGTTCTGTTGGGATCGAGATTCCGCGTTTCACGAATCTTCTCAACCAGGCTGGCTGCAGACGGGAACGCGTTGCCGTGCAACAGCACAAAGTCCGATTCCACAACCACCTCAAACGTCGGCATCACCTTAACCGGGAAGGACGTTCCCACCAGCAGCCGGCGCCCATCGGCACTCCGCGTCCTACGCACCCTCGCAATCAATTCGTGCACTCGATCCGGTCGAAGAATCGGCGGCTGGTAGCCAGGATTCGATTCGTTATTGATCTCGACCAGAACGTTACGCCAGCCGCCATCGAGAAGCCAGCGCGTCAGCGCATCGGCTCCGCGAATCGCGTTCTCGTCCGTCATCAGCCGACGCGATTGTCCGAAATAAAAATACCCCACGATCGGCACCATCCCGAGACGATCCGCCTCGTCCAGGATCCGCTTCATACGGTCCAGGATTGCCGGCCTCAGGGTCCCATCCGCTTGAACTGGGTTGTTCTCCCATGGCTGACCCTTTGAGTAGCCTTCGGGAGAGCCGCCTTGGAAATTCACGGTGAAGGCAAGCACTCCATGCTTTTTCCATTCCGGCATCGCAGCCAGGAACTCGCGAAGGTTCCGCTCAGGATCCCACCTACCCGTGTCCGGGTACACCCAGCGCTTTGCGGTCTCCGGATTCAGATCCTCAAAGGTTCCATTCACTACGCGGTTGTTGAAAAGCAGCCCTTCAATGCGATGGCCATTCCATTTGCGCCCTTCGTAGGTCAACCGCCCATTGATCAGAAAATCCCCTCCGGAGATGGAAACGACGTTTCCTGCAAAAACAGGCAAAACACTCGCAGCCATCAAGAAAGTGAATAGGTAAAAGGTGCCCCGCCGGGACGATTTCGCTTCGTGGTGATTCAATCAGATCTCGCTATCAATGCTATCGGGAATTCTATCCTCACAGGGTTGATGTGCAATGCGAATTCTCTTACAGTGAAGAACACCATGTTAAGCCGACGCAACTTCCTGGCGGGAGCAGCTGCGCCTCTGCTCAGCGCCGCCCCACGCACGAGACCGAACATCGTTTTCATTATGGTCGACGACCTGCGGTGGGATGCCCTTGGCATCACTGGCCATCCGTTCCTGAAGACTCCCAACATCGACCGCCTCGGCCGCGAAGGCGCCGTTTTCGAGAACACTTTCGTAACGACGCCGTTATGCTCGCCCTCACGCGGCAGCTTTCTCACCGGGCAGTACGTCCACACCCATAAAGTCACCGCCAACGGCGACAACACCGAGCTCAGCAAGAAGCTGGTGACCCACGCCATGCACCTCCAGAAATCGGGTTACGAGACGGCCTTTGTTGGAAAGTGGCACATGGGCAACTACTCAGGCCCGAAACCCGGTTGGGACAAGTGGGTCAGCTTCCGGGGACAGGGCCAATACGATAACCCCCTGCTGAACATCGATGGGACGGAGCAGAAAACGGAAGGCTACATGACAGACCTGCTCAACAAGCAGGCTGTCGATTTCGTGAAGAAAGAGCGATCAAAGCCCTTTTTGCTATATCTCCCGCATAAGTCGGTGCACGGCCCATTTACTCCAGCGGCGCGTCACAAGAGCTTGTATTCGAGCGAGACGATTCGCCGGGCACCAAGCGCTCAAGACACTCTTGAGGGCAAGCCGATGCTCCAGCGGCCAGTGGAAAAAATGCCGCAGCTGAAACCGGGCATGGGCTCCGGAGACGAACTGATCCGGAACCAGTTGCGGTGCCTGCAGTCGATCGACGACGGAGTTGGGGACATTTTGAAAGCGCTCAAAGAGAAGCAGCAACTCGACAACACTCTGTTTATTTTCACGAGCGACAATGGCTACCTTTGGGGCGAGCATGCGCTGGGAGACAAGCGGCCGTCCTACGAAGAGTCGATCCGGATTCCGATGCTGGCCCGTTGGCCCGGCGTCGTGAAAGCGGGAACAAAGATTCCGCAAATGGCACTCAACATCGACATCGCACCCACGTTCCTCGAAGCGGCTGGATTGCAGCCAACCAAGGAAATGCAGGGGCGCTCACTAATGCCGCTGCTGGCTGGCAAATCGGTGAAATGGCGCAAGTCCTTCTTCTGCGAATACTTTGCCGAGCCAAATTTCCCGAGAATTCCAAGCTGGCAGGCGGTACGGACCGAAGAGTGGAAGTACACCCGCTACCCGGACCTCCAGGGAGCGGACGAGTTGTACAACCTCAAAGCCGATCCTTATGAGATGAAAAATCTCGCTGGAGACGCCTCGGCGAAACGAACTCTGACGAAGATGAAAGCGGAGATCAACCGCTTGGCGAAAGAGACCGGCGCCTAGCCGCCACTGCCGCCGAAATCGAAAAGACCCGCCAGTGGCGGGTCTTCAAACCATTGATCCTAAAAAAAAGCATTTGAACCCCTCACGCCTGGCTATTCAGCAGCCGTCCCGTCCGCTTTTCCGCAGTGAAGTGCTGAAAAATCCACCTCAGCATCACCACCCAGCGCTGGCTCAGCGCCAACTGCTCCGCCATTGTCTTAAATCTTTTGAACCAGGCACTAATCTTCGCCAGTCAGTGCACCACCTTGCCAGCCTTGGCGTGCATACTTTGGATCGTCAGAAAGTTCTGATTCCCGCTGCGCGTCTTGCGCGCCAGGCTGAACAGGAACAGCGGCCTTGTCGTCAGCGCCTCGCGGTGCATATTGCGCGTGGCCATGCGCGTGAAGATGCTCCACCAGTTGAAGATCAGCGCCACGATCCGCGCCATCAATTGGCTGCGTTTGTGATCCTGCGTGGTGAAGCCTGTCCAGCCCCATTGATTCTTCAGTTCGTCGAACATATTCTCGGCGTCGGCCCGGTCACGATACATCTGCGCGACCGCGAGCAGATGGCGCTCCGCCCAACTCGTCACCAACACCGCATGCTCGTAGCGTTCGCCTTGCCGGTCCTGCCATTCGAGTCCCGGCAGGGCCATCTGTTCGTTACCCGGCTCAAGATCTTCGAATGACATCGGCGGCGCACCCACCTTCCGGCGCATCACGATGACGCGCCGCTCGCGGCTCCAGCCCTGCAGCCGAATCCTGCTTTCGATTCCCTTCCAGTGCCCGCCAACCGATTGCCATTCCCCGTCTCGCGCTCCTAGCTCGGCAATCAACTTCAACACTCCCGGCGAGCGCTTCAGCTTGAACAGATAGGGCAAATTGCGCGCCTCGGCCTCCTTCATCATGTTCTCGGAGGCATGCGCCACATCGCCGCGCAACAGCGCTGGCCACGACTC
>VFZU01000125.1 GCA_016870995.1 Acidobacteriota bacterium
TTCTCGCCACAGCGGCGCAGGTGATGCGGCGCTATCTGGTGGATCACATCCGGCGGGATCAGGCCGCCAAACGTGGTGGTGGGGCGGCGATCCGCGTGGAATGGGATGAGGCGGTGGGTGGCATCACGACCGCGAGGCCTGAGGATCTGCTGGCGATGCATGAGGCTCTGGATCATCTGGCCGCAGTGGATGCGCGAGCGGCGCGGGTGGTGGAGATGAAGTTCTTCGGAGGCATGACCGAGGAAGAAATTGGCGGCGTTCTCGAGCTGAGCGCGGTTTCGGTGCGGCGAGACTGGAGCTTCGCCAGAGCTTATCTGGTGGACCAGATGGAAATTTCGAAAAAAGTTTGATCGGTTTTTTCGGCACCTTTCGGTTCGGACATTGAAAGGTAGAAAACACCATGAAACTTGCAATTCGAACCCTGCTGATGGCAGGGATTTACTCAATGACGCTTTTGAGCGGTCAAACCATCGACAGCTTCACCGTGAAGCCAAACCCGAACTGGACTTCCGGTCGCATGAGCGACCCGAGCGGCATGCCATTTGGTAATCCGATCGAGATCGCGGGAGTGCCCGGTCCCGTGCAGAACTGTGGCGCTGGGATCATCACCAATTGCCGTACTTCCAGAGTGGTCACCACTGGTTATGCCACAAATGGGCTGGGCGGTCCGAACTACATGGCATTGGAACTTGGCTCGAACTTGGGATGGTTGCTCGTGCCGAATTTCGGAGCATCGCTTGGGTATGGCCAGATTGACTACAATTTCACTGCGGCAATTAGCGTCGCTTCTTCGCGCAAGATCCACTTTGACGCAGCGACTCTACTTTCGAATGTGCCTACGGCGGTAACGCATCCACGCGTTTGCGTAACAGCTACTTTTGGAACTCGGGGCATTGGTGCAACCAGTTGGACCAAATCCGTTTGCCAGGATCTGAGCGGCGGGACGGCCGGGGTGACACCGGTGTTCTATGGCTTCGACCTGCCGGTGACTGCGTTTCTAACGCCCAATCAAAGCGGGGGCTACCCGGCAACGGTTTTCCTCTCTGCGCTGCAATTGAAGGTGAGCATTACTAGCCCAAACCAATCCGCGGTGCTGCGGAGTTTCGAATTCCGCCCGTAGTGGGAAATGACCTCGCTAGACTTAAGGCATGAAGATGTTGCTGTGGCTGGCCGGGCTTAGCTTAGTAAGTTGTGGATTTGTGGGGTCACCGAAGAATGCGGTGGCCCCCAATTTGGATTTGCTAGATCGAACGGGAATGCGCGAGGGGCTCGGCCAAGGGCAGGTGTTGAACGCGTTTTTTGGACTGGATAACAAGCTGCCGTTGCTGGCGGGATGGAGGGTTTGCTCGGGGGCGGGGGGTAAGGATGGGATGCCGCTCGTCCTCGATCATGAATTGGATGTGAAAACGATGGAGGCGGGGGATTTTTCTGTCGTGACGCGGGGTGGCGCTAAGGGAAGTGTGCACTGTGTGACCGTGATGCCGGCAGCGGATGCGGGGGAAATTCGGACTGTGTTGTTGGTGGGGGAGTTTGGGTCTGCAGCTGGGGATCCACCAGCTGCGGTGGAAGTGACCGGGAATCTGATTTCGAAGGATGGGGCAGTGAACTTCAGAGGAGCCAAGGTGGGGGTGACGCCGCTCGAAGCTGGGCCTTCGATTGTACTCGCCGAGATGGTGCCGCTCGATCAGGTGCCAGTGCGGGAGGGTAATTGGGGGGCGGGGAGTGGTTGCCCAGCGGATACGCGGCAGATTGTGAGGGTGGTGTGGTCTGGTGGGGTGAGAAGGAAGGATGGGGATGAGGTGGGAGAGTTTGAGAGGCGGCAGTACCGGGTGGAGATGGAGGTGGGCAAGGCGGTGACGCCGTTTGCGCTGGGGGATTTGCAGGATGGGGATAACAACCATCTGTTGTGCCTCGACACGCGGGAAAAGGTAAAGCGGGTGACGTTTCCGGCGGGGGTGCTGGTGGATCCGAACAAGGATGTGAATGGGGCTACAGCGGCGGAGATCAGGCAGTATTAGTTGGCGAGTCTAAATTGCAGAGCTCGATCAATACCGCGTTCAGAAGAGGGGTCAAGTGCTCCGTGGCTGTCGCCCAAAGCATTGCTTCGTCGACGGCGTCGTATTCGTGGCGGAAGACATTCCCAGAAGCAGCGATTGCGGGCCAATCAATTCAAGGGTATCTGAGCCGTAGCAATTCCGGCAGGCGGCGTGAGGGCTCCGAGACGATCTCGAGAGCTCGGGTGACCGCATAGACGGTTCGTCTATCCTTGCGGAACGAGTCGAGATCCAGACCGTAGCAAAACTCTTCAATGGAACGGATGTTCTCCGCGATGTCATTCAAGCGCTGGCGCGGATTTTTAGAAGACATGAATCAAGTCGCGCTCCACTTGAGGGCGAATGAGAGGTTTGAGTGTTTTCTTGTTAACGATGTCTGCGGAGCCGCCAAGAAGCGCGTTGATCTCAAGGCGCAAGCGAGAGTACTCGAATAATCCCAGTTGGCGAGCGGGGTCGAGTTCGACAAGGATGTCGAGATCGCTATCGGGGCTGGCGTCGCCTCGAGCGACTGAGCCGAAGATGGCGAGGTGAAGAGCGTTGAGGCTGCGCAGTTGTTGCTCGCTCGAGCGAAGTTTGTCCAAGGCTTCGGCCAGGCGGGCGTTTATGGATAGGAGTTTACCAGTTCAGCACGCCTTCGACGGAGTGGGCTTGGCGTTTGGAGACGGTGAATTCCTGGCCGTTTGAGAGGGTGAGGAGCCAGCGCTGGCTGGAGAGGGCGGCCATCTTGCGGACGTGGTCGAGGTTGACCAGCGAGTTGCGGTGGATGCGCTGGAAGCTGAGCCCTTCCAGTTTTTCTTGAATCGACTTCAGGGTTTGCGTGGCCAGGAAGCGTTGCTTTTGGGTGATGATCCAAACCAGTTCGCCCTCGGCATGGAAGGCGAGGACTTCGTCGGCGTTGAGCAAATAGTATTCCTTGCCGGTGCGGCCGACGATGCGGCGGTTCGGTTTGGAAGTAGGGACAACGGCGTCTTGCAGACGGGCAACGGCCTCGGCGTTGTCGGACGAGTTGTGGCTGAGACGGCGTGCTTTCTCGACGGCCTTGGTCAGGCGCTGTTGGCTGACGGGTTTGAGGAGATAGTCGATCGCACCAGCCTCAAAGGCTTGGATGGCGTGTTCGTCGAAGGCGGTAACAAAGATGAAGACGGGGATGTGTTCGCCGCCCTTGAACTCGCGGAGGACATCGAGACCCGTCATGCCGGGCATCTGGATGTCGAGAAAGACCACGTCGGGCTTGGTGGTGGCGATGGCGGCGAGGGCTCCCTGGCCGTCTTCGGCTTCAGCCAGGACGGTGAGATTGCCAAGGGCTTCCACCTCCTCGCGGAGGACTTTGCGGGCGAGAGGTTCGTCGTCAACGATGAGCACGTTCATGGGTCGGGTACTCATTACAGGTTGCCTTCTCTGTGGCTAATCGCCGAGCACCAAGTTACTAGCGGCGGGTCTGGAAGGTTGAGCGGGCAGATTCGAGGGTTGAACGGGAATGCGCAACTCGGCGATGGTTCCCGTGGGGCTGGTGCGGATTTCAAGGGAAGCGGAGTCGCTGTAGTGGAGATTGAGGCGGCGGCGGACATTGTCGAGGCCGACCTGATTGCCTTCTTTCGATTGTGATTGTCCGGGGCCGGGGCCAGAGTCGTGAACGGCGATGACGAGATGAGACTGATCTTGATGGGCAGTGAGTTTGACGGAGCCCGGGCCGGGTTGGGCGGCGACGCCGTGCTTGATGGCGTTCTCGACCAGGGGCTCGATGCTGAGGACGGGGATGGTGTGGTGACGCAGTTCGGCAGGGATGTCGATGACTGTGGTGAGGCGGGGGCCGAGACGGGCGCGCTCAATCTCGAGGTAGGCCTCGATGATGGTGAGCTCTTCCTCAAGGCTGACCATGTTCTTGCTGGTGGTGAGGAAGTAGCGGAAGACTTCGCTGAGGCTGAGGACGAGGCGGCGGGCATCGGCGGCCTGACGGGGAATGCTGCCATAGAGAGCGTTGAGGGCGTTGAAGAGGAAGTGGGGATGGATCTGGGCCTGGAGGGCCTTGAGTTCGGCCTGGAGCATGAGGCGTTCGAGCTCGCGCGTGCGGGCGCGATCGATCTCGCGGCCGACGGCTTCGGCGTAGCGGTCGAGAGTTTCGATGTCTTCGGAAAGAAAGCGGCGGCCGGAGAGGTGGAGCTGGATCTGATCGCCCTTGAGGAACTGAATGGTGGTGCTTGCGTCGCTGCGGGTATGGCTGGATTGAGCCCAGTGCCACTGCTCGGCGCGGAAGTATTCGGCGATGATGCGGGCAGCGCGGTCGAGGATGGCGGACTCGTCGCCTTCGAGGTTGCGGAGGGATTGGAGGATGCTGTCGGGATCCTGACGGAGGAAGACGCGGCTGGTTAGCCAGCGCTGCATGGCTTCACGCCACTTGGCGAATAGGAGCAGCATGAGGGCAGCAGCAACGAGCAGCATGCCGAAGCGGAAAGGATCTTCGGATTGAGTGAGGGTTGTGATCGTATGCCGGCTGAACCAGAGCAGCGTGACGAAGATACCGGCGAGAAGGCCGTTGGCGGCGAGTCGCAGGAAGGCGTCGAAGAGGAGGAAGCGGTAATCCTGAAGAACGACGAAGAGAGCGATCGGGATGCCGGCGTGGTGGAGAATGATCTCTGCCCAAAGCGCCGGGGTGCCGGCGGCGTCGCGGAAATGGAGGAAGGTGAACGAGAGGAGGAACAAACACACGGAGGCGGCTGGGGAGACTCGCGAGCGGAGGTAGCTGAATACGGCAAGGATAGCGAAGCCGCCGGCGAGTGCGATCAGCGCGAAGCTGTGGATATCAGGGCCTTCGACGAAGACTTCACTGAGGTGGAGCAAAGCGCAAAAGGTGCCGAGGATGTAGCCGGAAAGGCGGAGGGGACGGGATTCGCCTCGAGTGCCGAGATCGAGAAGGACTGCGGGCAACAAGCTGAGACAACCGAAGGCAATGGCTGCCGAAGCGTTGGCCCAGAAGGCGGAGGTGGCACGGACCGCAATACCGATGAGCAGGCCGAGATCCCAGCCGAGAGCGAGCAAGGTGGAAAGTAGCGGCAGGATGCGCACACTTCGCTGGCTGCGACGAGCGTCGCGATAGATCAGCAGGAAGAGTATGCCAAAGACGAGGATGCCGGCTGAGTGGCCGATGGTGTTGACCCAGTGGTGCCCGTGGAGATCAATTTCGGGAGAGGGCATTTTGATGGAGACGCCAGGCTTCGCGGGCGCGCTTGGGGTCGAGATTGGCGTAGTTGCCGGTGCCAGCTTCGTGGAGGAGAACCTGTTCGAGACGCCGTTGGAATTTCTCGCGGATGATTGGATCGAAGGCGGTCATCGCCTTGGACTCCGTGAGGTAGGAGAGCGGGTATTCGAAGACGCGGGTTTTGAGGTTGAGCTTCTTGAGGGGGTGGCGTTTTTCGAATTCAGCCTGGAAGGCGGAGTTGCCCGAGACGGGGCCGGGGAGAGGACATTCGTCGGCGAAGGTGAGGTAGCGGACGGTAGCCTCGATGGCGTTGGTGATGCGGCGACGAGTGGATTCGCTCCAACTGGATTCGGTGTCGGGCTTGTGGTCCATTTCGTTCATGATGCGTTGGAGGTCGAGCGCGGCGCGGGTCTCATAGTTCAGGCGAGCAAGATAATTGTGACCGGTGGCCTGATGGGCCAGCACGAGGTGGGCGACGACGTCGGAGGTCTGAGCGGGCCAGGCTGGGGAGTCGAAGGTCTGGATCGGGTTGGACGTTTCGAGGGTGGGGAAAAGCTGGTTGCCGAGGTGTTTGAAGGGGATCGAACCGGAGACATACCAGCCGCCCCAACGCTCTTCCATGGGGCTGCGCTGATCAGTGGTGAAGCTTGAAGTGTTGGTGTGGATCTGGCCGCTGGGCTGGGTGAGAACGGAGCGGACGATGTGGCCGGGAACGCCGGAGGTGCGGGAGGAATGATGGCACTGGAGACAATCGTCGTGGCGCTCAAAGCGGGGGCGCGACTTGGGTTCCTGTTCGAGGACGTAGAAGACAGCTCCGAGGGTCGCGTCGGCGGTGGAGATCTCCAGATAGTCGGCACCTTTGACCCAGCCGACGTAAGTATCGTCGTTAAAAAAGATGGCGCGGGGGGCGTGGGGGAAGATGTGTGGGGCCTGAAAGGAGGTCTTCGAATAGACGAGGGTCTGGCTGGAGAGCGGGATGTTGAGCGATTTGAGAAGGCTCAGCAGGTAGCCGTGTCGAGGCTCGAATTGGAGCTTGGCGGCAGGGAGGGTGGTGATTTCGTTGTTTGCAGCTTGGGCGTATTTGACTGGGCCATTGGCGAGGTCATAGACCATCGACCCTTCAAAGGAAGGGTGAGCCTGGGCCGAGAGGATGAGCAGCGCCGTGAGGCTGAGCATTTGACTCTATTATGCGCCCGCGGCGAGCCATACCGCCCTATGACTCGCCGCGGTAATCCAGTGTTAAGCCGCTTTTTGCGCAAAAGCTGCGGCAGGACTGACCTCCAGGCTCATCCTGCCCACCAGAGTTTTTTTGAGGCGGGTGAGGCGTACACGGACGCCAACCGCCGAAAGGCCAAATGTAGAAGACAGCTCCTGGCTGGTGAAGCCTTCAAGGTAGTAGAGCTGTAGAAGTTCTTTTTCCGAATCGGTGCAGCCGTCGAACATGCGATGGGCGTCGATGGGTTCGGATTCGAGGGGGTTCTCGACGAGGGTGGTTTCGAGGAGTTCGACGTTCATCTGCGACTTGCGGAAGTTGCTGCGCAAGAGGTTCTTGGCGATGGAGTTGATCCAGAAGGTAAGGGCCTGGACGTGACGGAGTTGGCCGAGACGCTCCCAGCCACGGACCCAGGCGGCTTGAGCGACTTCTTCGGCGAGGTCGAGGGGTGCGCCGGTCGAGGCGAGGAAGCGCACGGTTTTGGAGTAGCCATCCTGATAGGCGCGCGCGTAATCTTCACAGGTGAGGGGTCGGGACTGCGGCGTCACGGAGAGGGTCATGCCCTGGTAGTGATGCATTTGCCTTGCCAATTTAGAGCCTGAGCTGAAGTGATTGATAATAGGGAAGATTTGATTTTGTAGGCGTTGGGCGGGTATGTAGAATTTGCCGTGCGACGCAAAAAGTACATGGTGTCTGGAGGCTGAAGTATGTCAATTCGACTGCGTTTGAGTGTGATGATGCTGCTCGAGTACATGGTGTGGGGGGCCTGGTATCCAGACTTTTCGGCTTATATGGGGAAGGTGTTGGGGTTCACAGATGGTCAGGTGGGGGCGATTTATGCGCTGCTGCCGATTGGATGCATGGTGGCGCCGTTTGTGGCTGGGCAGATTGCGGACCGGTACTTCCCGACGGATCGTTTGCTGGCGGTGTTGCATTTGCTGGGAGCGGTGCCGTTGAATGTGATGGCGACTTCGACTTCTTATGACAGCGTGTGGATCTGGATGTGCGCGTGGGCGATGTTGTTTGGGCCGACGCTCGCGTTGACGAACTCGATCTGCTTTCATCACATGCCGGCAGCGGAGGGGGACTTCGGATTGGTGCGCGTTTGGGGGACGATCGGGTGGATTGTGGTGGGGTTGTTGCTGGGCGTGGGGTTGCGCGAGTGGATGCCTTCTTTGCTGGGGCCATTGGGTGGATTTGACGGGATGTGGCTGGGGTGCGGATTGTCGGTGTTGATGGGGCTGTGGTGTTTGTTGTTGCCGCATACGCCGCCGGCGGCGAAGGGCGAGAGCCCGTTTGCGTTCCTGGGGGCGTTGAAGATGTTGCGGGATCCGCAGTTTGCGATCTTTCTGGGGATCGCGTTTGTGGTGGCGACCGAGCTGATGTTCTATTTCATTTTGACGGGGCCGTTCTTGTACAAGATCGGAATCGCGCCGGGGAGCGCGCCGGCGTGGATGGCGATCGCGCAGGCGGCTGAGATCGGGACGATGATTTTTCTGCCACGGATGCTGAAGGCCTGGGGGATTCGCGGAACGATGATGGTGGGGATTCTCGCGTGGCCGTTGCGGTATGCGGTGTTTGCGATGGGCGGGCCGTTGTGGTTGGTGCTTGCGTCGTTGTCGCTGCATGGGCTTTGCTATGTGTGCTTCTTCACGGCAAGTTACATCTATGTGGATCAGGTGGCGCCGGTGGATGTGAGGGCGTCCGCGCAGGGGTTGATTGCTTTTGTGCTGCTGGGGGCGGGGCTGGTGGTGGGGAGCTGGTTTGCGGGGTTTGTGAGTCATGCGTTCCGCGTGGGGGATGTGGTGGATTACACGAAGGTTTTTCTGGTGCCGCTGGTGCTGACGATCGTGTGTGCGGGGTTGTTTGTGGGATTCTTCCGGATGAAGGAAGGGTCGGCAGGGAACTGAGATTCGAGAGCGCTCAAGAAGACACTAGACGTGTACTTCCAATTCGCGCGTAGGAGCGATTGGAGGAAGGCCTTGCTCGGTGCGGACAGCGAGACATTCGCGGATGGCATAACGCAGATTCTCCTCTGCTTCGGCTTCCGTTGCGCCTTGACTCACGCAACCCTGCATAGAGAGACATATCGCGACGAAAACGCCGTCTTCATCCTTCTGGATGGCTACTGTGAACTTCATGCTTTGATCGTATCGCCAGACGGAACGGAAATCATCAGGGTGCAATGGCTCGGGGATGCCCTATAATTCCGAACAAGGAGCCTGGCCTTGAAAAGGTACTTAATCCTACTTACTTATTGTCTGGTTGCCTCGGCGCAGTCAGTTTTAGTAAACCCGGGGTTTGAGGAGCCGGGCGAGGGCGGGGTGCCGAAGGGCTGGAAGGTGGTGGGTGAGTCGTACCAGGTGACAAGGGTGGAGATGGGGTGCATGATCGGGCCGGGTTGTGTGGAGTTTACGCCTGGACCGAAGGCAGCTGGGCAGGCGGGGATTCTGGAGCAGACCATCTCCGCACGTGGCCTTGAAGAGTTAGAGGTGAACTGGGTGATTGCGGTGAATGCGGGCCCGGGTGCGCGAGCCTCTCTGAACGTGATCGCGCGCGATGGCGGGGGTAAAGACTTAGGAATCTTGAAGACGGCCTTTAACACGCAACCACTCAACTGGACTTGGGCGTTAACAACCGTGGGAACACCGATTCCGAAGACTGCGGCGACACTGGCCTTCCAGATTCTTATTGCGGGAGGAAGGGCGACCGTGGATTCGACGGCATTATTGAAGGAGGTGAACCGTCCTGCAGCAGGGGGCGATGCGATGAGTGTTTTGAATCGAACCGCGCTGAATAACCTGATGGCGTTTGCGAAGGTATTTGGTGTGGTGCGGCACTTTCATCCGAGCGATCAGGCGGCGGAGGCGGACTGGGAGGCGCTGGCGCTGGATGGAGTGAGGCGGCTCGATTATGCGACGCAGCCTGAAAGTCTGGCGCGGCGATTGAATGATGTATTTGCGAAAGTCGCTCCCACGATGCAGGCCTATGTCGGCGAACCGCCGCCGCTGCCGGAGGCTTTGCAACCTGCAGGCAAGACCTCATTGGTGCGATGGAAGCATCGAGGGTTTGGGCAGAAAGAGTCCAATGTGTATCGCAGCGAGCGAGAGAAGAAGCCGGCCGCGGATTGGCGAGCGGAGGATCTCTATGTTGTGGAACTGCCGCGCGGATTGAGGGCGCGGGTTCCGCTGGCGGTGTTTCAGGATTTGAACGGGACGCTTCCCCGCCCCAAGGTAGCTGCGCCTCCGGCGAAGCAGGAAGAGCCAGTCCTTTACACCGGCGCGGACCGGGCGACAAGATTGGCAGCCGCGATTATTGGTTGGAACATTTCGGCACTTCTACCCGTATGCCGATAAGGTTGGGGTGGATTGGGATTGGGTGCTGGCCAAGACCTTGCGGATGGCGGCGGATCAGAATGCGGACGAGTTCGCGCAGACGCTGCGCTGGATGGTGGCGCAGTTGCGGGATGGGCATGGGGCTGTGCAGTATGCACCCGCAAAGGCGCAGGGCAAATTGCCGCTGGCTGTGGAGTGGATTGAGGGGGCTTGGGTTGTGGTGGGGGTTGGAGATGGGGTGGAGGCGAAGGCGGGGGATGAAGTAGTTCGAGTGAATGGCAGCGAGGTGAGTGCGCAGGCGGAAGTTGTCTTGCCGTATGTGTCGGGGGCAACGCCGCAGTGGACGCATAGGATCGTTGCGAGGGATATGATGCGGGGGCTGTTGGGGCAGGTGGCAATGGTGGGAGTGAAGCGGCCGGGCAGCGAGGCCAATTTGAAGGTGTGGATGCGGTATTTGGAGGATGCGCCGTCGGTTGTCGATGCGCGACCGGCGGAGAAGGTGCGTGAGCTTGAGCCCGGGATCTGGTATGCGGACCTGACACGGATGACGGATGCCGATTGGGCTTCCTCAGTGGGAGATCTGGCCAAGGCGCGGGGGATCGTGTTCGACTTGCGCGGTTATCCGAAGCTTGGGCCGGCCTGGATGCAGCATTTGACGAAGACGCCGATCGAGAGTCCGCAGTGGCATGTCCCGATCGTGACGAGGCCGGGGCAGATGGAGTTTGATCGGCAGGGTTGGAGCCTGCAGCCGGCGCTGCCGTATCTTGAGGCGAAGCGGGTGATCCTGACGCATGGCGGGGCAATCAGCTATGCGGAAACGACGATGGGGATGGTTGCGCATTACAAGCTTTGCGAAATCGTGGGGGAGACGACGGCGGGAACGAATGGGAATGTCAATCCGTTTGTGTTGCCGGGTGGCTATCGGATCACCTGGACGGGGATGAAGGTGCTGAAGCAGGACGGGAGCCGGCATCATGGGGTGGGGATTGCGCCGACCGTGCCGGTGGCGCGGACGAAGGCTGGGGTGGCAGCCGGGCAGGATGAGGTGCTCGCCAGGGGCTTGGCGCTGGTGCGGTAGGAATTACACAACTCTTACACAGCGGGATTGTCGAGATTGATAGCTTGGTCGATGTAGTAGGTACATTCAGGAGCTGAACGCACTTTTTTATGGCAAATACTGATTCTCTTGTCCACACGAACATCGAAAAGCCCAATTGGCTGACGATTATCGTGTTTTCTCTGTTCCACGTTGGCGCCGTTGCAGCGTTGTTTCAATTTACTTGGGAAAATTTCTGGATCGCGCTGGCGACCTATTGGGTTTGCATTAGCTGGGGGATCGGGATGGGGTATCACCGGCTGCTGACGCATCGCGGGTTTAAGGCTCCGGTGTGGTTTGAGCGGTTTTTGGCGTGCTGCGGGGCAGCGAGCCTGGAGGGTGGGCCGATTTTCTGGGTGGCGACGCATCGCGTGCACCATCAGAAGAGCGATAAGCCGGGCGATCCGCATTCACCGCGCGATGGGGCATGGTGGGCGCATCTGATCTGGATGTGCGTGGGCGATGCCAAGCATAGCGATACGCAAGGGTTGTCGAAGTACGCTCCGGATTTGGCGCGGGATCCGTTTATGGTTTGGTTGAATAACTGGCACTGGGTGCCGCTGGTGACGATTGGGGTGGCATCGTTGGCTTATGGTGGTTTGGATCTGATGTTGTGGACGGTTTGCTTGCGTGTGACCTTGGGGTTGCATGCGACGTGGCTGGTGAATTCGGCGACGCACTTGTGGGGTGCGCGGCGGTTTGAGACCACCGATGATTCGCGGAATAACTGGTGGGTGGCGCTGCTGACGTTTGGTGAGGGTTGGCATAACAATCACCATGCGCATCCTGTCAGTGCGCGGCACGGGTTGGCCTGGTATGAGCTGGATATGACTTACATTCAGCTGTGGCTGCTCGAGAAGATTGGCGTGATTGAAGGGTTGCAGGTGGCGAGCGTGGGGGGGTATATCCCGGTGCGCAAGGCTGCTTAGGGTTGGTTGTTTGAGTTGTTGGTTTGCTGGGCCGCCCGCTGGTGGGGCGGCCTTTGCTATTGGAGGGACTCTTTGATGGCGGCGATGCGAGCTAGGAGGGATTGGTCGGGTGAGGTGTCGGTGGCTTGGCAAGCGGCGAGGTAGGCTTCTTCCAGTAGTAGGAAGAGGCGGGCGTGGTGGCGGGGGTGAGTTTCCACCATGGGCAGAAAGAGGGTGATTGCTTCTATGAGGCAGTTTTGAGCTTGCTGGTGTTCGTTAAGGGCAGAGTGGGCTTTGGAGAGAACGCCGAGCGACATTGCTAAGTTCGGTAAGAACGCAGCCCGGTTCCCCTCCGTCAGTTTCCGTCGAATTTTCACCGCTTCCCAGGCGGTCTTGAGAGCCGCTTCGCGCTGCCCATTCTCGATTTGACTTGCCGCCAGGTTGCTCAGCGACGCGGCTAGGTTAGGCAAGAATGCCTCCTGGTTCCCCCCCCCATTAACTCCCGATAGTGCTTCACCGCTTCCGCCGCTGTCTCTAAGGCCATCTCTCGCTGCCCCACTTCGCTCTGCATCGTCGCAAGATTGGTCAGCGACGCTGCGAGGTCTGGCAAGAACAAGGTCCGGTTACCCTCTGTCAGTTCCCGTCGGATCTTCAAAGCTTCCGCCGCTGTCTCCAATGCCGCTTCGCGCTGCCCCACATCGTCCCGCACATTGGCCAGATTGCTAAGTGACATCGCCAGGTCCGGCAAGAACGCCTCCCGGTTCTCCTCCGTCAACTTCCGATAGTGCTTCACAGATTCCGCCGCCGTCTCCAAAGCAGCCTCTCGCTGCCCCACGTAACTCTGTGTCCCTGCCAGATTGTTCAGCGAACCAGCCAAATCCGGCAGGAAAGCCGCTGGATTCCCCTCCGTCAACTTCCGATAGTGCTTCACGGCTTCCGCCGCCGTCTCCAAAGCAGCCTCTCGCTGCCCCACTTCGCTCTGCCGATTCGCCAGATTGTTCAGCGACATCGCCAACTCTGACAAGAAAGCCCCCTGATTAGATAAAGAACTGGCTCTCCAAAGCTCCACGGCTTCCATCGCACTCTGAAGAGCTTCGAACCGCAAGCCGTTCGCGGATTGTTGGAGACTTAGATCGCGGAGTGCGTTGGCAAGAGAACGTGTGTCTCCCGATGTCGACGTCGCTAACTCTGATCTTGCTGATTCCACTCGACGCTGTGAATTGCTAAGGGACCGGATTCTGGCTTGGCTCGGTGCCATCCTGAGCACTGCAGGATCAAGGAGTCTATCCGAATCGAGCATGAGCACTGGCAATTCTCGTAGTGTGGCTCGAATCTTGAACCACGATACAAGATCGGGCGACACCAATTCCGCCCTGCCGGAAAGATGTTCGGGTATCCACCACAATTGAATGACTGGCCGTTGGATCAAATCTTCGCGCCGCAAGTTGAGAGAGTGGAATGCCTTAATCAGATCGTCTGGACTTCCGTTGAGATTAGATGGAAACGACACGCTGACATTGTCCGACCGGGCACATAGGTAACACTTCTATCCGGTCACATGGGTAACACTTAGTCTGGCAGATTTGGCTCTATTGAGGGAGGCAGAGGGGAGCCCCCATGGGGGCTCCCCTCTGCGGCGCGCATC
>VFZU01000126.1 GCA_016870995.1 Acidobacteriota bacterium
CTTGTTCGTGCTCGCCCCAGCTTCCAGGATCCGCGCGATCTCTTCATTGCTGTACCGCTTCTTCTTCATTGATCTCTCCTTTCCTCTTGAAAGATCCTATGATTTCCGCTGGTACGATTTTAGGGCGTCAGGTCAAGGGAATGGGATAAAATCAGGTGCGTTAACGGTGAAGAGCACTTGATTTCAAGCACTTCCATTATCGAGGCGGAACTGGAGAAGATTCTCAAGAGCAAGTGGCTGAGGGAATCGAGCCAGTTAAGCGGATTGCTTGCATATGTGGTGGAGGAAACGCTGGCGGGGCGGGAGGCGGGGCTGAAGGAGTACTCGCTGGGGCTGGTGGTGTTTCACAGGCCGAAGGATTACGATCCGCGGAATGACGCAATTGTGCGGGTGCAGGCAAGTTTGTTGCGGAAGCGGCTGGCGTCGTATTACGAGAACGAAGGGAAGGATGCGCCGGTGCGGATCGAGATTCCGCGGGGCGGGTATGTAGCGGAGTTTCGTAGGACGGCGGTGGTTGTGGAGCCGGTCGTGGATGCTCCGAAGGCGGTGGGTTCCGTTCGTGTTGGGATTGATGGCGGGGGCGGCCGTGGTTGCAGCGGGATTGTGGATTTGGCAGCGTCCGCCGGCGATCCAGGGTAAGTCTGTATGGGGTGCGTTTTTGAACCCGAAGGTGGAGTCGGTGGCCAGCTTTGGCGTGCCGTTGTTTTATGCGGGGAGCAAAGGCCTGTATGTGAGGGACGTGCAGGTGAATTCGCCGGAACAGGAGCCGGGAGGCAGGCTTGGGTGGATTGAGGAGAGGCTGCAGATGAAGTTCCGGCCGAATGAGGATGTTTACACCGGAGTTGGCGATGCGATCGGGACGCATCTGGTGGCGCGATGGCTGGAGAATCGCGGGGTGCGGGTGGATGTGGCGAATTCGAATTACATTGGGCCTTCCGACATTGAAGGTAAGAATTTAATTGTGGTGGCCTCGGCGCGATTTCAGACGCTGCTGCAGAAGATGAAGCTTGAGACGCGGTATCCGTTCACCGTGCGAGGCGTTGCGGGGGGCTACCGTGTGGATCAGCCGCTGGCGGGGGAGCAGGAGTTTTATCAACCGACGGCGGGCATGGGGGTGCTGCTCGACTATGCGGTGATCAGCTTATGGCCGGGGAAGGAGGCGGGGACGCGGATTCTGTATATCTCTGGGGTGAACACCTGGTCGACGGAAGGGGCGGCGAAGTTCATGCTCGACGACAATCAGTTGGCGGATTTGCAGCGGAGGCTCGACGCGGATCCGGCCGAGGGGCCGAGGGGGCGCAAGGGGCCATTCTTTCAAGTGTTGCTGCAGTTGGAGGGGAAGGATAACCGGGTGCGAGGGGCGAAGTACATTTCGCATCGCTATTTAGGGGCAACCTTGGAGAAGCCGTGAGGGGTGTGGCAACCGGCGCAAGTGACTTTGGCGGTTTGATTGGGGGTGGCGGCGCATGCGGCAGGCCGGGTGGTGTGACAGCGGCTGCAACTGGTCTCGATGGCCTTGGCGGAACGCAAGGCGTGGTTGCCATGACAGGTGGCACATTGCGGGGATTTGGTACTGGCCTGAAGTGCCGTCCAGTGCTTGCTGGTTTGGTAGCTCTTGAGTTGGGTGGGATGGCAGGTGCCGCAAAGCGGGGGCACTGCTTCACGTGTGGCAATGCGATCGGGCGCGACGTGGCCGCTGGCGGCACGGTGCTTCTCGCTGGGGCCGTGGCAGGTATCGCAACTGATGTTCTTCGCAAAGTGGGGATGGCTTTCGACGTCGGCGGCCGGTTCGGTGTGGCATTGCTTGCAGGCCTCGTGGATGGGGGCGGCCTGAGCGAGGGCGAGGAGCAGGAGCCAGGTCATGCGCGCTTTCGGACCAGGCGGCGCGTGACCGTCTTGAGACTGGTTTGGCCAGAGAGGCCGAGGGAGAGCTTGAGTTCTGCGTTGAGCATCCAGAGGACGCGCTCGACACCGGGCTGACCAAAGGAGGCCAGGCCCCAGAGCGGAGGCCGGCCAATGAGGACTGCTTTGGCACCGAGACTGAGCGCTTTGAGGATGTCGCTGCCGCGGCGGATGCCGCCATCCATGAGAACGGGGACTTTACCGCCCGCGGCATCGACGACATCGGGAAGCGCGTCGAGGGTGCCGATGACGCCATCGAGCTGGCGGCCGCCGTGGTTCGAGACGACAATGCCATCGGCGCCGCGCTTGACGGCAAGCTCGGCGTCCTCTGGGGCGAGGATGCCTTTGAGGATGATGGGAAGTTTGCTTGCGCCTTTGACCCAATCGATGTAATCCCAGGTGAGGTTGGGCGTGTGGGGCTTCCACATGGCCGGAGTGGCAGGGTTGACGGGCTTGATCTCCTCGCCGGGCTTGGGGACGCCTTTCGCCATCATGCCGTAATCGAAACGGTTGCGATTGTTGCGGTCGCGGTTCGATTGGTAGGGATTGTCGACGGTGAGGACAATGGCCTTGCCGCCGGAATCTTCGGTGCGTCTGGCGAAGTTGGCGGCTTGTTCGCGAGTGGGCTGGCCGATACCGTTGATCCACCAGTTGAGGGGCTCGCCGTCGTCGAGGAGTTTGGTTGCGCCGGTGGCGGAGCAGAAGAGAGTCTTGGTTTTGAGGGCGGCCTTGGCGACGACTTCATCAGCGCCGGGCATGACGAGTTCTTTGCCACCCGTGGGGGCGATGATGATCGGGCTATCGAGCTTTGTGCCGAAGAGGTCGAGGGAGGTGTCGATATTGGTGACGTCGACCATGACGCGGGGAACGAGCTCCCAATGGCCGTAGGCGTCGCGGTTGGCCTGAAGCGTGCGTTCGTCTTCGACCCCGCCGGCGATGAAATCGTAGGCAAGCTTGTGAAGCTTGCGTTTGGCGACTTCTTCGAACTCGTGAACGTTGATGGGGCCGGTGAGTTCCTCGGCGGCAAACAGGGGCGAGGCGGCCACGTGAGCGGTCAGAAGGCTGAGTGCGGCGCGGCGGTTCATGGTGTTCCCGATTTTATCGTGATTTTTTTGAAAAGAAATCGAGACCGGGCGGGGGCGTGCTGGATCTTGAAGGTATGCAGAACTTTGTAGTTTGGATGTTGTTGGGTGCCTCGGCCCTGCATGGGCAAAATGCCTTGAAGGCGTTGTCTGGGCAGTTTGAAGAGCTGGTGATCAAGACGGATCCGGCAGTTGTGCAGATTGTGGTGCGCACGTTTGCGAGCAGCGATGATGAAACGGCTTCGGGGGCCAGGAGTGCGAAGGGGAATGGTTCGGGCGCAATCGTTTCGCCCGACGGCTATGTGGTTACGAATGCCCACGTTGTGGCGAATGCGCGCCGGATTCAAGTGTTGCTCCCTCGGATGACGCAACCCTCGGAACGGCAAAATTCAGTGCTGAAAGCGAGTGGGAAGCTGGTGAACGCGGAGCTGATTGGCCAGGACAAGGAGACCGATAACGCGGTGTTGAAAATTGAGGGGGGCGGCCCGATGCCGCACCTTCAGTTTGCCGATAGCGAGATGTTGCGTGAAGGACAGTTGGTGTTTGCGTTCGGCAGCCCATTGGGGCTCGACAACAGCGTCACGATGGGGATCGTTTCGGCGACGGCGCGGCAGGTGCGGCCCGAAGATCCGATGATCTACATTCAGACGGATGCGGCGATTAACCCTGAAAATTCCGGTGGGCCGCTGGTGGATTCGAGCGGGAAGCTGGTGGGAGTGAACACGTTCATCCTGACGAATTCTGGTGGGTCAGAAGGGATTGGTTTTGCAGCGCCTTCGAACATTGTGAAGGGCGTTTATGAACAGATTCGCGAGAGCGGATGGGTGCGGAGGGGACAGATTGGAGTGCTAGCGCAAACGATCAATCCATTTCTGGCCGAGGCGCTAGGGGCTGGAGCGCGATGGGGGGGTGTTGATTGAAGATGTGACTCCATCGAGCCCGGCGGCAGCGGCAGGGCTAAAGATTGGAGACATTGTGTTGACGCTCAATGGGAAGCCGCTTGAGAACGCGCGGCAGTTTGGTGTGAATGTGTATCAGAATGCCGGCAAGACGATTGAACTCGCAGTGTTGCGGAGCAAGGCGCAGATGAAGATTAGCGTTGCGGTGATGGAGCGGCCGAAGGATCCGGAGCGGTTGCTGGCCCATTTGAAGGGAGAGCAGTGCCGGTTGCGCAGGTTAGGGGTGTTGGGTGTGGATCTTGACGAGAAGGTGATTCCGCTCTATCCGGCTTTGCGCGAGTACACGGGGGTGGCGATTGCGGGGATCATTGCGGATCTATCCCTTGAGGCAAACAAGCTGCAGCCGGGGGATGTGATTTATCAGTTGAACCGGGAGCCGGTGTTGAATCTGGCGGGGTTGCGGATGATGCTCGAGGGCCTAAAACAAAGTTAGCCCGCTGCGATACAAATCGAGCGGGCTGGGCAGATGCAGTTTGTGTTGATTGAGATCGACTAGCCGTTCATGCTGGACAGGAACTCGCCGTTCGACTTCGCCTTTGAGAGACGATCGAGGAGCAACTCGATAGACTCAGTGGGCGAAAGCGGGGAGAGGACCTTGCGGAGGATCCAGACGCGGTTGAGTTCGTCCTTGGGCAGGAGCAGTTCGTCCTTGCGGGTGCCGCTCTTGTTGATGTCGATGGCAGGGAAGACGCGCTTGTCGACCAGCTTGCGGTCGAGGTGGACTTCCATGTTGCCGGTACCCTTGAATTCTTCGAAGATCACGTCGTCCATGCGGCTGCCGGTGTCGATCAGCGCGGTGGCCATGATGGTGAGGCTGCCGCCTTCTTCAATGTTGCGCGCGGCGCCGAAGAAGCGCTTGGGGCGTTGGAGGGCGTTCGAATCGACGCCGCCCGAGAGGACTTTGCCCGAGGGCGGGACGACGGTGTTGTAGGCGCGGGCGAGACGAGTGATCGAGTCGAGCAGGATCACGACGTCGCGCTTGTGCTCGACGAGGCGCTTGGCCTTTTCGATCACCATTTCGGCGACCTGGACGTGACGGGCGGCGGGTTCGTCGAAGGTGGAAGAAATGACTTCGCCTTTCACAGAACGTTGCATGTCGGTGACTTCTTCAGGACGCTCGTCGATCAACAGAACGATCAGGTTGACCTCGGGGTGGTTGGTCGTGATCGAGTTGGCGATGGCCTGGAGCATCATCGTCTTACCGGTGCGGGGCGGGGCGACGATCAAGCCGCGCTGGCCCTTGCCGATGGGCGTGAGCATGTCCATCACGCGGCCGGAGTAGTTGTCTTTGTTGGTCTCCAGCTTCAGGCGCTCGTTGGGATAGAGCGGCGTGAGGTTGTCGAAGAAGATCTTGTTGCGGGTTTCTTCGGGAGCCTCGAAGTTGATGGCGTCGACCTTGATGAGGGCGAAGTAGCGCTCGCCTTCTTTCGGCGGGCGGATCTGGCCCGAGATGGTGTCGCCTGTGCGGAGATCGAAGCGGCGGATCTGCGAGGGGGAGACATAGACGTCGTCGGGGCCGGGCAGATAGTTGTACTCGGGTGCGCGGAGGAACCCGAAGCCATCCGGCAGGCACTCCAGTACACCTTCAGAGAAGATGAGACCGCTCTTTTCAGCCTGGCTCTGGAGGATCTTAAAGATCAACTCCTGCTTGCGAAGGCCCGCGGTCTGAACGAGGCCAAAGTCTTTGGCGATCACGTTCAACTTCTGGATGCTCATGTCCTTGAGTTCGACGAGGTTCAGGTTTGGCGCCTGTTCCTTGACTTCGCGGCGGCGGCCCTTGGGGCCTCCGGCAGCTTCGATGCCTTCAGGGGCATTGTCTTGGGCCGGATTTACGGCGCCATCTTTGATTTCGTTATCGTTTGCCAAATTTCCCTCACTCCCCGGCCACTTAAGGCCGAGAATGGCATGACTTCTTTGCCTGGCAGTTCTGCCCGCATGGCCGCCATGCTCTGGTTTTCTTCTTTTCGATTCAGCTTGTCGATCTTGGTGGCCACGACCAGATATGGGCGCTGGTAATACTCAAGATATTGCCGCAACTGCCGGTCTGCGTCCATCCACCCGCGACGAGAGTCGACGAGCAGAAGGGAGAGTTCCAGAGTCTGGCGGCCCAGCAGATAGGCATCGGCAAGCGCTTTCCAGTGGCCCGATTCTGATTTCGGAACCTTCGCGTATCCGTAGCCCGGCAAGTCCACCAGCAGAAACCGATTGCCTACCCGGTAGAAATTGATGGTCTGTGTCCTTCCCGGAGTAGAGCTGACGAAAGCCAGTCTCTTCTTGCCGACCAGGCTGTTTAACAGACTCGACTTTCCCACATTGCTACGGCCCAGGAATGCAAACTCAGGGAGGGTTTCAGGAGGGAATTGTTGAGGGGTTGCAGCGCTGGCTTGGAATTCGACTTCAAACATCCCGGCTCCCCAAAAGGAGAAAGGGCGTCTGTACCAACGCCCTCCATTCTATCCTATTTTTCGACAAATTAGTGGCGCAGATCTTCAACGGGCTTCGAAGTGAAGTCCATCGCCGGAGGCGGCACTGCATCGGGCTCGCGTTCAAGAGCGAGCTTCAAGACCTCGTCCATATGCTCGACGAAGTGGAGTTTCATCTCCTTCTTGACGACATCTGGAATCTCAGCGAGATCCTTTTCGTTTTCCTTCGGCAGAATCGCTTCGGTGATGCCGTAGCGGTGGGCTGCGAGGAGTTTCTCTTTAAGGCCGCCGATCGCGAGCACCTTGCCACGAAGAGTGATTTCACCAGTCATGGCGATGTTGCCCTTGACGGGGATCTTCGACAAGGCGCTTGAGATGGAGGTCGCAAGCGTGATGCCAGCCGAGGGGCCGTCTTTGGGAATCGCACCTTCCGGCACGTGGACGTGGATGTCGATGTGGCGGTAGAAGTCGCGCGGGAGGCCCAGCGTGTGTGCGCGGCTGCGCACGTAGCTCATGGCTGCCTGAGCGGATTCCTGCATCACATCGCCGAGCTTACCCGTGGTGGTGAGCTTGCCACGACCTTCAAGGATCGAGACTTCGGTGGCAAGAATCGAGCCGCCGACTTCCGTCCAGGCGAGGCCTGTCGTGGAGCCGATTTCGTTCTTCTTATCCCAAACCACATCACGGAACTTGGCGGGGCCAAGCAAGTCGGTGAGGTTCGTCTCCGTGACAGAAACCTTTTTGAATTCCGTTTTGACTTCGACGGCCGCCGCGGAAGCTTCCTTGGTGGCGATGTCGACAACTTCGGCCTTCTTCTTGCCCTTGGCCTTTTTCGGCTTGGGCTCTTCTTCGACGGTTTCCAGCGGAAGAGACATGACGACCGAGCGGACTACCTTGCGGCAGACGTTGCCCACTTCGCGTTCGAGATTACGGACACCGGCTTCACGGGTATAGCCGTGGATCAAAGCGCGGAGACCGTCGTCTTCGAATTCGAGCTGGTCGGTCTTGAGGCCGTTGCCTTCAAGCTGCTTGGGAACGAGGAAGCGCTTGGCGATCTCGAGCTTTTCGAGTTCGGTGTAGCCAGACAGGCGGATCACTTCCATACGATCCTGCAGCGGACCGGGGATGGTGTGAAGCACGTTGGCTGTGGCGATGAACAGGACGTTCGACAGGTCGTACTCGACGTCGAGGTAGTGGTCCTGGAAGGCAGTGTTCTGAGCCGGGTCGAGCACTTCGAGCAGCGCCGCAGATGGATCGCCACGGAAGTCCATCGACATTTTGTCGATTTCATCGAGCATGACGACCGGATTCTTCGTGCCAGCCTTCTTCATCATCTGGATGATCTGGCCGGGGAGGGCACCGATGTAGGTGCGGCGGTGACCGCGGATTTCCGCTTCGTCGCGAACGCCACCGAGTGACAGGCGCACGAATTCGCGGCCCGTTGCCTTGGCGATCGACATCCCGAGCGAGGTCTTACCAACGCCGGGGGGGCCAACAAAGCAGAGGATAGAACCCTTCGGCTTTTCGACCAGGCGGCGCACGGCGAGGAATTCAAGGATGCGATCCTTGATTTTCTCGAGGCCGTAGTGGTCGCTCTCAAGAACTTCTTTGGCGAAGGTGAGGTCGCGGATTTCCTTGGAGGTCTTCTTCCACGGAACGGCGAGCAGCCAATCGAGGTAGTTGCGGCTGACGGTGGATTCGGCTGACATCGGCGGCATGTTTTCAAGGCGGCGCAGTTCGCTCATCGCCTTGTCGAAGGCATCCTTCGGCATGCCGGCAGTTTCAATCTTCTTCTTGAGCTCGTCGTATTCGCTCTTCTCGCCGCGGCCCAGTTCCTTTTGGATCGCTTTGATCTTTTCGTTGAGGTAATACTCTTTTTGAGCCCGTTCCATCTGGCGCTTGACGCGGCCCTGGATGGTGCGGTCGACCTGGAGCTTTTCGATCTCGATGTCGAGCATTTCGGCGACGCGGGTGAGGCGATCGATCGGGTCGAAGATCTCAAGCAGTTCCTGCTTTTCCTCGATCGTCAATTGCAGATTCGCGCCGACGGTATCGGCAAGCTTGCCAGGATCATCGGGGCGAATGGCGGCGACCATCGTCTCGTAGTTCAGGTTCTGGCTGAGTTTGACGTATTGCTCAAACTGGGTGGTGACGCGGCTGACAAGCGCGTCGAGTTGCGGACCGCCTTCGATGCGGAAGGCGCTGGTTTTGACAACGGCACGGAAAAAGCCGTCCTCATCGCTGACGCTGATGACTTTACCGCGCTCGACACCTTCAACCAGGACCTTGATGTTGCCGTCGGGCTGCTTGAGACTCTGGACAATATTTGCAACGGTGCCAACGCTATAGATCTCGTCAGGACGAGGCTCATCGATGGAAGCGTCGTGTTGGGTGGCAAGGAAAATCTGTTTGCCTGTGGCGTTGGCTTCTTCCAGCGCACGGACGCTGGATTCGCGGCCCACCACAAACGGGGTCATCATGTGGGGGAAAATCACCACATCGCGGATCGGCATCATCGGTAGCCGTTTTGTATCTGTTCGTTCTTTGGATGCCAACATGGTTCTCTTATTTCTAAAGACGCAAAACCTGGCAAGGAAGATTCCTTACCAGGCCTACACCTTCGTCTAGTTATCTTGTCGGAGGAATCTCTGGTCGACCCTAACCGGCTTTTTCGAGCACGGCCAAGTTAATCTTTTGATTCAGCACCATTTCCTTAGTGACCAGAAATTCGCGAATCTTTTTCTGGCTGGGAATGTAGTACATCACGTCGAGCATCAGCTCTTCCATAATCATGCGTAGGCCGCGGGCACCCACTTTGCGCTCCAAAGCCAGCGTGGCGATGGCCTCGAGGGCATCGTCATTGAACTTCAGTCTAACATTCTCATACTCGAAGGACTTCTGATACTGCTTGACGAGAGCGTTCTTGGGCTTGGTGAGAATTTGCACCAAGGCTTCTTTCGTCAGGTCTTCGAGAATCGCCACAACTGGGAGACGACCGATAAACTCCGGGATGAAGCCAGCACGGATGAGATCCATGGGCTGGCACTGCTGAAGCAATTCGTTGTCGCGCTTGTTGCCGGTGGGTGGAGCCGGGAAGCGAATTTCTTTTTCAACACCCTCTTCGGCCTGCGTAAAGCCAATCTGCTTACGACCAGCGCGACGGGAAATGATCTTTTCGAGCCCGACGAAAGCGCCGCCACAGATAAACAGAATGTTGGTGGTGTCGACCGGGGTGAATTCCTGATGCGGGTGCTTACGACCGCCCTGGGGCGGAACATTCGCTACCGTGCCTTCGAGGATCTTGAGCAGAGCCTGCTGGACACCTTCACCGCTGACATCGCGGGTGATCGACGGGTTTTCGTCCTTGCGGCCGATCTTGTCGATTTCATCGATGTAAATGATGCCCTGCTGGGCGCGCTGGACATCCCAATCAGAATTCTGCAAGAGGCGCAGGATGATGTTTTCGACGTCTTCGCCGACGTAGCCAGCTTCAGTCAGAGTGGTGGCGTCGACGATTGCGAAAGGCACGTCGAGAATGCGCGCCAGGGTCTGAGCCAGAAGTGTTTTGCCAGTTCCAGTGGGGCCGATCAGCAAGATGTTGCTCTTTTGCAGCTCAACATCGCCGACACGGGTTTTGTTCATCTGGATGCGCTTGTAGTGGTTGTATACCGCGACGGCCAGCTTCTTCTTGACAGGCTCCTGGCCGATCACGAATTGATCCAGAAAGTCGCGGATCTCAAACGGCTTGGGAAGCTTGTTCGGAGCGGTGTAGGCGCTCTCCTGCTTGTCGTCTTCGAGGATCGAATTGCAGACCGCGATGCACTCATCGCAAATGTAGGCCCGCGGATAATCACTCGGGGACGAGATTAACTTGCCAACGACATCCTGGCTTTTATGACAAAAAGAGCATCGGAGCGCGTCATCAGATCCAGTTCGCTTCACTAAAATTCTCCCGGAGAGGCGGAGCGTTCAAACCCAACCCAAGTATAGCAATGAGATCGTGATTCAAACGGCAAACTCGTTGTTTCCCTATTTTCAGGTAATAGTATTACCATATCCGACCTTTGTTTTACGCGGCATAGCGATCCAGGAAGCGCTTGGCACCCTGAATCCCCATAAATTCGGTCATCCGTTCGCCTTCGTATTCGATGCCCACCCAATTTGACGTTTCAGGCTGGCCGTAGCCGGAGGCTGCGACGATCTGCATCATTTTGTCCATGTCGATTGTGGTTTCTTTGCCATCGGGGCCGAAGTCGAAACATTTGAAGCTGACACCCTTGGCGTAAGGCATGAGTTTTGCCACTGCTTGATGCTTATCGACACCTTTCGGAAAATTTCCAAAATCAGGCAGCGTGCCGAAGTTCGGCAGATTGACCATCTTCATCAGACGGACGAGGATGTCTGGATTGGAGGATAATCCGCCGTGATTCTCGATGCAGATGTCGATGCCGTTTGAGGCGGCGTACTGGGTGATGCGGGTGAAACTCTCCTGGCAGCGCTTGAGAAATTCGTCGATTTCGGCGGGTGTCTTGGCTTCCTTTTCGGCATACATGTTCATGCGGATTGCGCGACAGCCGAGTTCGGCGGCGTAGTCGACCCATTTGCGGTGCAGGTCAGCCGACTTCAGGCGTTCCTTTTGGTCCGTATGGCCCATGCTGCCTTCGCCGTCGCACATGATGAGAACACCGGTCACATCGAACTTCTTCATCTGGGCTTTGAGCCGGCCCAGGTAGTATTGCGTCGGGGCTTCCCAGAGGGTGTTCACGAATTCGATGCCCCGAATGCCGAATTGTTCGCGAGCGACCTGGGGAAAATCGAGATTGGTCATCATGCGCGAGCGAATCGACTTGTGGAGGCTCCATTCGGCGAGGGAGATCCGGAATTTGGCGGATTGAGCCAGCATGGAGGGGCTCATCGCAGGCAAGGAAGAGGCAAGATCGAGCATCTGTCGGCGCGTCATGACTTACAGCATATCGCGGGAAGTTTCTGGGTCGAAGCCGTATCGAAGAGCATCCCACATAGGTGAAGTTATTTGCATCTGTTGGATTGGGAGTGCTGCTCGCCGTAGGCATCGCCTCAGCCCAGAGCTCGACGATCCTCCCGAAAGAGATCGAATGGAAGCCAGTCAGGCGGGAGCAACGATGGAAGATCTACCGCGATAAGACATTTGCGAGCTCCGGAGCTTATTTTCGGGCATTGGGGGCGGCCTCAGGAGATCAGGCGAGCGACAGGCCGCTGTCTTGGCCGCAAGGCTTCGAGGGTTATTCGCGCCGCGTGGGGCAACGGTTTATCACCTTTACGATGCAGGACAGTTTAGAGGCTGGGCTTTCAGCGGCGGCAGGATTTGAGCCGCGATACGTGCGCTGCAAGTGCACTGGGGCGGGCCGCCGGTTTGCCCACGCGACCAAAATGAATTTTCTGACTTACGACGCTGCAGGCAAGCAGGTAGTGAATTGGCCGAAGATGGTGGGTGCCTATGGTGCAGGGATGGTGTCGACTACGTGGGTCCGAGACGACAAATGGTCCGCTCAAGGCATTCAGGCTGGAAACACACAGCTGTCTTGCGGAATTTTTTTAATGTCGCCCGTGAATTTGGCCCTGAATTCAAGCGCGGCTTTAGGCGAAAATAAGAAGGACTAATGCTTCAGACGTCACTAGCGGCCCTGTTCGCCCTAAATCTCCTTGCTCAAGACGGGGCGAATATTACCCAGCCCTCGCAATCGGATCTTCTCGTTGGTACGAGGGTGCCGCGCAATCTGGAATGGAAGACGCCAACCAAGGAAGAGCGCTGGCGTGTGCTGTGGCGGGGACTGGCACTGAGCCCCGGAGCATACATCCGTTCTTCGGTTACGGCTACCTCACATCATCTTGCAAACGAACCCAAAGATTACGGCCAAGGCTGGGGAGCCTTTGGCAAACGGAATGTGAATTCGTTTGTGACCTTTTCGCTGCAGGATGTTGCCTCTGAAGGGCTAGCTGCGGCTTCAGGGTATGAGATGCGCTACATCCAATGCAAATGCACCAAGGTGTTGCCGCGAATCGGGCATGCGCTTTTGTTCAATGTCGTTACGTATGATCGCAATGGCAAGAAGGTGTTGAAGTGGCCCAAGATAGTCGGAAGCTATTCGGTGGGGATGATGTCCACGTTGTATACACCAAACCAGCGATGGTCTTCGGAAGGGATCCACATGGGAAACAGTGCCATGGCGTTTGGCTTCGTATCCTCACTTTTGCAGGAGTTCACGCCCAGCCGGCTGCTGTTCTGGAAGAAGAAAAAGCATGACCCGCTGACCGGGTATCCGCCGGTGAATCCTTCAAAAGCTATAAAAGAGTAAAGATTCACTTGAGTATCGCGTCTTGCGACTCAGGTGGTGTTGGTCTGCGATTCCTGATCTCCCTTTTCATTCCGGCCGGGCTTGTTCTGGTTGCACAAGACTCGGCTAACATTACAAATCCTTCTCACTCCGACATGCTGATGGGCACTCGTGTGCCTCGCGACCTGAAATGGAAACCTCCCACCAATGAGGAAAGGGTGCGCGTGTGGTGGCGGGGGGTTGCGGCAAGTCCCGGAGCGTACCTTCGTCCGATGCTGTCGACAATCCCATCACATCTTGACAATCGGCCCAGCAACTATGGGCAAGGCTGGAACGGCTTGGGCAAGCGTTACGGAAACACGTTTCTGACCTTTACGATGCAGGATTCGGCTGGGCATGCGCTATCAGCGGCGGCGGGATACGAAGTTCGCTATGTACAGTGCAAGTGCAAGGGATTGCTGCCACGGATCGGCCATGCCTTCTCCCGCTCCGCGATTTTGATGGACAGCTCCCTGGGACATTTCATAGAGAAAATGTTCGAAAGGAGATGTTCGATGTCGAGAGAAAACAAACACGATTCCGGGGCTGCGGAAGGAGCCCGGAGGGC